>JAZNRG010000107.1:0-17399 GCA_045590575.1 Acutalibacteraceae bacterium | reverse complement strand
ACTGCAAAACAAAATCAGGAGTAATCTATTTAAACTACAAAAAAAGGACATACAACCAATGGTTGTATGTCCTTTAACTTTTTATCTGATGCCGTATTTTTCGATGATGTAGTCCATATCCTTGTCGCCTCTGCCGGAGAGGTTAATAAGAATTGAGCCGTGGTCCATTGTCTTTGCAAGCTTCATTCCGTAAGCAAAGGCGTGAGAGCTTTCGATTGCAGGAATGATGCCCTCAAGGCGGGAAAGCTTAAAGAATGCGTCAATAGTTTCCTCGTCGTCGATAACGTCATATTTAACTCTGCCAAGCTCCTGAAGGAAAGCGTGCTCAGGACCTGAGGAAGGATAATCAAGACCGCTTGCAACGGAATAAACGGGAGCGGGATCGCCGTTTTCGTCCTTAAGCATAATGCTGTTAAAGCCGTGCATAATGCCCTCGGTTCCGTATTTAAGGCTTGCGGCGTGGTCGCCGAGCTTAGGGCCTCTGCCGAGAGGCTCAATGCCGTAGATATCAACGGGATCATTGAGGAAGCCTGCAAAAAGACCTGCCGCATTTGAGCCACCGCCTACGCAGGCAACAATTGCACTGGGAAGATGGCCCGTCATATCAATGAACTGATCTCTTGCCTCGATGCCGACAACGCTCTGGAAATCACGCACCATCATCGGGAAGGGATGGGGTCCGAGAACCGAACCGATGCAGTAGATTGAATCCTTATTTTCTTTGCTGTATGCATCAAAAGCGGCATCAACTGCCTCCTTGAGAGTCTGAAGTCCGTGAGTAACTTCAACAACGTTTGCGCCGAGAATCTTCATTCTTGCAACGTTGGGAGCCTGCTTTTTAATATCAACAGAGCCCATATAGATATCGCATTCAAGACCAAAGTATGCGGCGGCTGTTGCAAGAGCAACACCGTGCTGACCTGCGCCTGTTTCAGCAATAACCTTCTTCTTGCCCATATATTTTGCAAGGAGTGCTTCGCCCATGCAGTGGTTGAGCTTGTGTGCACCCGAATGATTCAAATCCTCACGCTTTGCGTAAAGCTGAACCTTGCCGCCGAGAGCATCGGAAAGTCTTTCAAGATGAGAAACAGGAGTAGGTCTGCCCTGGAATTCTTTTCTGATTCTGCGAAGCTCGGCAATGAACTTTCTTGACTGGCAGATTGAATAATATGCTTCCGTTATTTCAGCCATTGCAGCCTTGAGCTTATCGTCGATAAACACTCCGCCGTATTTGCCGAAATATCCGTTTTTATCGGGATAGTTATTGAAATAGGTATCAAAATCAACGTTGTTAATTTTCATTTTGTTTTCCTCCAAAAAATAAAAAGTCCCTGACAGAAATCTGTCAAGGACGAATAATCATATTCGCGGTGCCACCTTGATTCACGGAAATCCGTGCACTTTTGCGGGATACAGCCATACCCCCGACAACTTACGCGTGCCTTACGTTGCAGAATACTCTGAGCAAAAGCTCATTTGACTGCACCCTCAGCGGCCCATTTGATGATTTGTTTTTCGCCCGACTCTCAGCAACGCGGACTCTCTGTGGAAGCATAATCACCTTTACTCCCGCCTCAACGGTTTGTGTTTTTATAGATTTTATCACTTTGATATTTATTTGTCAAGTGCCTAGTTTTTACAGTTATTTATACTGATAGCATCTTACATAGTCCACCTTGAATTCGGCAGGCCAGTTTTCTTCGGGAGTATACTTGATTTCACCCGTGCCGTGTCTGTCGGAAAACTGAACGCCGTTTTCGCCTGCAAACTCGCAGGAAAGAAGAAGATATTCGGGATTCTTTGAAACTCCGCCGGCTGATGTTCTGCCTGTTTCAACACCGTTGATATAGAAAATATATTCGTTTTCATTCCACTCAACGCCGTATGTGTTGTATTCCTTATAAGGATTGTTTTTAATAAACATCTTTCCGACTGCTTCGCCATGATGTCCTTCATCATAGCCGTCATAATGGATACCTGTTGAAATGGCATCGTTGCCCCACCAGTTATCCTTATAATAGAACGATTCAAAAACGTCAATTTCGGTGCCGTCTTCACCCGAATTGTTAACGTTATAAACACCTTCGTTCATCATCCAGAATGCGCTCCACATACCTGTTGCGGCAGGAAGAATGCATCTGACTTCAAAATAGCCGTAAAGCTGTTCATATTTATCGCGGGTTGTTACTTTACCCGTATACCACCCGGGCTTGAACTCGTTGCAATCAAGCTCCTTGCGGGCTTCATCATATCTACCGCCGACGGGAGGTTCTTCGAGATACTGAGCAGTGATAACAAGATTACCGTCTTCCACTTTGACCATATCCTCGTGCCAGTAACCGCCTTTACGGTCTGTTATCCACCAGGAATGACCCCATTTTTTCTCATCAAGCTTATCGCCGTTGAACTCATCGGACCAGACAAGTCTGAAATCATTTTCAACATCGATAACCTTGCCCTGAGGCATTTTGCCAAGGTCAAGTGCGTTGGGGAGTTGAGGATTGATAATCATCAGAATCGTTATGAGAATTTCCAGAATTGCTTTTATCATAAGTACCGCCCCTTTCTGATTTGATGTTATCATAAAACAAATATAATTGTCAATCAAATAATCTGTTGTATTTTTAATTTGTTTGTGATATACTTTTCTGCAGCAAAAGGTTGCGGAGGTATAATATGAAAAACTATAAACACGCTCTTCTTGTTATGGATAAGCTGAACTTCCCCGAAGAAGCAAAAAAAGCCATAATTAATGCAGAAGAAAAAATCATTTCAAACGAAAAAGCAAACAAAATATATGAATCAATGTACCGTTTATACTGGGTAAAGAAGAAAAACTTCCATTGTTTTTCGGATAAAACCAAAGCTCTTGCAGAAGAAATCGGAGAGCATATATACACCGTCCATCTTGTTCTTCTTCTCAACTGCACAAAACCGCTTCTTGCAAAATACAAAAGCGAAGGCATAAGCGAAGACATTTATTGGAACACCATTGTTGACCTCAGATGCAAAATGCTCGAATGCAAAGAAAACTACGATGTATGGGGCACTTTCGTTGAGGGCTGGTTCAGGGGCTTCTATACTCTCGAGAGATTCGGTCTTGGCAGATTCCAGTATGAGCTTTCTGATTTCGGTGAAGAAATCTATGAAGATAACGGCATTGTTATCAAAGACAGTGAATTCGTACTCGGAATGCATATTCCCTCGCATCTCGCTCCCCTCACCTACGAAACAAGAATGGATTCATACAAGAAGGCTTTTGAATTCTTCAAGGACAGATTTGACGGCAAACACATCATCGTATGCTGCAACTCCTGGCTTCTCTATCCCGACAATCTCAACATTCTTCCCGAAGGCTCAAACGCAAGTGATTTTATCCTTGATTTTGAACCTCTTGATATCAGAAGAACATATGATTTCGGCGATTGCTGGAGAATTTTCGGCGTTGGCGCAAGCAGTTCAAGACCCAAAGAACTCAAAAGAGAAACAAAAATGCAGAAGGCATTTGCAGAATGGTTTGATCAGGGCAAGAAACCCGGCAGTGCGTACAGTATGATTATCTTTGACGGTGAAAATATCCTCACAAGATGTGACAGAGAAACATACAGACAGAAATACGGATATTAAAAAGCAGCGGTGATTTATTCACCGCTGTTTTCTGTTATTGTGACCGCTTCTGCTATGTCCTTGAACACCGGTGCACAGCTGAGTGATCCCTCGCCGCCGTCTTCAATCATAATCGCAACTGCATATTTCGGTTTATCGGCAGGGAAATATCCTGCAAACCAGGCATTATAGATTTCTTTTCCGTTCTCTGTTTTGCCCGTCTGAGCGGTTGCTGTTTTGCCTGCAACGGAAACAATATCAGTTGCCGCTCTTTTGCCGCTTCCGTAATCGGTAACACCTTCAAGGAAACTCCGCAGTTTTTCAGCATTAGTTTGCGATATAATCTGCCTGCGTTCGTTATAGCGTGAAATACCCGTGAATCTGCCCTGACCGTCAACCGTTCCTTCGATCAGATACGGAGTTATATATACTCCCCCTCTTGCTATTGCTGACATCATCGAGCAAATCTGAAGCGGTGTTGCAAGCAGTGAACCCTGACCGAAAGAAAGATTGGATAATGCGGCTTTTGAATCGAGTTCACCAACGCAGGGCAGATATCCCGATGCACTCTTAAGGCCGTCTGCAAGTTCATTCGCCGTTCCGAAGCAAAAATCTTCTGCGGTATCAATAATGCTTTCCGCACCCGTTTCAAGCGCAAGAGCAATGAAATAAGTGTTGCAGGAATAAGCCACCGCTTGAGCCATATTCAGAACACCGTGACCTTCTCTTTTATGGCACCGGAATGTTACTCCGTTGTGAGTGACACTTCCCGTGCAGTTATATTCAAAGCTCTCGCTTACTCCCGATTCAAGAGCCGCCGCCGCAACAACGGGTTTGAAAACCGAACCTACGCTGAACGGAAGCAGCGCTCTGTTAATCAACGGTGAATCCGGATTGTCAAGATAATCTGCGATATTATCTTGGTCAAAAGACGGGCGGGAAGTACAAGCTCTTATCGCTCCGCTTTCAACATCAATCACCACCGCCGCAGAACACTTCGCACCCGAAATATCAAGCGCCGCTTCGGTTATTTTCTGAATATTTTCATCAACAGTCAGCATAACTCCCGCTTTCGGGGCTTCGTTGCCCGAAACAGATATATCCTCGCCGAGCATCACTCCGCCGTTGGCATTCGCCGAAAAGCGCACGGTAATCTCCGAACCGCCTTCGGAAAGCAGATCATTGAACGATTTTTCGATTCCGCTTATTCCGTTTCTTTGCGAATCCACATATCCGATTATGTGGCAGGCAAGGGAATCGGCATCATATCTCACGGGAACGCGGAAAACCTTCATATCCTCAGAACTGTCGGGAAAGCCGTTAAGTTTAACCGTCACCGCCCTGCCCTGCGACATTCTGTTTTTTGCATAATCAAACGTCTCGGAATTAATCACGTTTCTGAGAACCGAAAGTGCTTCGTTAGTCGGCTTTGCGGCGGCATAATAATCCGTTTGTGCATTGGTCAGCGGGTTGCCGTTGCAGTCATAAAAAGTTCCGCGGAGATATCCGATATCAATTGATGATGTTGCGCCCATTCCCTGCACCTGAACGGCATTTTTGCCGAGCGAAGATATGCGGTATCCCTCACCCGCAAACGCAAGAACAAGCATCAGAAAAATCGCAAGCGCTCTTTTAGCCAAAAAAATCACTCCCTGAGGATATTTTCCCTCAGGGAGTATGTTTTATCAGGATTTTTTTCGGGATGAAATAACAACACCCGAAATGATGAGAAGTGCTCCGAAAACGCCCATAACCGTTATCGGTTCTTTAAGAAAGATTCCGCCCGTAACAAGAGTTACGAATGGATTTATATAAATATAGTTGTTTGTTGTGACAACTCCGAGCCTTGCGATTGCCTTGTTCCAGGTGACATAACATATTCCGCTTCCTATCACGCCGAGGAAGAGAATGCAGAAAAGCATATCGGGAGATATGAAAGCTTCAATCGGCAGTCTTTCGCCCTGCATAATTGCAATCGGTAGTGCGGTCACAAAGCCGTAAAACATCAGTTTTCTTGTGAGGAACACACTGTCGAATCTGTCAACGCACAGACGCAGAACAATAGAATAGATCGCCCACGAAACCGCCGCACCAAGCGAAAGAGCATCGCCTGCAGGGTTGAGTCTGAGCACGAACTTGCCGTTGACAACAACAAGTATAACGCCTAAGAAGGCGACGAAAAATCCGAGAATGATGTTTCTGTTCATCTTCTCGCCCTTGACAAAGAAATGGGCAAGAATTGCGGTGATAATCGGCGAGCTTGCAACGATAATGCTGACGTTTGAGGCAAGAGTATATTCAAGCGCCGTGTTTTCGGTTATGAAATAAAGAGTGCAACCGAAGATGCCCATAACCGCAAACAGCAGTTCATCCTTAACAGAAGTTTTTTCAAGCTTCGGACGGATAAGCCACAGCACGAAATACGCAATCACAAATCTGCACAGCATTATGTGAACGGGCGTAAATTCGGAAAGAAGAAGCTTTGTGACGATAAACGTGCTTCCCCACACAATAATAGTAAAAAGGGCGAGAAGATGACCTGTCGCCCTTGAATCTTTTTTGATATCAAACATTGAATCTGAAGAGTACGACGTCACCGTCTTTCATAACATATTCCTTGCCTTCGCTGCGCATAAGGCCCTTTTCTTTTGCTGCGGCAACGGAGCCGAGCTCAATAAGGTCTTCGTAAGGAATAACTTCCGCTCTGATGAAACCTCTTTCGAAGTCGCTGTGAATCTTGCCTGCAGCCTGAGGAGCCTTTGTGCCGTTGGTAATTGTCCATGCCCTTACCTCTGGCTGACCTGCGGTAAGATAAGAAATAAGACCGAGGAGAGCATAGCTCTTTTTTACGAGGAGGTCAAGACCGCCCGATTCAACGCCGAGCTCTTCAAGAAACATTTCTTTTTCTTCGGGCTCAAGAGAAGCAATCTGAGCTTCAAGCTCTGCACAGATGGGAAGAACTTCACTGCCCTCGCCTGCCGCAATTTCGCAAACCTTTGCATAATGTCTGTTTGAATCAAGACCGCCCGCAAAGTCGCTCTCACTCATATTGCAAGCATAGATAACGGGCTTGGCTGTAAGAAGTGCAATTTCCGAAAGCCATACTTTTTCGTTTTCGTCGCACTCGATGTTTCTCGCAGGGATATTATCTTCAAGGCTCTGCTGAAGCTTCTTGAGAAATTCAAGCTCGGAAGCAAGAGTTTTATCGCCCTTGAGAGCCTTGGTCACACGGTCAATTCTTCTCTCAACCATTTCGATATCCGAAAGAATAAGCTCAAGGTTGATTGTTTCGATATCTCTCTCAGGGTCAATTGTTGCATCAACGTGAACGATATCGTCATCCTCAAAGCAGCGGACAACGTGGATAATCGCATCAACCTCACGGATATGCGAAAGGAACTTATTGCCGAGACCTTCGCCCTTTGATGCGCCTCTTACAAGACCCGCAATATCAACGAATTCGATGAATGCGGGAGTAATCTTGACGGGATTATAGAGTTCTGCAAGTTTATCAAGTCTTTCATCGGGCACTGCAACAACGCCGACATTTGGCTCGATTGTGCAGAATGCATAGTTTGCAGACTGCGCACCTGCATTTGTTATTGCATTGAAAAGAGTGCTCTTGCCTACATTGGCCAAGCCTACTATACCAAGTTTCATATTTTATCTGTTCTCCTTTAATTATCAAAGGTTTCGGGTTTGGCAATTTTCTTACGGCACAAACTCCGCCTGTTACACTTTTGTGATTATATCACAGGTAAAAACTTTTAACAAGAGAATATAAAAATAATTTTTATAAGTTTCGGCAATATGACTGAATCAGATTCATCAAATTTTCTTGTTAATTATTCTTGTTTTCTCAAGAAGCATAACAACAACGGGAATCAACACAATTTGAAGAATTATTCCCGGAACTGCGTTTGCTACAGCACCCGCCCAGAAAGCGGCGAAGCCGAATGCGGAAGCATCAAGACCCGCACACAAGAACTGAACTATCCCCCATACAAGTCTGCCGACAATCATCGAGATAATGAGTGACAGGTATATGTAACCCTTCTTTTTCGGAAAAGCACGGTAGAGAATACCGCTCGCAAGTCCGTAAGCCGCAAGCTCAAATGCCATTGCAAATGCAATAGGATACATCGGGGGCATACCAAGAATCAGAGAACGCAGAAACGGAGCAACAAAGCCTACCGCCAATCCCCACGGGCCTCCGCAGACAAAACCGCAGAGAATAACGGGAATATGCATCGGGCAGAGCATATTTCCTATCTGCTGAATCTGACCTGTCAGAAACGGCATAACAAATGCAAGAGCAAGAAACATTGCCGCAAGAGCGAGGTTGATGAGTTGATTTTGTTTTTTCATAGAAGTTCCTTTCTGAGCGAAACAAAAAAGGTGCAGTTATCTCTTCTGAGAAAACAACACCTTCATAGTATCGCATAGTTAAACAGAGTATAGATAAAAAGAACTTCTGTTCCGTTTGTTATTCTTCTGAACAACAAAAATATTATATCACCCGAAAAGCATTATTTCAAGTAGTTATTTATAATTCCGTCAAGTTTTGACAGAGCGTCTTCAATCAACGCTGTGAGTGTCAGATTTGTAACACCTGCAACGAGATTTTCACATTTATTTATCGGAATAAGTATGCGGACAGCATTGCTCTGACCGACAGCCCTTGCCGCTTCGGGTGTAATTTCGCCGAGCAGAGCATCGGCAATAACAATTCCGATAGGTCCGATGATAACATCTGCCTTTCTGCTGGCAACAATAATTGGATTTTCGCCTGTTGCAGCTTTCTTTACGCCTGCTTTGACCATTGCTGTTGTTGCGGCGGCGTTTGTGCCGACTGCGGTTAAAACGATATCAGGATATTTACAGATAACCGTTTTTATTATCTGACTCCCGAGTTGACCGCCCTGACCGTCAATTATGAGTATGTTCATTTTCATTCACCGAGAAAATATCTGCCGTAAGCGTCTGCCGCTTTGAGTGCTGCGCAAACCTTTTCGGGAGTTACTTCGAAGGGCATGTTGTGGAGAGTGTCACCCTCTGCGCAAGCTGCTGTTGCAACTGCCATAAGTTTTTCGTCTGTAACTTCGGTGATACCGAGTTCCCTGAAGGTTACGGGCAGGCCGAGTTCAATGCAGAAATTAACAATTCTGTCGAGTTCGTCTGCATCAACATTTTCAAGAACAAGCTGTGTGAGCGTGCCAAAAGCAACCTTTTCGCCGTGATACATATGATGGCATTCGGGGAGCACGGTAAGACCGTTGTGGATAGCGTGTGCGCCTGCAAGACCGCCGCTTTCAAAACCGATGCCGCTGAGAAGTGTGTTTGCTTCGATAACCTTTTCAACAGCTTCTGTGCAAGCACCTGCTTCAAGAGCAAGCTTTGCCTTTACGCCTTCTTCCATAAGTGTATCAAAGCAGAGCTTTGCAAGCGCCATTGCTGCGCAGGTTACTTTACCTCCTGCACATGTGCCTGCATCCTTTGCCATAACAGCTCTTGCTTCAAAATAAGTTGCAAGTGCATCGCCCATACCCGAAACTGTAAGTCTTGCGGGTGAAGCGGCAATAATATCGGTATCCATAAGAACCATATTGGGGTTAGCGGGAAGGAAAAGATATTCTTCGAAAACGCCGTCATCGGTATAAATAACAGAAAGTGCACTGCAGGGTGCATCTGTTGATGCTATTGTGGGACAGATAAGAACGGGAGTTTTGCAGTAATAAGCAACTGCCTTTGAGGTGTCAAGAATCTTTCCGCCGCCGATGCCTATAACAAGGTCGCAGCCCTTTTCTTCCATAATCTTGATAAGTCTGTTGATTTCATTCTTCGAGCATTCACCGTTGAAATAATCAAAAACAAGCTCAAAATCCTGACCTGCAAAGCTGCTTTCTACGGTTGCACCGATTCTCTTGTAGCCCGATGCGGTGATAAGAACGAGAGCCTTTTTGCCGTAACCTTTTGCATAGTCATAAAGTTTTTTCATTTCGCCTGAACCCTGAACATATTTGCCGGGACTGATAAGAATTTTTGCCATTATATTTTCTCCTTTATATTTGATATGCCCGTAATGCTGCTTTCAAATTATAATATAACTTCTTTTACGATTCAATAGTTTTTTTATAAAAATAAATGTTGCCTGCGAATGGTTTATGTTGTAGAATAGTAATTAATTATAAAAAATCATCCATTTCTGTAAAGCAGGTGTAATTATGGAATGCAGAAGAATTATCAATAATAATTGGAAAGCAAAATGGATATGGCTTGATGCGGAAAAAGAAAGCAAAAACGCCTGGCTGTGTTTCAATAAAAGTACAGGAATAGAATCCGTTCCCGAAAAGCTCATTGCAAGAATTGCGGCTGAAAACAAATATTGGCTTTATATCAACGGAAACTGCGTTGTGAGAGAAGGCGGTCTCAAAAGAGGTCCTACCCCTACGGGTTGTTATTTCGATGAAGTTGATATTGCACCTTATCTTGTTCAGGGTGAGAATCTGATAAGCATTCTTGTTTGGTATTGGGGCAATGAAGCAAGCTACTCAAGCTCCGATGCGGGTCAGGGCGGATTGCTCTTTGAAGCAGAGTGCGGGAATATCAGCATACATTCCGACAGCAGCTGGAAAGCAATAAAAAACCCCGCATTCAAAGAAGATACAGGCAGAATGCAGCCTAACTACAGACTTCCCGAAAGCAACGTATATTACGATGCTAGGGAAGAAATCGACAACTGGTTTATGCCCGGTTATGATTTTTCGGATTGGGAAGCAGCAACGGAATATGCCGTCGGCGGTGAAGGCTGCTGGGGCGAAACCTACAGCAGAGAAATACCGATGTTCAAAGACTACGGTCTGAAGCCTTATATCAACAGCGCCGAATTCGAGGGAAAATCATTTAAGTTGAAGAAAAAAATAACTATGCTTGTACCTTACAATGCTCAACTCACTCCCTATCTTGAAGTTGAAGCAAAGGCGGGCAAGAAAATAGTTGTTACAACCGAAAATACTCATACAGGCTCAATCCACACGACATATGTAACAAAAAACGGTGTTCAGTCATTCGAATCCCCGGCCTGGTTCAACGGCGAACAAATAACATATGAAATTCCGTCGGGCGTTAAAATTATAAGTTTTAAGTACAGAGAAAGCGGATATAACACCGAATTCAAAGGAAGCTACACCTGCGAAAATGAGGGTATGAACACTCTCTGGCAGAAATCTCTGCGCACTCTTTATGTTACAATGAGAGATAACTTTATGGATTGCCCTGACAGAGAAAGAGCGCAATGGTGGGGCGATGTGACCAACGAAATGTTCCTGACTATGTACAGCCTCGACACTTCGTCATATTATCTTTACCTCAAGGGCGTAAACACAATGCTTTCTTATATTGACCCCGAAACAAAAGCATTGCAGACTGTTGTGCCCATCAAAAACGATTATTTTGAGCTCCCCTGCCAGCAGCTTGCAGGCGTTGGCGGATTTTGGGGTTACTATATGTATACGGGTGACAAGGAGTTTATTAAGTCGGTTTATCCTGCGGCACTTGATTATGTTAACTTATGGAAAACGCAGGATAACGGACTCGTTGAGCACCGTGCAGGTTCGTGGGACTGGCAGGACTGGGGCAGCAAAATTGATATTGAACCTCTTGAAAATGCCTGGTATTACTATGCACTCACAAGTGTAAGAAATATGGCAGAGCTTCTCGGTGATGAAAAAACCTCAGAAGACCTTGGGGGCAGAATAAAATCTCTTTACGATGCATATCAGCAACTGTGGACAGGCGAAGGCTACAAGAGCACCGATAACGAGGGATATGACGACAGAGGAAATGCCGTTGCGGTTCTTTCGGGCATCTGCCCCGAAAACAATTACGGCGCGGTAAAAGAAATCCTCTTCGGAACAAGAAATTCCAGTCCGTATATGGAATATTATGTTCTTGAATCCTTATGTAAAATTGGTGAATACAGCCTTGCAGAGCAGAGAATGTGCGAAAGATACCAAGAAATGATTGATGAGGATTATTCAACCCTCTGGGAAAACTGGATAAAGAAAGACGGCACATCCAACCACGCATGGTCAGGCGGCCCGCTTGTGATAATGAGCAAGCACATTGCAGGCATCAAGCCGATTTCCGCAGGCTACGAGAAAACCGAAATCAGACCGCAATATAATCTGCACAGCAACATTTCCTGCGTTGTTCCCACAGTCAAAGGTATGATAAAATTTGAATATATCAAATCAGACGGCAAAACAGATATTAATCTTGAATATCCTGAAAATACTGAAATTGATTTGTATGTTCCCGAAAACGCATCTGTTACCGCAAACGGAAAAACATATAAGTCGGGCGAAAAAGCGGAGTGCATCCGCCTGAACTATTGATTGAGAAAATCAATATGGTAAAATAAAGAAAAATTTATGAGGGGTGAACCCTGTGAAATTCAAAAACAGTTATCCTTTGATTTTTGTTCACGGCATGTTCGGTTGGGGCACGGCAATCGGAATTGATAAATATTCTCCGTATTGGGGCGCAACAACCGGTAATCTTATGGAATATCTTACCTCTGCGGGATACGATTGCCGTGCGGCGTCGGTTGGTCCCGTTTCAAGCGCGTGGGACTGCGCGTGCGAGCTTTACGCTCAGCTTACCGGCACAAGAGTTGACTACGGCGTTGCCCATTCGGATAATTTCCATCACGACAGATACGGCAGAAAATACGATACACCCATCATCGACTGCTTCGGTGAAAAGAAAATCCACCTGATAGGTCACAGCCACGGCGGCCAGGTTATCAGACTTCTTGCCCATCTGCTTACATACGGCGACGAAGCTGAAAGAAACGCAACGGCAGACGGCGATATTTCGCCTCTTTTCACGGGCGGCAAAGAAGATTATATATCGAGCGTAACAACAATTTGTTCGCCAAACAACGGCACAACCCTTTTTGAAATTGCGGAAAAAGCAAATATTGTTACTCCCGTCGGCAGAGGAATGGACTTTGTTCTTGCATTAATCGGCAGAACCTTTCTTCACGAAAGACTTGTTGACTTTCAGCTTGAACAATACGGTCTTACTCCCCTGCGAGGCGAGAAAAAGGCCGACAGAATTCTGACGGCAATGAACAGAATGAGGGATAACGACGATAATGTTCTGACCGATTTATCGCTCAGAGGTGCGGCGGCACTTAACGATATTATTGAAATCAGCAAAAACATAAACTATTTTTGCTATACTTCAAACGGTATGTCGGCAGGCAGACAAATACCCGTCAGCATCAAAAACCCGTTTCTGAAACCGTTAAGTAAAATTATCGCAGAAAATGAATTGCCCGGAAATCAGTTCGGAATTGAATTCGACGATTCGTGGAAGGAAAACGACGGTCTTGTGAATACTCCGTCGGGAAGAAATCCGATTGATGAGCCTGCAAGAGAATTTGACGGCAAAATCGAAAGTGGAATCTGGAATGTTATGCCGGTGCTCATCGGTGACCACGGTCAGGCAGGCGGTCTTCTTGCCGAACCCGATACGCTTCACAAATTCTATGAAAATCTTGCAGATATGCTTATAAGCACCGAAGAAACATTAATCACGCAATAAAAACACGGAGGCAGAAATGACTGACACCCCTGAATATAAAAACCCGGCATTAACACCGGAAGAAAGAGCTGAGGACCTCCTCGGCAGAATGACACTCAGAGAAAAAATCGCTCAGCTTGATATGAAATTCGGCAGTAAATACTGCACGGAAATCGAAGAAAACGATAATTGCTCCGTAAAGGAAACATCGGATTACAATTGGGAAAGTCTGAAAGCGGATTTCTCCGACGGTCTGGGTTATCTTCACGATAACTATTCCGTTCCTGCGGTTATGAACAAGCTCCAGAAATTCTTTATTGAAAATTCAAGGCTCGGCATCCCCGTTATTTTTACGGGCGAAGCTCTCCACGGCATCTGCGGCACAAGAGGCACCGTTCTGCCCATTCCCACAGCCTGGGCGGCAACCTTCGAGCCCGAATATGCTTATCAGGCAGGAAGAATAATTGCTAAAGAAGCAAGAGCCCTCGGCATTTACGAGGTGCTTGCCCCCAACCTTGACGTTGCCCGCGACCCCCGCTGGGGCAGAACCGAAGAAACCTTCGGTGAGGACACCTGTCTTTCAACCAAAATGGCTGTGAATATTGTAAAAGGCCATCAGAACGGCGATATTTCCGCCAAGGATTCCGTTATTTCAGAGCCAAAGCATTACTGCATTCACGGCATTCCCGAAGGCGGAGTTAACTGCGGAACGGCAAGAGCGGGCGTGAGAGAAATAGAAAGCTGTTACCTGCCGGTTTTTGAAGCCGCAATCAAAGAGGGCGGCGCATATGATGTTATGGCGAGCTACAACTCAATTGACGGCGACCTTATGATGACATCGTCGCATTACCTGAAAACCGTTCTTAAGGAAAGATTCGGTCTTAAGGGCATCTGCCGTTCGGACTGGGGCGGTCTGCGCAGAGTTCATTATCTTCACAAAATGGCAAAGAACGAAAAAGAAGCCATTTATCTTTCAAAGAAAAACGGTCTTGACTGCCAGGGAGGCGATGAATACCCCAACAAGCTCTGGATTGATTCTCTTGAAGAGCTCGTTAACGAAGGCAGAATCGATATTGAAAATATCAACGAATCCTGCCGCCGAGTGCTTAAAATCAAATTTGAACTCGGTCTGTTTGAGAACCCATACACAGACGAAAACGAATATAAAAATGTTATCAATAAGCAGGAATTCATTGATAAATCTCTTGAAATAGCTCAGAAATCAATCATTCTGCTCAAGAACGACGGCATTCTTCCGCTCGATACAAACAAATATAAAAGGATTGCACTTATCGGTCCTTCATCGGATAAAATCCGTCTCGGCGGTTATTCTTCAAAGACTTTCCGCAGAAAGCTTGATACAATCTATGATGTTATCAGAAGAGAGCTGCCCGATGCCGAAATCATTCAGGTTGACGGCTGCGGCATAAGCGACGGCGATTTTGAGTTTGCTCTTTCCGACCAACACCATCTTCAGGGAATTTCCGCCGAAAAAACCAACGAAGATTTTGAAAAGGCAATCAATGCCGCAAAAGAAAGTGATTTAATCATATTCTGCGGCGGTGACGATAACATTTCAAGCGGCGAAGGCAGAGACAGATGCGAAATCACCCTTTGCGGCAAGCAGTCCGAACTCATGAAAATGCTTTCGGAAACAGGCAAGCCGCTCGTGTTTGTTATGATTCACGGAAAACCTCTTGCAATCAAAGAAGAGAGCGATATTTCAAATGCTGTTCTCTCCTGCTGGTTCGGCGGAGAATGCGGCCCTCAGGCTGTCTGTGACGTGCTCCTCGGTAAAGTTAACCCCGCAGGCAGACTTCCTTTCTCATTACCGCGCAGGTCAACAATGATTCCCTGCTATTATTCAATGCTTCCCGGTGCAAGCAATGAATACTATGAAGGCAGAGGTGACGCACTCTATCCCTTCGGCTACGGTCTTAGCTACACAGAATTTGAATATTCCGACCTCCGAGTTGAAAAGACGGGAGAAACCGATGTCAATATTAAAGTGAATGTTAAAAACATCGGCAGCCATGCGGGCGACGAGGTTGTTCAGATTTATGTTGAGGACTGCGAAAGCTCTGTTGTTACACCCGTTATCCTGCTCAAGGATTTCAAGCGTATTACCATTGAAGCGGGCGAAACAAAAGAGATTGAATTCAACCTCGGAAACAACGCATTCAGGCTTATGAATCAGGCTTACGAATGGGTTGTTGAACCGGGTCTGTTCAAAATTTATGCCGCCTCATCATCAAGAGATTTAAGACTCTGCGGCGAAGTTACATTTGAATAAAAAATTAACCGGACTGTTCAAACAGTCCGGTTTTATTGCTTTAATAGTTAGTCGGGAAGATTACAGAGCATTTCGCAGAGTTCAAGGTAAAATCCGTGAACGGTTTCTTCGGAAGAAAAAAGTCCTACAGCCGCACCGTGGTCGCCCTCCTGCACAGGCATAACATTCCAGACACCCTTTTCAATCTTTGCGGCATTAAAATCCTTGTGGGGTTCATCAAGAGGATACTTTGCACTCTCAGTGTTTACAAGAGCATCGTTTGCACGCCAGTCGTCGTTATAGATAACGCCTGTTTCGGGATCCTTGAACTCAGGCATTATTGCCATAACAAGAGCTGTAAGATAAATAACGGGATTGGTGTTGAGCTTCGGAATTTCGGTTCCGATAACGGGAAGTTTTTCAGTTGTGGAGAACGGATAAGAAAAATAATAGATCTCATCATTTATCTCAAGCTCACCGTTAAGTTTTGCAGTTCCCTCGGGAGTGAGGTCATAAATACAGGTATCATTGATATTATGCTGCACTCTTGCCATTGACTCGATAAGACCGTCAGCCTTTTCGCCGTTCGGAACATCGGTCAGACCGAACTGTTCAAGATGGAAGTCCACAAGGCGTCCGTTAAGGAAGGTTCTTCCCATAATGCCTGCATAAAGGAAGCTGAAGTTCTGAACAATCTCATAAAGGCCAAGCGCCTTGAGAGGATAATAAACGGAAGAACTGTTATGAGGGGTGCAGATCGCGGTTGCACTCTTGACCCAATCACCCTTTCCGCCCGTGAAAAGACCCGAAAGCTCGTCTGCATCTGTTACCGCTTTTTCTTCGGGTGAACCGTAAGTAAGAAGCTGAACAAGCATTCTTACCGTTGTTCCGCCGAAACTGTGTCCGATAAGATGAACCTTCTGAATTCTTCCCGCATCATCAAGTTCTCCCCAATCGGGAACAAGCGCTGTATAGTATGTTCTGCCGTATCTTTCATGGTTATTTGCCTCTGAATGAGCAATACCGTAATCAACCCTTGCACCGACAAGTTGAGCATAGAGCTCACACGCTCTGTCCCATGCACTACTCATCGGTCCTACTGATGCGGCATAACATTCATAGCCTTCACCCTGCAGATAACTCATAAGGTCACCTGTTGTTGCACCCCAATAGGAAACAACCGTGTTTATGCCTTCCGCACTGCCCCAGCCGTTAAGACCGTGAACAAAAATCAAAGGTTCTTTGTTTATAGGCTTCCAGCTCTCTTTTGCGGCAAATGCAGTTGAGGTAAAAGATGTAAAAACAAGCGAAAGCGTCAATAATAAACACAAAGCACGACGAAAATTCATTTTCAGTCACTCCTCTCACAATTTTAATTATATTATACAACAGTATTTTCATTTTTGCATCAAAAAAATGTAAAAAAATCGGACAATTCCGAAAAATTGTCCGATAAACAGTCTTATTTGAGGTTGCCGACCTTTCTGATAATAACCTTGAGATCTTCAACATCCATAATCTTGGGAACGGGATAAAGGGGATTGCCTTCTTTATTGGCTCTCTTTGCGATTGTTTCAACATCCTTTTCCTGAAGCACATCGAGATGCTCAGGGATATTAAGAAGCCTGTTGAACTCTCTGATTTTTGCGATAAAAAGCTGAGCCTTCTGAGCCTCGTTCATACCTGCGGTTTCAAGACCAGCGATATCCGCAAGTTTTGCAAGAGGCTTATATGCTGTTTCACCGAATGCATCGAGAACATAAGGAAGGATAACTGCATTTGCAAGACCGTGGGGAGTGCCGTACATACCGCCGAAGTTGTGGGCGATTGCGTGAACATAGCCAACATATGCCCTTGTGAATGCGATACCAGCAAGATATGATGCTTCAAGCATATTTTCTCTCGCTTCAATATCCTTACCGTTTTCATA
>JAZNRG010000106.1:0-2447 GCA_045590575.1 Acutalibacteraceae bacterium | reverse complement strand
TATTGCCGATGCATCACACGAATTAAAAACTCCGCTTACAGTCATAACAACGAATGCCGAGCTCATGAAATCTGAAAGCTCCGAAGAAAGCAAAGCAAAATTCACTGATAATATTCTCACAATGTCAAAGCAAATGAGAGGTCTTGTTGAAAGTATGCTTGAAATTGCAAGGCTCGATAACGGCAGTATCAGAAAAGAGTTTGCGGTTTTTAATCTGAGCGAAACCGTATCCGATGCGATACTGCCGTTCGAAGCACTGTTCTTTGAGAAAGAGCAGAATTTCACAAGTGAAATTGAATCCGATATAAGAATAAACGGCAACGCAGAGCAAATAAAACAGGTTGTTGATATTCTTCTTGATAATGCAAATAAATACGCATCAGAAAAATCGGAAATAAAACTGATTCTGAAAAAGCAAGGCAGAAATCAGTGCAGAATTTCAGTAAGTAACGAAGGCGAAACCATACCAGAAGATGAACTAAAAAACATATTCAAGCGTTTCTACAGAGGTGACAAAACCCGAAAAATGAACAACAGCTACGGTCTTGGTCTGTCCATTGCCGAAAGCATCGTCACAGAACATTCCGGCAAAATCTTTGCCGAAAGCAAAAACGGAATCAATACATTTACCGTTCAGCTCCATATAATTTAAAATCAGAAAACGAGTGGCATCTCATATTCAGAAGGTTAGTTTCATTTGATTTATACTTTAAATTCCAATTTATCAAACTATCCTCATAAAAACACTGAACCACCTCTTACCGGTGCTTTCTGCATCGGTAGAGGTGGTTTCGCATTATATATTACTGTTATTGATTATCCATATACAAATTTCCAAAGAATGCTATTATTCTGTAAAATGGCTGCAGAATGCCGTAAATCCATTCGCTTTTATCGAGCTCATTAAGTTTTATGTTTTCAATTACAGGATGCTCGCAATATGCCATATCAACAGACTGGCTGGTATATGATTTGAACCTTGTGCCGTTTTCAATTGAATAGAAATAATATCCCTGCTGCCCATCGGAGGTTGAGCGCATGGAATTGAGGAAAGTGATTTCACCGCCCGACATTATTAAAGCAGGCTCTGTTTTTGATGAACCGTCGTGACCTGTATTAACAAATACGGCATTGCTGTCAACCGAATTCAAAAAGGATTTTCCGCCGTAAATAAACGTGTTGAACACGGTAACGCCGTTGCAGGAATTGAGCCTGATATAATCGGTGTGAATTCTTGTTATGGGGATAAAAACATAATCAAACAGTTTATCCTCAGTCAGACGGGGTATGCCGAGCTTTGCATAGCCGTTTCTCGGCAGAGTGTTTGCATTTTGCAGGCAGCCCTCAATAAAAGTATTATTGCAATCGGTTAAATCAAACATCGATTCAAAGCAGCAGCCGATTACCTTTTTCACAAAAGCACCGTCGGAATTCTGAAGCTTTATTCCGCAGCTTGCAAGGGTCAATGCACAGTTGATAATATATACATCATCATATTCGCTGTAGATAACGGGCGTGGTTTTCATATATTTTCCGCTGTTATCAACGGGATTGTTGAGAGGATAATCAACTCTGATTCCGCTTATGCCCGAAGCATTGCCGCCTAATGTGATAAGCGGTTTATCCGATTCACCGAACCCGTAATATGAAAGAATGAGAGTTCCGCTGCTGTTCTCCCTCTGACAACGGGTTGCAACAGATGATGAGCCTCTGAATTCAACACCCGAAGGCACTGTTATCGGGTGTTCAAAGCGGTAAAGACCTGCAGGAAGATAAACAATTCCTCCTGTTGCGGCAGCTTCATCAAGCTTTGCCTGAACCGCTGCCGATGCGTCTGATTTTGCTGTTTTGTCGGCTGAAACAACATATAAAACATCCTTGGGCTTTGCGTGAGTATGTTCATAATCAGGCGTGTATTTGCTTGTGTCAGCGTTATAAATACGGATATTTTTGCCCTTGACCTTACCTTCAATATCTACATTGGTCAGCACGGTTGCATTTTTGCCCGGGTCATATATCGCATATTCGCTTCCTTCGATAATACCGTTACTTATTCCTGTTCCCCATGAATATCCTCTCTCAATAATGTTGTATTCAGGGATATAAACGCCGTAGTCACAGTCTGTTATATATAAATCGGTAAATTCTCCGCTGAAGGTATAACGGGTTCCCTCTTTAACCAATATGCCGTAAAGTCTGTCAGATATTTTAACATTTGCAAACTGAGGCCATTCAAGGTCGCCGATAATGAGCCCGAATGCGTTTTTGCGGGTATAATCATCAATCTTCCGTCTTTCGGGTGCATTGAATTCATCTCCCGCCTCAGCCCAATACTCATTAGAGATATAAAGAGTTTTTACCGTGTCAACATCGGCTGAATTTTGTGCATTCAAGCCCTGATAAAGGCAGGTTCCTTTAACATTTTCAATCGTCAGCATTTCGTGACA
>JAZNRG010000105.1:0-6376 GCA_045590575.1 Acutalibacteraceae bacterium | reverse complement strand
GATTACTCTACTCTCTGGGAGTTCTGGGACTCCTGGCGAGGCACTAAAAATCACGCATGGAGCGGCGGACCTATGGTTATAATGAGTAAGCATTTTGCAGGTATCACTCCCCTTTCGGCAGGCTATGAAAAGGTAAAAATAGAACCTCAATACACTTTGTCTGACAGCATGAGCTGCACCGTTCCGAGCGTAAAAGGGTTAATCACTCTTGACTATGAAAAAGCATCTGAGGGTTACGTTGTTGACCTTGCTCTTCCGCAAGGCGTGAAAGCCGTTTTGTATGTGCCGGCTGATGCAACCGTAAATATCAATTCAGAGATTTATTATCAGAACGGTAAGTATTCAAGCAGCGTATTAACCGGTGACATTGAGATTATTCAAACACCCATTGATTCCGCGGCTAAATAATTACTGTAGGGTTTTTAAAAAGCAGTCACCTTGCAAGGTGACTGCTTTTTGTGTTGTTCAACTTTATTTCAGACATTTAACTTTTGATTTATCGATATATTTTTCAGCATACTCATCGGTAATAAGAGAATTCCATTGTTCCAATGTTCCGTCATAATTTATTATATATTTTGATACATATTCCGGTCCCGTTTCGGGATTCTCAATATAGCTGTAAAAATTAGCTCCCTCTATTTTTTCGACACCTGCTCCGATATATATTTCTTTGAGGTTATTTGACCCCGTAAAAGCTCTTCTCTTTATTGTTTTAACGCTTTCGGGCAAGCGGTAAGTTTCACCGACTTTGTTCTCAGGATATAAAAGAATTTCGCTCTTATCTTTATTGAACAAAATCCCGTCTTCACTTGAATAAAACTCATTTTCGGGGTCAACGTTTATCTCTTTTAAAGACCTGCTTCCTATTGCCGCATCATCAATGTACGAAACACCTTTTCCTATGTTTACTGTTTCTAAGCGACTGCATCCGGACATAGCTTCACTGCCGATATAAGTTACGCTATCAGGAATATCGATATATTTTATTCCCGACCATTTGAACGCACCTCGGTCAAGTTTTGTAATGGTGTCGGGAATGACAACGGTTTCAATTTTTTCAGAATGAAAAATCATTGGATAATCAATCTCGGTTATCCCTTTACCTATTATCAACTTTTTCAATTCACTGCAATGACAGAATGCACCGTCTGCTATATATGTAACGCTGTCGGGAACAATATATTTATTTTGTCTTTTTCCTGTAGGATATTGAAAAAGCTTGTTTTTATCTTTATCAAACAGCACACCGTCTTCACTGCTGAAAAACTTATTATCCTTGCTTACTTCAATACTCTCAAGGTTACTGCATGGACTCCACTCAATCTCATCATTAAAAAGTCGATTACCGATTAATTCCACACCGCTGCCAATATAAACTCTTTCGAGCGACGAACAGCCTATAAATGCCTTGTCACCAATTGCCCTTACACTGTCAGGAACAGTTATTGATTTTATATTTCTGCAATGAGCAAAAGCGCCACCCGCTATTCTGACCGTGCCGTCTCTGACCGCAATTTCTCCGCCGACTTTATCATAATCGCAGTCCATAAGAATATTGCCTGCATAGAAAACATTATCTGTCCAGTTTTCGGGATTGGAATATACTGAAGACTTTTTAAACTCAATTTTCGAAATTTTTTCAATCGTTTCGGGCATAACAACTGTTTTCAGATTTTCACTTCCGTCAAAAGCTCTCTCCCGAATTATCTTTACGCCGTCGGGAATTGCATAAGTTTCTGAAGGATTGCATCTGGGATACAGAATCAATTCTGTCATATCAGAATTGAACAACACCCCATTTTCATCAGAAGAATAACAGGGATTGTCATCTGCAACAATGAATTTTTCTATATTTTTAAAATCCGGTATATATCCTTGATATGTCGAAGAGAAATAAACGGTTTTTACATTATAGAAAGAGCTCAACACATACTCGTCTGCATCTGTTATCCCCTCTTCAAAACGAATACAAGTTACCATTCTTGACCATTCGAAAACATCTTTATAATCAAACTCGCCATTTTTTTCAACTTTACCAATTCCCTCAAAGCAGAAAACAGATTCGGCTTCATCGTATCTCCAATTTACGGTGTCATTAAAAACTCCGCTTGTTTTATAGGTCTTTTCAGTAATCTGCTCCTGAGTTGTTGTTACCTCAATTTCCTTATCTTCGGAGCACGATGATAAAACTACCGACGAAAGCAAACATATTGTTATCAGAGCAAATGCAAGTACTGACTTTTTCATAAACAATTCTCCTCCGTTTTTACAGTAAATTCAGTATTTTTTATGATGTTCTCTTCCGGCTTGTTGTTTTGTCTTGTTGACAACTGAAGAATAGCATATAATTCGCAAACAATGTGATAAATGTAAAAAACGATTAAATAAATGTAATTCTTGATAATGCAAAAGCAGTCACCTTGCAAGGTGACTGCTTTGAGTCTATTTTGTTATTAATCCCATTCACAACCGGTGACGGTATCCATATCGATGCCCCTGGTTTCACCTACATTTCTGAACAGCACTGCAAGTGCCGAAACAAAGCCCGGAACAAGCATACAGAGTGTTGCCGTGCCGATAAGGCTGTTGCCGAGCGTGATTGCACACACCGTACCTACGCCGAGTGAAAGTCCGTAGCCGATTGCGGTAACGATATACTGCGCAGAAATTGCGGAAGAACGGAGATTGGTGGGCGCAGATTCGCCTATCATCATAATAAGCACATCGTTGATTGAATAGTAGCTGCCAACAAAAACGCCGCAAAGGAAGCCGACTATCGAAGCGTTAATCCCGTATTTTGCGCCGAGCGAGAAGCCGAGGAAACCAACAAGGCAGTTGAACGCAGTGATTATTGCTGCGGTTTTTCTGCCCTTCCAGTCCGAGATGAAGCCCATCAGCACCTGCGCTATCGCTGAACCGATCGGAAAAAGAACAAGGGCGGTTGTGACTGCATCACCTGCAGAGAGAAGTCCGCTTCTCTCATATCCGTATGTAAGAATCGGCTCATAGTTTATGCTTGCATAAAAGCCGATGTTTGCGAGAGCGGAAACAACATAAAGCCAGCGAAGCTGTTTGTGACCCCAGGCAAACTTCAATGCGGGAATGAGTCCGCCCTGCTTGTTTTCATCCTTTTTGCTTTCCTCAAGTGCCAGCCTTTCTTCCTCGGTCATACGGAGATAATTGAGCCTTGATTCAACAAATGAAGGAGTTTCTTTTGCTCCGAGCAGAGCGATGAAGCTGACGATAAGACCGACAACAGCGGGAATAAAATAAACCATTCTCCAGCCGTAGGAATCACCTGCCGCGGTAATGAGCCAGCGTCTGAGCAAAGGAACAAGCATAACACCCATATTGGCAAAGAACTTGATGGTTGAATAAATACGCGCTCTGTGCTTTGAGGGCGAGGATTCCATAATATAAACAACATGCATATCGTGAGGCACAAAGAACTGAATCATGCAGGCACCTGCGAAATAAAGGAAGAGGTTGTTCGAAAGGAAGATAACGAGCAATGCAAAGCTCATTCCGAAGGTGTTGATGATAAGGAATCGCTTTCTGCCCCAGCGGTCGGCAAGGGGTCTGTAGAGCAGACCGATAGCCTGAAAAGGAATAGCCAACCCCGAAACGAGGTCGAGCATACCGACGGAGCTGTCACCGTGCTTTGCAAAAAGGTCGGCGGCAATCTCACTTTTCATCAGCATACCTATCTGCGAAGCGATTTCATCGGTTGCATAGATAAGAGCGATAATAAAAACAAGGTAAACAAAATACATATTTTTCTTGGGTCTTGCTTTTTCCTTCTCCCATTTTGCGATTTCTTTTTCTCTCCTGAGTTGCTGTTTCTTCAGCTTTTCGGGAGTCATAATCTTTTGTTTCATAACCACACTCCTTTGCCGTTATAATAAAATTCTATCATATATTCACGTGATAAACAATACTTGATTGACACAATAAACCTTAGGTGTTATAATTTTCTAAAAATAAAAGTGAACGGAGAGATTTTTATGTCTGCCGAAAAAAGCATAAGCTATAAAATCACTAACCCTTACGAAAATGTTGCGGAACTCATTGAGAATAATGAGTATCATTACAAAACAAATCTTCACACTCATTCAACCTACAGCGATGCAAACAACACAATGACCGAAATGGTTGAAGGTTTCTACGATAACGATTTTGATATTCTTGCATTTGCGGAGCACGGTATCTTCGGCAAGGAGTGGGATAAAGACCCTTCCATCATTCCCCTCTTCCTTTTCCAGAATCTCTGGCACGGCAAACGCTGCCATCCCACAACGGAGCAGTATCATGCAATTCTTGACGGTACATACAAAACTGCAAAAAACAGCAGAACCAAGACGAGAGGTCTTATGTGCGTGCCAGATGCGATTGAAGCCAATATGTTTACGCTGATGAAAAACCACGTTAACGGTTATTTCACCGACGATGCCTGCGAAGGAATTTGCGGAAAAGAAAACGACTACGAAATCCCCATTCGCAAGATTGAAAAGAGCGGCGGTATTTCTCATATCAACCACCCCACCGACTGGCTCGGCGCATATAAAGACCCGTCGTGTGCAAAAGTACCCGAAAATATTGCGTTCTTTGCAGACCTTTTCAGAAGATATAAATCCTGCGTGGGCATGGAAGTTCTGAATATGTATGACAGACCCAACCGCAGTGACAGAATTCTCTGGGATGAGCTGCTCAAAACGCTTATTCCCGAGGGCGAACGCACTGTCTGGGGCTTTGCAAACAGTGATGCTCACAGAGTTTGCGAAATCGACACTGCATTCATGGATTTCATTCTTCCCGAATACTCGATGCAAAATCTTCGCAAAGCAATGGAAAACGGCAATTTCTTTGCGATTGCAAGATATGCAAAGAACGAGCTCGGCGAGGATTTCGTTGGTAAGGGCGCATATCCTACCGTTACAAAGCTCGTTGTTGACGATGATGCAGATACAATCACAATCAGCGGTATCAACTGCAAGGCGATTGAATGGATTGCCGACGGTGAAATCATTGCAAGCGAAACCCGAAACGATAACGGTGAAATTGAAATGACGATTAATCTGCGTGAATACAGCGATAAAATATCTTGTTATGTGCGTGCACAGCTCAAGGGCGACGGCGGCATCTGTATGACCCAGCCGTTTATCTGTGACGACGGAAATATTGCAAGATTCAGAAAAGAAATCCCCGTTAAAAAACCGCTTTCAAAAGCAGAAGAAAGAAAAAAGAGATTCAATGATACAAGGCTTGGTGTTATCGTAAATAAGATCAAAAACAAATAAAACCGTTTTGTATTCATGTGGGTCGATGAGGGCATCGACCCCTACAATAATTAGTTTATCTGTATTAAAAATGGGCGTACCGATTGGTACGCCCTTAATTTTATCTTATGCCGTAGTTTTCGATGATGTAGTCCATATCCTTATCGCCTCTGCCGGAGAGATTGATGAGAATTGAGCCATGGTCCATTGTCTTTGCAAGCTTCATACCGTAAGCAACAGCGTGTGAACTTTCGATTGCGGGAATTATACCTTCAAGGCGTGAGAGCTTGAAGAATGCATCGATTGTTTCTTCGTCATCGATAACATCATACTTAACTCTGCCGATTTCCTGAAGGAAGGCATGTTCGGGACCTGATGAAGGATAGTCAAGTCCGCTTGCAACGGAATAAACGGGAGCGGGCTCGCCGTTTTCATCCTTGAGCATAATGCTGTTGAAGCCGTGCATAATACCCTCTGTGCCGTACTTAAGGCTTGCGGCGTGGTCGCCGAGCTTGGGTCCTCTGCCGAGAGGTCCAATACCGTAGATGTCAACAGGGTCATTGAGGAAGCCTGCAAAAAGACCTGCCGCATTTGAACCGCCGCCCACACAGGCTACAATTGCGCTGGGAAGATGACCTGTCATATCAATAAACTGGTCTCTGGCTTCAATACCTACGATGCTCTGGAAATCGCGTACCATCATGGGGAAGGGATGAGGGCCGAGAACCGAACCGATGCAGTAAATGGCATCGTTATATTCCTTGCTGTATGCATCAAAAGCGGCGTCAACAGCCTCTTTGAGAGTCTGGAGACCGTGAGTAACCTCGACAACATTTGCACCTAAAATCTTCATTCTTGCAACGTTAGGAGCCTGTTTCTTTATATCAACAGCGCCCATATAGATGTCACATTCAAGACCAAAATATGCGGCAGCAGTAGCAAGAGCAACACCGTGCTGGCCTGCACCTGTTTCAGCGATAACCTTTTTCTTGCCCATATATTTTGCAAGCAATGCTTCACCCATACAGTGGTTGAGCTTGTGTGCGCCGGTGTGGTTAAGGTCTTCGCGCTTAACATAAAGCTGTACGTTGCCCAAG
>JAZNRG010000104.1:0-4608 GCA_045590575.1 Acutalibacteraceae bacterium | reverse complement strand
TTTAATCCGTCTGCATAAATTCCTCTTTCAAGGAACCAGCCTGCCTGCTCAGCCAAAACAGGCAGAGGATTCTGAAGTCCGTCATAAACCTGACCGAGGAGACCTGGTCCGAGCTGTGCGGAAAGCATTTCGCCCGTGAATTCAACATCGTCTCCGCACTTGATTCCGTTAGTCATTTCATAAACCTGAATCTGTGCGATGTCACCTCGGATGCGGATAACCTCGCTCTTGAGTTTTGTATTGTCAACATTAACGTAGCAGATTTCATTCATTGAAACGCTGCCTTCAAACCTTACGGATACAAGGTTGCCGTTAATGCTTACCACTTTACCTTTGTTATCGGTCATTATATAACCTCCGATCTGTCCCCATTCATAATGGAGTTATAGATATTTCTGTATGCGGCTTCTCCGCTTTCCGAATCAAATTTTCTTATGCGCTCAAGAAGTTTCAGCTTAAGTCCGTAATAGAAAACATATTCTTCCGAAAATGAATCCACAGGTCTGAGCGATTCAAGAAAATCGAGACGATATTTATTGAGAAATTTTTCCGCTTCCATAGGACTTTCTATTTCAGCCGCTGTGCGTACCGCCTGCAAAAGTGCGGGCGAAAACGATTGGATTTCCGTATCAAAATGCTTATTCATTTTATCGGCACGGAGCTTTGCGAGTGCAAGACGCAAACTGCGTTCACCATCATTCCATTTTTCAACAAGCACCGATGATGATTTTTCGGGGTTTCTCGGCGGAGTAAGCGTTAACTTCTCCGATTCGGTATATGATTTTTTGCCGAGAAATCTTTGGCAGAGCTCCTCAAATCTTTCCGATGTTATGGGTAGAGGCGTGTTGTCGCTTATTCCGTCAAGCGACGGCAATTGGGATATCAGATAATATTCTGCCATATTATTCAGCCTCTTTCAGAAGTGCGGTAACCCTGGGGCTGAGATAGCCTGAGAGCATATCGGTAACAGCCTGAGCGGAATAATCGTAATAAACCGCACCGTTGTTGACGGCAATACGGAAGCCGCCGTCAAAACTATCGTTTGCTTTGAGAGTTACACCGCCTTGAATTTTCGCCTTAAGCTCTGCAAGAAGCGCTTCTTCAAGCTTTTCAAGGTCACTGCTGTTAAGAATCACGGAAATGTCATCGGCTTCGGGTTTGCCCGCCCAACTTTCAACTGCATTCACAATGAGCTTCACAAACACATCCGATGAATAAACAGCATTGACGTTATCGCCCACAATCGCTTTAAGCTCTCTTGTTATGCTTTCTCTGAAAGATATGAGAAGGTTTCTGCCTGCCTGACGAATTGCATCCTCGCCAGACTTAACAGTTTTTGCGTTTTCTGCTTTTGCATCGGCAATCATTTTATCTGCCTGAGCCTTTGCATCTGCAATGATTTTTTCGGCTTCGGCTTTTGCAGAAACAAGAATTTCTTCAGCCTGAGTTTCAGCCGCATCAACACCGTCTTTTTTAATCTGCTCAATAAGTTCCTGAAGTTGAATTTCCATAACGCAGTCTCCTTTTATGATAATAAATATTTCTCACAGTTTCTTTACAAAAACATAAAGGAACCAACATCCTCTGCAGACAGCTGGTTCCTTGTTTCATTATTAATTTTTTTAATTATATCACAAAAGATATTTTTGTCAAGAGTTTCGTTAAAACGGAATAATATATTTGTATAATGATTTACAAAACACTATTTTTACATAAAACACTCTTACTCTTTATTGCATTTTTCTTAGCCGTGATGTAAAATAAACTCATCAACCGCAAAGGAGTGTAAAATATGGAAAAGAAAAAGTTGTATATTTTAACATATGACCACGGCGGATATGTTCTGTGGAAAGACGAAGTAAAGCCGAGGCTCAAGAAAATCCGTGAATGGATGAAAAAATATCCCAAGCTCAGAATCGGTCTTGACTATGAATCATTTACCTTTGATGAGTTTTCAAGATGCGACCCCGAGGTTGTTGAGATGATCGGCGATCTGCTGAAGGATTATCCCGACAGAATCGGTCTTGGCGCCACCACCTACGGTCAGCCGCTTTCGCTCACAATCAGCGAGGAATCCAATGCCCGCCAGCTCATCTATGCAATCAGAACAAATAAGAAATATTTCGGCAAAACTCCCGATGTTTACTGCATTTCGGAGTTTGCTCTCAACAACCAGACTCCTCAGCTTCTGAAACTCACGGGTCACAAGGCGGCGATTCTCCGCTCCCACGTTATGGGCTACGGCTATCCCAGAACCTTTGATTCCGCATGGGGCAGATGGATAGGCAAAGACAAAACCGAAATCCCCGCCGTGCCCACCTACGATAAAATGGGCAGAGGCTTTAACTGCTGCACGGTTGATAACTGGATTCTTTCCCGCTGGCCTCAGGATACGGAAATATCTCTTGAAAAATTCGAGGAAATGTTTGAAAAATATTCTCCTCTTCTCGCTTCAAGATACGATGACCTCACCCAACCGATCGAAGACGTGACGGCATATATTGAAACAAAGGATAATTACGAATACGTTCTTCTTGAGGATATCCCCGCTCTTTACGGCGAGGCAAAGGATGAGCTTGCAACAACCGACAACGATTTCGCCGTTCAGATGCCCTGGGGTTACTGCGGCAACGAAATCTTCAACGGCGTAAGAAAAGCCGAGGTTGAGGTTGTTCAGGCAGAAAAGCTGAACGCACTTTCCGTTATGCTCGGCGGAAAAGCGCTCAACAAAAACCTTGACGAAGCCTGGAAATATGCTATGGCTGCTCAGCACCACGATGTTACAATCTGCGGCTTGCTTGACCTTGCACACCGCTTTATCCCCGCCTCTCTCAAGGAATCCGAATTTGCAAAAAACGAATCAATCGGAAATATTGCCTCCCACTTTGCCTGCAAGGATAATAACTCCGTGCTTGCAATCAACACAAACTCCTTTGCGGTCAATGACTGCATAAAGGTCGGCGAGGATAAATATGTTTACGCATACCTCCCCGCTTACACGGCAAAGGTTATCTCCGCAGACTCAACAAGCGGATATGAACGCAAGTTTGAATGGGATTCCGAATCGGAAATTCTCAAAACTTCAAAATATCATATCAAGCTTACAGACAAGGGCATTGAATATATTGCCGATTATGACGGCAAAAAGATAATCGATAACGGCGATAACGCAATGTTCACTGCACATATCGACGGTGCAGACTGCGAATCAAACGGCAAATGGAAGGTTGAGCTCAACCCCTGCTGCGGTGCTGTTGCAACCTACGAAGGCAAAATCGGCTCTGTTCCTTTCAGCTTTGAAATGCGTTTCGGCAGTTTTGCTCTTGGCAGAATCGACTGCAAAACGAAGTTTGAGGTTCACGGCGAAAAAATCGGCATAATCGGTGATAAAATGGGTCTTGAAAAGTCAATCACCGTTAACGGTCACAAACACGAAGGCAAGCTCTGCTTCAATATGAATCTCTGCATGGATAAGGGCAGAAAAATGTTCCGCGACCTGCCTTATTCAATCTCCGAATGGACCGGCGATGTAAGAAAGACCGAGGATTACTGGTACGAAGAAGACCGCATTCTTATCAATGAAAAAGTATCTCCCGAGGAATCCTTCAATTCGGTAACACTTCTTGACGGCATTTACTGGGTTTGCCTTAAGGATGATAACAACAGCGTTGCCGTGTTCAACAAAGGCTGCATGGGTTCCGCCGTTACGGGCAATAAGGTTGCGATTCCTCTTGTTTATGCGGAAGAATACCTTTGCGGAACCAAAATGCTTGACGGTATTTATGAGGATGAATTTGCAATCAGCCTCGATTGGGATTTCACAAGCGACATTCACACCGAAGCTCTCAGATACGCCTATCCGCCCGTTGCAATTCCTCTTGAGAAGAATGACGGCGAACTGACGGAGCTTAAGTTTGCATCGTTTAACGCAGATGTTGAGGTTGTTATGACAACCGTATATCCTGAAAACGGATATATCCTCGCCCGTTTCTGTAACTATTCCGATGAAGTACAGACAGCGGAATTCAATCCCGCATTCGGAAAAATAACCGAAGAAACCGACCTTCTCGGCAATAAACTTGCGGATTGCAACGGCAAGCTCGAATTCCGCCCGTGGGAAATCAAAACGGTTAAAATTGAATTATAAGCAATATTTAAAGGGGCTGTGCCACGGCACGGTCCCTTGATTTTTTGTTGTGAATTGCAAAAAGCATCCCTCAGTAACATAGTCGGCTATCGCCCTTGGTGCGGGCGTTATACTATTTGTTTATTCACCTCGGCATATCACGAGGGAGCCAAGGAAGTTGCTCCTCAACCATATTTAAAGCAAAAGCAGCCGCTGTAATGATTACCATTATAACGGCTGCTGCGATTAATTTTTTTGAAGCTGACTGATTGTCTGCAGCTCATCAGCTGATAGCGCCAACCTCTTTAAAGTATCTTTCTGCACCGGGATGGAAGGGAACGGAAATGCTTGAAACTGCATATTCAATGTTCATTTCCTTTGCCTTGTCGTGTGAATATTCGTCCTTGTTTTCGTAGATAGCCTTTGTGAGCTGATATACGGTTTCTTCATCAAGGTCGTTGCTTACGATGAATGTAGCCTTA
>JAZNRG010000103.1:0-2684 GCA_045590575.1 Acutalibacteraceae bacterium | reverse complement strand
AAGCTTATCAAAAAAGAAAAGCTTGCAATCGCAAAGCAAATTAAGGCGGCAACAAACGATAATTCAATCTATCACAGAGCGGCAAAGCCGTATCTTGATGCGGTTAAAACCGTCAAACAGGCAGAGAATTACAGCCGCCTTGACGAAATTGTTTCAATGTATGATGCCGCAAGAAGCGCAAAGATATAAAACCAAAAGGACTGTCCCCCAGCGGGGCAGTCCTTTTATCTTTTTACGGCTTGAGAATACCTTTTTCAATTGAACTTTTGATAACGCCTTCAACAATGCACCAAAGCTCGGGTGTTGCGGTGCGGATAACAGCCATTCTGTTGTAAACCTGTGCGGCGCTTACACCGCCCATTCGCCAGGTGTGGCCGTTTGTCAGGTAGTTAAGCAACAACGGCTGAATTCTGTCAATTGCGTTTGCGTATTTTGCTTCGGCGGTTTCGCCTGCTTCAAATTCGTCCCACAGCGCACGGATTTGCGCACCCTGTTCGGGGTCAAGAATACCGAAAAGCTTTGTTGCGGCGTCCTTTTCACGCTGTTCCTTGTCCTCGTATCCCTTTTCGTCATATGCAAAGGTGTCACCGGCATAAACCTCAACAAGGTCGTGAACAAGGGCAATTTTCAGCACCTTTTCAATATCAACCTTTTCTGCGGCATATTCCTTAAGAATCATCGCCATTACCGCAAGATGCCAGGAATGCTCCGCATCATTCTCACGCCTTGAACCGTCTGCAAGCAGATTCATTCGCAGAATATTCTTCATCTCGTCAACGGTGACGAGAAATTTTATCTGATTATAAATCTTTTCGTTTTTTATGAAATCAAACACGGCAATCGCCCCTTTAAATAATATATACATTATTATATCACGGAGCGGTTACTTGTTCAAGTTTTTGCGAATTAAAAAGCCTTCCCCTTGAGGGGAAGGGGGACCGCTTGCGGTGGATGAGGTGTGTAATATTATAATTGCTTCGCAATCACCTCATCAGTCACTTCGTGACAGCTTCTCCTCAAGGAGAAGCCTTTTGTGAACCGCCTCTAAACGCAAAATCCCCGCAAACCGATTGGCTTGCGGGGATGAATTATGCAATTATCTTGCGTAGTCGCCGACCTTGAGCATATAGTCGCCGATCTGTGCGCCGAATTCGGGTGCGCCGTCCATAATAAGCTTGCTTTCCTTTGTGAATTCAAGCATATCTGCGGTGCCCATAAGAATACCGAGTGCACTGTCGAGGCAGTCAAATCTCATTGTGAAGAAGGGAAGTGCGCGCTTGTAAACGCCTCTGCCTGCCTTTGACTTGCCTGCCTTGATGCGGATATATGCCGAAATTTCGGGATAACCGTCAACAGCCCAGGCATAAACTCTGTCGGGGCTTGAAAGAGTCCACTTGTGGATTTCTTCGTGACCCTGCTTGTTGAGTGTGCTGATGCCGGTTGAAAGAAGATAGAAATAGCACTTAACGAGGAGCTTCTTTGCTTCTTCTTCCTTGGGTGCCTCAGTTGCCGTGAGGAGAGATGACATCTTGAGCAGAGTCATCATAAATCCTAAGAACACTGCAGGCTTTTTGGTAACGCCCTTCATCTTGGGAAGGGTTGCGGGGCCGATTTTTCCTTTGAAGAATGCGTTCATAGTTTCGATGCTCTTGAATTCGAGCTCGATATGAGCATTATCGGTTACCTTATCGGTATGAACCTCCCATTCACCGCAGTTAACGATGAAATGGGTTGCAAACTTGCCTTCGGGAGCCTCGGGGTCTTTTGCGCTTACCTGAATAACAGCGTGAGCGTGCTCAAATTTCTTTGCAAGAGCGGGGTCGTCGGTGGCAATTGTTTTGATAAGGGGAAGAACCGCACAAAGGAAAATTTTATTTGTCAATATATCTTCTCTCGAAGCCATATGAATCATTCCTTTCGGTTGCCTTTTATTCGGCGGGAGCAAGCCCCCGCCCTACACTTTTGGATAATCTGCAATTATTATCACTTTCGCAGTGAGGAAAGTGTATCTTTTATTCACGATCGAGCGAGAAAGTGAAAAGAACTCAAATTAAACTTCGTCGTCCCAGTCGTCGTCAAGCTCGAAGTCCTTACCCATAACTTCACGGACTGCAGCAATGATACCGTTCTGGTCGATGCCGAGTGATGACATAATGTCTTCGTGGAGACCGATGGGAGCAAACTTATCCTGAATACCGAGCTGCTTGAATGCACAGCCCTTACCTGCTTCAACGATAACCTCTGCAACTGCCGAGCCGAGACCGCCGATAACGTTGTGGTCTTCAGCGGTAATGATGCGGCGGGTTTCCATAACAGCCTTAACGATAGCTTCCTTATCGATGGGCTTGATTGTGTGCATATTAAGAACTCTTACCTTAAGACCGTCGTTGGTTTCAAGGAACTTTGCAGCCTGATATGCCTGGAATACGCATGAACCGCAAGCAATGATTGTGATATCCGAACCTTCGTTGATTGTTACAGCCTTACCAACTTCAAAGCCGTAGTCTGTTGTATCATAAAGAACACGGTCAAAGCCTCTGTTGATACGGATGTAGTAGGGTCCGAAATTATCGTATGCAGCATGAACCGCATTGTAAGTTTCAAGACCGTCTGCAGGGCAGATAACGGTGTGGTTGGGAATTGAGCGTGCAACTGCCATGTCACAGATAGCATGGTGAGTTGTG
>JAZNRG010000102.1:0-15121 GCA_045590575.1 Acutalibacteraceae bacterium | reverse complement strand
GCTCACGAACTTCGAATGTGCCGAAGCCGATAAGCTGAACCTTATCACCTGCTGCAAGAGCATCAGAGATAGCTGCTACAACAGCGTTAACTGCCTTTTCTGCACACTTCTTTTCAATGCCTTCGTTCTTAGCAATAGCATTTACGAGTTCTGTCTTATTCATTTTTCTTACTCCAATCTTTTTGATTTCTATTTTATAAATACAAAAGTATTCATATACAAAATTATTCTTTGGCCTTTGCCTCATCCCAGAGGCTGTCGAGCACTTCAAGATTTTCGGAGCGCATATCTATACCTCTTTCTTCGGCAAGTTTTTCAACAACCGTGAACCTTGAAAGGAACTTATCGCTTGCGGCGGTAAGAGCTTCTTCGGCATCGGTCTTTATGAATCTTGAAACATTAACCGCAGAGAAGAGCACATCGCCGAGCTCCTCGCTCATATTGGAAGCATCGTTGTTTGCAACAGCCTGCCTGAGTTCTTTTATTTCCTCCTCAAGCTTATCGAGTGCACCCGAAACATCGCTCCAATCGAAGCCGACATCCGCCGCCTTTTTCTGAAGCTTGGTTGCACGCATAAGTGCGGGAAGCTCGCGGGGCACGCTGAGCATTGATTCGGTTGTGTTTTTCTGACCCTTGGTTTTGCGTTTGATATCATCCCAGTTGGTCAGAACATCGTCAACACCCGAAACGGTAACCTCACCGAAAACGTGGGGATGGCGCTCAACAAGTTTTTTGCAAACACCGTCTGCCACTTTATCAAAATCAAACGAACCGGTTTCGTTTTCCATCTGTGCGTGGAAAACAACCTGCATCAGCAAATCGCCAAGCTCCTCACAAAGAAGGTCGGTATCTTTTTTGTTGATTGCTTCGATAACCTCGTAAGTTTCTTCAATGAGATTCTTTTTTATGCTTTCGTGAGTCTGCTCCGCATCCCAGGGGCATCCTCCCGGTGCTCTGAGCAGCCGCATAATTTCAACAAGGTCTTGCACAGTATAACTGTTTTTTTGCTTAAAGTCAACCATTTTTTCTCACATCCAAATATAAACAGCTATTATTTTAACCCAAAAGTCCGTATTTTTCAAGGGTTTTTGCAATTTTTTCTCCTTTTGGCAGCACTGAAATATCTTCTCTGTTAACGCCTTTAAGAAGGAGGAGAGCCACAACATAAACCACAACGGCAAGGCCGACTGCGATAACCGTTGAAATTGTGCCCATATTCAGAATACTTTCAGCAGATTTTACAGGGAAGATTTTTGAAAGCAAACCGTAGGAAGCGAATGCGGTAATTCCGCAAAGAGCGGCACTGATAAAAGGTTTGAGAATTATTGAACCCCAGTCAATCTTAACCTTGGAATACTTGAGAAGAGCGGTAAGGTTACAGGTAACAATAACAACATAGAAAAGGATTGTACCGACTACCGCACCGTAGATGTTGATTTTTGGGTTACCTACGAGAATAAAATTACAAACTATTTTACATACCGCACCGATTATAACGGTCTTCACGGGAATATCCGTTCTGCCGATCGCCTGAAGCATATTTGTTATAGGGGTTGAAACAGCCATAAGTGCGGTTGCGATGCCGTAAGCAGCCATAACGGGAGCAACAACGGGGATTGCATCGGAACTTAATCCTCTGCCGTAAACAAGATTAAGAATAGGAGTTGCAAGCGCCGCCATACCAAAGCCTGCGGGGAGACCTATAAGCATACATATTCTGAGCACTGTTTCGATTGTTGACTTGATACCTTTTCCGTCTTTTGTTGCCCATGCTGCGGCAAGTGCAGGAAGAGCACTGATACCCAGCTGAAGGGTAAGGTTGGGAATAAGATTTCTGAAATCAAGAGCCATACCGTAGGAGCCCCAGAGATATTTTACTATTTCAGCGGAATCGTTAACATTCAGTCTTGAAAGACGGACAGCCTCATTTATTGCCTCGGAATGCATCTGAAGAACGGTTGAAAGATCGCTTTCTATTGCGGTTGCAAGCCTTGACTGTATTGTAGTTGTGTCAATAAGATTTGTTATGTTAAGGATAAGAGCACTGATAACCATAGGAACAGCTATCTTTATCATTTCCTTTGCAAGCTCTTCAGATGAGCGTGACTTGGGAGAATTGACAAGCTGTTCTCTTGTGAAGCCATCACCCTTAATTTTATAGTAAATCGTAAGAAAAACAGCGGAAGCAACCGAACCTACGGTTACGCCCATAACAGCACCTGCGGCAGCCCATGGAGTAATAACGCTGTTGGCTTCTGTAAGACTTGTTACTTCGTTGCCGAAAACGACGGCGGAAACATTGCCTGAAGCAAGCATTCCGCTTTCATACTGACCCATACCGACAGAAATAACAACCTTTGCAAGCAGAAGACCGATAAGAAGCTTGCCGAGAGCCTCAACAACCTGAGAGATTGCGGTTGGCGTCATATTTCTGAGACCTTCGTAATAACCTCTGTAGGTGGACATAAAACAGCAGAAGAATATTGAAGGAGCAACAGCAAGAACCGCAGGGAGATTGCGTTCGTTTGCAACAAATCTGGTATAAGGGAATGCGGCAATGAGCAGAATCAGAGTGCCGACGATGCCGACGATGATATAAAGACGCATCGATACCTTTCGAATCATTCTCGGCTCTCTGTAATTACCGAGAGCAATGTTTTCCGCAACCATACGGGCAACCGCAACCGGCAGACCCGCCATAGAAATAGCAAAAATCGGGGTATAGATTTCATAGGCCGAGTTGAAATATCCTCTGCCTACACCGCCGATCATATCGGTAAGCGGAATTTTGAACAACAGACCGATGACCTTTACCAGCATTACGGCAACCATCAGCAGCATTGCGCCGTTAAGAACCGACTGTTTCTTTTGAGAAGCCAAAAGGCTCACACTCCTTTTTTATCAGTAGTTTAACCCGTGAATTCTCTGAGAAGGGAATCTGCGGGCAGTATTGATTTATCTATAGTTTTAAAGCACCTGAGTTTGTTTATCATCTCTGCGGCTTTTTTCGCATAATCACCGTTTTTCACATCTTCAAGAAGAGAAATCGCCGTTTGTGCAAGCACGCAAGGTTCGCAGGGATGGAACGAATTGATTTTTATATCGGCAAGAGGCTCAAACGGAAAAAGATATTTATCCTCTCCCCGCATCACGCTCTCCCATATTTCAAAGGTTCTTTCAACGGAGGTTGAACGGAACTGATAATCCCTTACCACTCTTCTCGCAAATCTTAAATTCCGTTTTGAAAGAAGCACATCGCCGCTGTTGTCATAAACTCTTGAGGATACGCTGACATAAATTTTATAAAGACTCGCTTCATCAAGCGTGTCTGTTATGGCGGGATTAAGTGCGTGGAGACCTTCGACGATGATAACATCATTATCGTCAAGAACAATATTCTTTGCGTTTTCTTTTCTTTCTCCGCTCTGAAAATCAAACACAGGCAAAGAACAGCTTCCCTTTTTCTGAAGTTCGCCGAAACAGCGGTGAATAAGTTCAAGGTCAAGCGCCTCAACGCATTCGTAATCAGGCTTGCCGTTTTCATCAAGCGGATAACCGACAGCCCTCGGAAAATAGAAATCGTCGAGCGACACGGTATATGCCCTGCCCCCGAAACTTTCAATGCATTGCGAAAGCATCGCGGCAGTTGTTGTTTTGCCCGATGAACTCGGACCCGCAAGCATAATTATTTTTTTGCTTTTATCTTCGGATATGATTTTTGCAACTTCGCAGACTCTGCCGCGATACTCATCCGTACAGCTCTGAAGAAAAGCCGCAGGCTCATTTGCATATCCGTTAATCTGAGAGAAAGTTACTTTTTCGGTTTTAATATTTATCATACATCATCACCCTATAAAATTTAGTATGACAAATAAAAACTCTTTATTCCGTTTTTGCGTTCGGTTATTTTATCAAATCCCGAAATGTACTCATACGGATATTTAAAATTGAAAATGCGTTCAACCTTATTTGTGCCGGGTTCGCAGAGCTTTGTCACTCCGCCCGCACCGACAGCAAGGACTGTGTGGCACTCTTCCATCATAAACACATTATAAAGGCACTCCGTGCCGTTTTTATGCCAGCCGACATTTTCGAGATTGCCGACGCATTTGCTCTGGCGGTACATATAGTAAGGCGCATAACCTCTGCCGTAAAGTCTTTCGGATGCATATTCAAGCATTTTCTTTGCCTCGTTGCCATCTGAAACGCCCGCACCCGAAGCGTTGAGTTCCGACGAGCGTTTGAGGGCAAGAGTATGTACGGTTATATTTTCGGGTGCAAGGGAAATTGCGGTATCAATACTCGAAGCAAAATCCATAAACGATTCACCCGGAAGCCCCGCAATCAGGTCCATATTGATGCTGTCGAATTCGTAGACTTTTGCGAGCTGATAAGCCTTGACGGCCTGCTCAACGGAATGATTTCTGCCGATAAGCTCAAGCGTTTTCTGGTTGAACGTCTGCGGATTTATGCTGATTCTGCCGACATTATGGAGCCTGAGTATACGCAGTTTTTCGGGAGTGACGGTATCGGGTCTGCCGACCTCAACCGTATATTCTCTTAAATGGGATAAATCGAAGCTGTTTTCGATTGCACCGAGAAGTCTGTCCATCTGCGGAGCTTCAAGCACACCCGGTGTGCCGCCACCGAAATAGATGCTTTCGAGCCGCAAACCGAGTTCTGTTGCGATTTCTCCCGTTATTTTTATCTCTTCCGCAAGCTTTTCAAGATACTCGGGAAGAAGCTTTTTTGCATTTGAATTTGCAATTGAATGCGAAACGAACGAACAATAACTGCATCGTGTGGGACAGAAAGGAATTGAAACATAAAGACTGAATGAATTGTTTTCGGACAGCGCAACAATCTTTTCTTCTGCCTTTGCAACCGTTTGTGCAAGGGTTGCCTTTTCTTCGCTGACAAGCAAATCTTCGGTGAAATATCTGTACGCTTCATCAGCGCCGTATTGCTCGGTAAGTCTCAGCATCAGCTTTGACGGGCGGACACCCGTAAGCACACCCCAAGGAGGCGTATAGCCCGTAAGCTCCGATAAAAGAGCAAACATAAGGCGTGCGGTTTCAAGCTCGCTTTTATCACGAAGGTCACCCGCATCAGCAACAACCGTTGATGCCGCTTTTCGTGATTCACCGCCGATGCAGGCTTCAACTTCAACAATATTGCTGCCGTCGATCGGAATGCATCGGGTGATAACGGTTTTGTCGTCTTCACCGCTGTCATCATAAACTATATTAATTTTTTCGTTGGGGTAATATACCCTGCAGAGATTTTCACATTCATAATGAAAATCGTGCCCGAAAATTCTTAATATCACTTATCTTACCATCCTTCTGATATACCAATTGCGTTTTCTTTCACTTTCGAGAGTTGTTTCACGGTTATGACCCGGAAGCACTCTGTAGTCACCCTCAAGAGCAATGAGTTTTTTGAGAGAATCTATCATTTTTTCATCACTGCCGCCCGGAAAATCCGTTCTGCCCGCAGTCATGCAGAAAAGGGTGTCGCCGCTTATAATCACTCTGTCTTTTTCGAGAATGTAGCAGACGCTTCCCTCGGTATGACCCGGAGTATGCATAACTCTGATTTCTTCGTTGCCGAGTTTGATTATATCGCCGTTTTTAACAAGAATATCCGCATACACGGGATACTGATGCTCGGGGAAGTTGCCCTCTGCAAGGCTCTTCTTGGGGTCAAGGAGATAATCCGCATCGCCCGAATGGATAACAACCTTTGCTCCCATTTCGCTCTGCAGACCGTAAACGCCAAAAATATGGTCAAAATGGCCATGAGTAAGCAAAACATATTTAAGAGTTATGTTTTCACCGTCAAGAGCATTTTTTACAACCTCGCCGTACCACGCAGGGTCAACGATTGCCGCCTCGCCGCTTTCTTCGTCAACAAGAAGATAGCAGTTTGAGAATATTTCGTGTTCAAGTTGCAACTGTTTTATTTTCATTTTCTCACCTTTTATCCCATATATCGGTATCCATAACGATTGTCACAGGACCGTCATTCTCGATACTGACAAGCATATCGGCCGCAAAAACTCCCGTTTCAACCTTGCCTACTCCGTTCTTTATAAGCTCGGAGCAGAAATATTTATAGAGTCTGTCCGCCTCTGCAGGAGGCGCGGAATCGGTAAACGAAGGGCGGTTGCCTTTCTTTATATCCGCACAGAGAGTAAACTGCGAAATAACGAGTATCTCTCCTGCTATATCGAGAATGCTTTTATTCATTTTACCGTTTTCATCCTCAAAGACACGCAACTTTGCGACCTTGCCCGCAAGCAGTTCCGCCTGCTTTTCCGCATCACCGTCCATAACACCGAGAAGGATATTATAGCCTTTGCCGACGCTGCCCTTGATTTCTCCGTCAACGCTGACGGATGATTTGTTTACACGCTGGATAACAGCTCTCATTTCATCACCTTATATACCTGATCTTTCAACATTCAGCACGCCGTCAATTTTCTCAATTTTGGTAACGAGAGAATTCAGGTGCTCAACACCGTTTACGGAAACAGTAACCATAACAACCGCTCTGCCATCCTTGGTGTTTCGGGTGCTGATATCGTTGATCATAATTCTCATATTGGCAAGCATACTCGAAACATCGGCAAGAAGACCGATACGGTTAAGGCAATAAAGCTGAAGGGTACATTTGAAATCTTCCCTTACACCCTTATCCCAGTACGCTTCAATCCATCTTTCGGGCTCAGCCGCCTGAGAAATATCTTTGGGAACATTGGTGCAATTCTTTGTATGAATCGAAACACCGTGGCCTCTTGTTATAAAACCGATAATGTCGTCACCCGGAAGAGGATTGCAGCAACGTGAAAATTTGATAAGGCAGTTATCAATACCTTCAACAACAACGCCTTCGTTACTCTTGGTTCTCTTCTTGGGCTGAACAACTGTTATAACGGGCTCATCATTCTTATGAAGTTTCGAGAAATCGTCCTTGATTTTTGGAATAAGGCGCAGGAGCGAAACGCCGCCGTAACCGATTGCGGCATAAAAATCATCAAGGGTCTTGCAATGCTGCCTTTCGGCAACCTTGAGCATATATTCGTTATATTCCGCTTCGGTGAATCGGATATAGTTACGCTTGAATTCACGCTCAATCTGAGCCTTGCCTTCAATGATATTCTCTTCTCTGCGTTCTTTCTTGAACCACTGCCTGATTTTGCTTCGTGCCTGGCTGGTTTTTACTATGTTGAGCCAATCTCTGCTCGGACCCTTGCCCTGCTGGGAAGAGGTCATAATTTCAACGATTTCACCCGTTTTGACATTATAGTCAAGCGGAACAATTCTTCCGTCTACCTTGGCGCCGACCATTTTGTTGCCGACAGCGGAATGGATTGCATAAGCAAAGTCAACAACGGTTGCACCCGAAGGCAGACTGAAAACATCGCCCTTGGGGGTAAAGACAAACACTTCCTCGGGAACAAGGTCGCTCTTGATTGTCGTTACTATGTCTTCAACGTTTTCGGTATCGCTCTGGCTTTCAAGAAGCTGACGAATCCATGATAGACGCTCCTCAAACTTAGCCTTACCGCTCATACCGAGCTTATATTTCCAGTGCGCCGCAATACCGTATTCTGCGGTATGGTGCATATCCCAGGTTCTTATCTGAACTTCAAAGGGAATACCTTCTTTGCCGAGAACGGTTGTGTGGAGCGACTGATACATATTGGGCTTGGGGGTCGAGATATAATCCTTGAATCTGCCGGGAATGGAGTTGAACATATCGTGGATTATACCCAGACAGTTATAGCAGTCAATAACCGTATCAACGATTATTCTGACAGCATATATATCATAAATCTGGTCAAAGTTCTTGTTCTGCATATACATCTTACGGTATATGCCGTGAACGGACTTGATTCGTCCGCTGACCTGAGCATTGGGAACAACTTCGGTTACCCTCTCTGTTATACGATTCTTGATATCCTCAAGGAATTCGTTGCGGGTGCGGCTCTGCTTTTCAAGCGATTCGCCGATTTCGTTATAAGCAACGGGGTCAAGATAGCTGATTGCAAGATCTTCAAGCTCTTCCTTGACGGGCCGGATACCGAGACGGTGGGCAATGGGAGCATATATCTCAATAGTCTCTCTTGCAATTTCTCTTCTTCTGTGCTCGGGTTTGAACATAAGGGTGCGCATATTATGAATTCGGTCGGCAAGCTTGATGATAATAACACGGATATCCCTTGACATTGCAATAAGCATTTTACGGATATTCTCTGCCTGCTGCTCCTCTTTTGTTGCAAGAGGAATCTTGCCGATTTTGGTAACACCGTCAACAAGCTCGGCAATTGTTTCGCCGAATTCTTTTCTGACTTCTTCGTTAGTGAGAGAAGTATCCTCAACCGTATCGTGAAGAATAGCCGCAACTATGGAAGCCTCGTCCATACCGAGACTTGCGAGTATAAGAGCAACACTCAGAGGATGCATAATATAGGGTTCACCCGAAAGACGCTTCTGCCCCTCGTGAGCATCGGCGGCAATCTGATAAGCCCTTTTCACATGGCATATCTCATCATCGGTGCATTCGCTTCCGATAAGTCTGAGAATCTCCTGCAGGCATTCCTCCGGAGTTTCAAATGTACGGTTGGTTGATTTTAAAATATCCTTCATAAAAATCCCTCATCAACTCAGCGTAAGTAACTTTTAAGCCTTTTCAGTATTTCCGAATCCTCAAGATTGACTCTGGGAGGATTCTCGGGAACATAAACTGTGTTGTTATCATCCGAGGCAAGTATGCCCATTTCAAGCATAATCTCAACAACTGTTGTTATTTTTGCAAGATTTTCTCCGTCGTTACCCAGACGCACGCAAAGAACCTCGCAGTATTTATCTTTAAGCGGTCTTGCCTTGATGCTCTTGAAAACCTCAACCTCGAGCTGTCTGTCGGGTATCATCTTCAGCGCTTCCTCGGCGGTAAGCCGCTCTTTTCTCGTGAACTTTTCAAAAAGGCTGATTGAAGCAAGAACCTTGTCTTCATCTGTTGCAGAGGGTCTGATGCCTCTGACTATAACAGAAACACGTTCATCGCCGTTATAAACGTTTCTGTCCAGATTAATGGCAAGGTCAACGGTATCTCCTTTGACAAACGGAAAGATTTTTTCGGGCATTCCGAAATACACAACACCTGTTCTTGCGCCGTTTTTGGAAACAATCATTCTGATATGCTTGCCGTCGGAAACGGAAGCAATCTCTTCGATTCTGACTCCGAAAAGCCCGAAGCTCGGCTGAGGATTGCCTGCACCGAAGGGTTCAAGAAGCCTGAGCGAATTGAGAATATCAAGGCTTATCGAGCTCGGGAGCAGACGGCAGTCTATTTTCTGAAGTGCAAACGGCATTTCTTTGTCTGCGGCATATTCGTTTATTTTGCGGCGGAACTCGGGAATTTTTGAAGATTTGAGTCCGAGACCTGCGGCAAGAGTATGTCCGCCGAAATGGTCAAGGCAGTCGGACACCGCCTCAATTGCATCGTAAATGGAGAATCCTTCTACACTTCGGCACGAACCCTTTGCATTTTCTCCGTCACGGGAAATAACCACACACGGTCTGCCGTATCTCTCGGTTATTCTTGCGGCAACGATTCCTATAACGCCCTGGTGCCAATCTTCGCCGTCAACAACAATTACTCTGTCGTTTGCAATATCGGAACTTTCTTCAATCTGTGACTGAGCACTTGCGAAAATCTCGGTTTCGGTGCGCTGTCGTAATGAGTTCATTGAGTTGATTTCATCCGCAAGCAGATATGCCGAGTCTTCGTCATCGCAAAGCAGAAGCTCAAGAGCTTTGTTGGCAGAACCCATTCTGCCTGACGCATTGATTCTCGGACATAACGTAAAAGAAGCGGTTGAAGCCGAAAAAACTTTATCCCCCGCGCCCGCTTTTTCCATAAGGGCACTGATACCGGGTCTGGGGCAATCATTCATAAGTCTGAGGCCTCGGCGGACCATAACACGGTTTTCGCCCGTAAGAGTCACAACATCGCCGATTGTGCCGAGAGCAACAAGATCACCGTATTCTTCAATAAGAATATCGCCGTCGTCACCCTCAAGAGCGCAAACAAGCTTGAATGCAACACCGACACCCGACATTTCTTTGAATGCGCTCGGGCAATCCTCTCTGTGAGGATCAACAACGGCATAGCAATCAGGAAGCACATCGCCGACCTTGTGGTGGTCGGTAACAATAAGCTCCATTCCGAGCTCTTTTACTCTTTTTGCCTCTTCGATAGCGGAAACACCGTTATCAACGGTAACAATCAGTTTTACTCCTCTGTCTGCAATTTCTTCAACAGCTCCGATATTAAGGCCGTAGCCTTCGGTCAGTCTGTCGGGAATATAGCGGATAACATTTGCGCCTCTTGTTTCAAGATATGAATAAAGCAAAGCTGTTGCGGTAACACCATCGGCATCGTAATCGCCGAAAATGCATATCATTTCAAAATCGTCAATGGCTCTGTTGATTCTTTCTGCCGCCTTGGTCATATCCGCAATTGAATTCGGAGAAAGCGAAAGCGGAGCATCCTCATCAAAAAAATCGTTTATTTCGTCTGTATCATCAAAGCCTCTGGATGTAACGAGCAAGGCCGCAAAGGGGTCAACGCCGATTTCCTGAGCTACCTGCGCCGCCAGATCCTTGCTGCCTTTTGACACCACCCATTTCTTACGTCTCAAAAGCAATCATCCTTTCAATATCCAAATATTATAACAGTTATATATAGATATTTCAAGAGATTTATAATAAAAATTAAAGACCGCATCTGTTTTTCAGATACGGTCATAATTCATATATTAAATTTTCTTTTCTTCGTTCACAGCCGCTTGCCGATCTTAACGGTTCAACCCGTTTCTTCTGCAGTCTGACAAGCTCCATGCCGATAAAGAATTATCCTGAATTCGCTTTCAGATCTGCTGCTTATCTGTCGGTCATTGCGGCTGCGAACTGATTCTCAACTGAGTACATCGGGTATCGCCGCCTTTCTTTAATTTTCAATTACCGTTTTTTGACCTGTGACCTACAAATCTATGGTCAAGAGGGATTCCGCAGAGACAAGAACCGTTTTATTATTTCTTCAATGTCTTTCTGCCGTTTTGACTGCGGCATTTGGGAAGAAATGAGGTTCTTTTTCAATTTAATCTCTGTTCCTTTCCTCGACTTTAATATAGCATAACTTTTGTCTGTTGTCAATAGTTTTTTATGAAAATGTTGATAAATTTTATATATTTTTCACTTATATTGATTTCCTATTGACTAAAAGCCGGGATGGAGTTAAAATATAAAACAGATAAAAAGAAAGGACAGATTCCGATGAATAACGAAGAATACACTCCCGATATCGTCAGCATCGTAGACGAAGACGGTAAAGAGCATATTTTTGAAGAACTCGACAGAATCGAAACAGACAAAGGCAGATATGTTGCTCTCCTTCCCCTGCCCGAAACTCCCGACCAGATAACGGAAGACGACAACGAACTCATCATTCTCAAGGTTGAGGAAGAAAAAGGCGAAACCTACCTCTGCCCCATTGAAGACGACGAAGAATTCAACGAAGTCGGTCAGGCTTTTGAAGAAAGACTTGCCGATATGTTTGATTTCGAAGAGGAATAATACAAAAATATACTCGGTCATAGGCGAAGCCTATCCTTAACTCGCCGAAGGCGAATATCACTTAAACGAAGTTTAAATTTCACTTTGCACAGCAAAATATATCATGCCGAAGGCATATTTCACTTTTGCAAAGCAAAAATAAATACACCCTGCCTTGTGCGGAAAATTTACAGCCAATATGTAACCCAACACACACTATAAGGGAGCCTTTGCTCCGGTGGCGGATTGCAGACCTCCCGGTCAGGTCTTGTGCCTGATTGGACGAAGGGAGCGTGAAAGCATCGGGCGGCACCCACCTGCTTAGCGAGCAGGTTACAATCGGCTGCATACGGCTTGGCGGGGTTATTTTTTCGGAGGCTGTAAGCGTGCAGAAGCTTTTTAACGCAGATTTGCTCGATATCATTCCCGTTGAACGCGGATTTGTTTATGCCTGCAAAGAAACCCTCCCCGAGGGTGACGATGCGGTTGCTTTTTATATATACAATCAGGAGATTGATATATTTGAAAAAATTCCCGTTCTTACTTACATAAATGCAAAATTCGGCGAAAACGGTGCGGACATCGCCCGCAATCTTGTTGACTTTGTAACCTGCACGGTAATTAACCTTGCGGGCAATAACATTGCGGTTTCTTATCCCGACGGCAGGCTCAGAATTCTGACGGGCAACGGACTTGAAATTGCGGAAAGCCGTGTTGAATATCTCGGAAATCCCGCTTGTGCGCCTGCAGCAAACGGAGCGGATATCTGGTTTGCCGTTCCCGATTCTCATGCAATAATCAACTATTCGGTAAAGCACAACCGCATTGAATTCCGAATCGGCAGTCCGAAAGAAAAAGCGTTCTGCCATCCGATTGATGTTGCAGTTTACGATAACAAACTGTTCATATGCAACGCTTATTCTTATAAATTAAGGACAATAGATTTTGATAACTATAATGTTTCGGACTATTTCATATTCCACGAGCCTGTGCTGAAATATTTCAGAGTAAAGGATACGGAATATGCGGTGCTTCAGTCCGGTGTATATAGTTTAAATGACTAAGAGCTCGGTTATCGGGCTCTTATTTTTTTGCAAATATTTTTTCTGTATTATTGATTTTTTGATTTTAGCGTGATATCATATTAAAGAAATATTATCCATGGAGGGAATATTATGAAAACCGCTTTTGAATACAGCAACAACTTCGACATTAAAAAGCTCGGAAAATATGCTGTTAAAAACATCACAAGAATCTGCAACGAAATCGGTCCCAGAAAGCCCGGTTCACCCGAAGAGCTCAAGGCTCAGCAGCTTATGGCAAAAGACCTTGAAAAATACTGCGACGATGTTACTATTGAAGAATTCAAGGTGCACCGTCAGGCATTCATGGGCTTCATCCCCTTCACCGTTGCCTGTGCAGTTGCAAGCGTATTTACATATGCATTCGCAACACCCATCATCTCTCTTATCCTTGTTATTCTCGGATTCATTCCCCTGCTTCTTGAATTTGTTATGTATAAGCAGTTTGTTGACCCACTTTTCATTGCTCATCCAAGCCATAATGTTATTGCAAAAAGAGCTCCCAAGGGTGAAGTTAAAAAACGTTTTATTATTGTCGGCCATGCTGACAGCCAGTTTGAATGGACTCTCAACTATCTGCTCGGCGGCGTTGGCATGAAGCTCGTTCTTATCCCCGCAGTCGTAGGTCTTGTTGCTGACCTCATCATTGCAATCATCGGCATTATTTTTGCAGGTACGGGCGGTGCTCTCGAGGCTGTTGAACCCAGATGGCTTATGATTCTCGGCTTTGTTGTAGGCTGCATATTCATTCCCTTCCAGCTCGGTTTCCTTTTCTTCCAGAATCCCGTAAAGAGCGTTCCCGGTGCAAACGATAACCTCACAGGCTGCTACGTCGGTATGGCTGTTGCAAAGGCTATGGCAGACACAGACACAAGACTCGAAAACACAGAGCTCGTTGTTATCTGCTCAGGCTCCGAAGAAGCAGGTCTCAGAGGTGCAAAGGCATACGCAAAGGCTCACGAAGATGAGCTCAAGGCTGTTGAAACCTGCGTTATCGGCGCAGACACCTTCCGTGACCTCGACACAATGGCTGTTTACGACAGAGACCTCAGCGGTACTCTTCAGCATCATTGGGGTGCAAAACACCTTGTTAAGAATGCAGGTGCAAACTGCGGCTACGACCTTAAGTTTGAATCAATCTACATCGGTGCGTGCGACGCTGCGGCGTTCACTCAGAAAGGTATCCCCGCAACAGGCTTTGCAGCTATGGACCCCACTCCTCCCCGTTACTACCACACAAGACTTGACAATGCAGACTGCCTTGTTCCCGAAGCAATCGAAGCAGGCATCGAGGTTATGCTCGAAGCTGCTTGTATGTATGACAAGGAAGGACTTCCCACTAAATAAAAAGTAATTATAACCAAAAAACCGCCGTTAATTTCGGCGGTTTTTTTATTGAATTTTATAATGAATTTTGATATCATTGTTTTGTATTGTAACAAGGGAAAGGAGCATTGATATGCACACCATAAAGCCTCAGATACTCAAGGATGATATGTATAAGCAGCTTGCAAAATACTGCATTCTTCATAAAAAAGATATTCCCGTTTGGGAATATACCCAAGGTACCTTCCTTGGTGAAGACGGGTATAAATACGAGGATTTCAAGGGCGAAATCAAGAGCGGTGACATCTGGTATGCCGCTTACGATTCTGCTCATTTCTTCAAGGCAAGCATTACCGTTCCTGAGGAAATGGACGGTCTTGAACTCAGAGCAAAATTCGCGGTCGGCGGTGAAGCTCTCGTTAAATGCAACGGAAAATACATTTCGGGCTGTGCTTCAAGAGACAGTATTCCTGACAGAACAGAGGTCGCTCTCGGTGTTCACAAGGCAGGAGAAATTCTCAACTTTGAAATTGAAGCTACCGTTGACTCAATGTATTTCTGCGATGACGCAATGGACGGCGCAAAATACAGCGAATGCCGTTTCGGTGAAACCTGCATATTTGTTGCAGACAAGGAATGTGAAGGTTATTACATTGATCTTCAGGTTGCATTTCAGGCACTTGACTATATCAAAGATGAACACATAAAAGCAAAGGTTTATGCCGCTGTTGACGACAGTATGCATATGGTTGATTATGACTTTGACGAGGCAAGAGTAAGAGAATCAATCTGCGCTGCAAGAAAATATTATCTTTCAAAAATTGCCGCTATCAATTGGTCGGCTCAGAGCAGAGTTATTCTCACAGGTCACAGCCATATCGACGTTGCTTGGCTCTGGAGAATACAGGAAAGCATCAGAAAGAGCGCAAGAACATTTATGAATGTTACCTCGCTTATGGATGTTTACCCCGAAATGACCTTCGGTCAGAGTCAGGCTGTTCTTTATCAGATGATGAAGGATCACTACCCCGAAATCTACGAAAAGATTAAGGAAAAGGTTGCAAACGGTCAGTGGGATATCTGCGGCAA
>JAZNRG010000101.1:0-6419 GCA_045590575.1 Acutalibacteraceae bacterium | reverse complement strand
CATTTCTACAACAACGAAAGAATCCAATTAAAAACAAAACTGACTCCGCTTGAAAAACGAAGTCAGTATGTTGCTTAAATTTTAATACTTTCTACCGTAGGGGTGGTTTTTGTACTGTCCGCACAATTTGGGGCAGTTCATTGAGAACGGCGGTTGTTTTTATTTTATCATCTCATTGAATTCTTCTTCGTTGATAATTGTAACACCGAGGGACTGTGCTTTGACGAGCTTGCTGCCTGCATCTTCGCCTGCAAGCACGTAGCTGGTCTTTTTCGAAACGGAGGATGCCGTTTTGCCGCCGAATTTCTCGATGATTTCGCTCGCTTCGTTTCGTGAATAAGTGGGCAGCGTTCCCGTTAAAACAAAGGTTTTACCCTCAAAACGGTTATCGATTTTCTCCTTCTGCGAAACCATATTTACGCCGTATGCGGCAAGAGCTTCAATCTCTCTTTTTGTCTGCTCAAGAGCAAAGAAATCGGCAACGCTCTTTGCCATAATTCCGCCGAAGCCTTCGATTGAAGTAAGCTGCTCAAGATCGGCATTCATAAGGTTTTCCATCGAACCGAAATGGTCGGCAAGGATCTTGCCCGCTTTCTGACCTACGTGGCGGATTCCGAGAGCAAAAACGAGCTTTGAAAGGTCATTTTGCTTGGAATTTTCAACGGCATCAACAAGGTTCTGCGATGATTTATCCTTAAAGCCTTCGAGGTTCATAAAGTCCTCTTTCTTGAGGGTATATATCTCACTTGCCTTGGTCAGAAGTCCGCTTGAAACAAGCTTTTCAAGCACGGCATCACCCATACCCTCGATATCCATTGCATCCCTTGAACAGAAATGGATAAGGTTACGCAGAAGCTGTGCGGGGCATTCGGGGTTAACGCATCTTACTGCCGCCTCATCCTCTTCGCGGATAACGCCCGCATCGCATGACGGACATATCGAAGGAAGCGTGTATTTTTCGCTGTTTTCGGTGTGGGACACAACCCTTATAACCTCGGGAATGATATCCCCTGCTTTGCGGATAACTACTCTGTCACCGAGTCGGATATCCTTTTCGTCAATGAAATCCTGATTGTGGAGAGTTGCTCTTGATACGGTAGAACCTGCAACAAGCACGGGTTCGAACACTGCCGTGGGTGTTAAAACGCCTGTTCTGCCGACGGCAACCTCAATATCAACAACCGTTGTTTCTTTTTCTTCGGGAGGATATTTGAAAGCAAGTGCCCATCTCGGAAATTTTGCCGTGCTTCCGATTTCGGCACGCTGGGCAAAGGAATCAACTTTGATAACCGCACCGTCAATATCAAACGGAAGCGACGAACGGATTTCGCCGATTCTTGCTAGCTCACCGATAACGCCTTCAATATCATTGAACTTATTATAAAAAGGAACGGTTTTGAAGCCGAGAGTTTTAAGAAAATCAATCGATTCCTTGTGACCCGTTATATCGGTGCCGTCATATTTCTGGGTGTTGAAAACAAAAATATCGAGTTTTCTTGATGCAGTTATTTTCGGATTCTTCTGACGCAGAGAACCCGCCGCCGCATTACGGGGGTTTTTGAAGGTCTTTTCGCCGTTTTGCTCCTGCTCTTCAACGATAGAAGCAAAAACATTCTTCGGCATATAAACCTCACCTCTGACGGTGATTGTTGCATCGGATTTAAGGCGCAGAGGTATTGGATTTACCGTGCGCAAATTTGCGGTAACATCCTCGCCGACTGCTCCGTCGCCTCTTGTTGCACCCCTTACGAAAACACCGTTTTCATATTCGAGAGCAACGGAAAGACCGTCAATTTTCGGTTCAACAACATATTCCGCATCGGGGAATATCTCACGCACTCTTGCATCGAATGCGTGCACCTCATCAAGGTTGAACGCATCCTGAAGACTTTCAAGCGGCACGGCGTGGGTAACGGGCTCAAAAAGGCCGTCCGCACTGCCGCCGACCCTCTGTGTGGGAGAATCGGGAGTTATAAGCTCGGGATATTCCTTTTCGATTCCCGCAAGCTCACGCTGCAGCATATCGTATTCGTAGTCCCCTATTTCGGGATTATCCTCAACATAATATTTATGGCTGTGGTAATTGAGCAAATCTCTGAGTTCCTTTGCTCTCTCCTGCGCTTTATCAAACTGCATGGCGGTTACTCCCTTAAAAATTAATGATAATATTATACCAATTATTTACGATAAAATCAACGGTTTAATTTGTTTCAGGGACGATGTGGGCATCGTCCCCTACGCTCAAAATCATCATTCAACCATAACATTGGGAACAGAGCCGACTATCACCGTCTGCGCAATGCAGAATGAAGTTTCGACGGTCTTGGTTATCCGCCTGCCCGACAGAGTGAGAACAACGGTGGTTTCAACATTGAGCATAACGCTGTGTTGGGTCTGATTTATCCCTGCGCTTTCAAAAACATTCTTGAAATCGGACTGCGTTGAGGATGAAAAACCGACAGGGATATCTATGTAAGGTCCGAGCCCCGAAAAAAGAGCAACACCGCTTGCATTGCCGAGAGACACGGTAACATCCGTGCTGTTTTTTTCGTTGAAAGCGGAATCGATTGCATTCGTGACCTGCGATTTAAAAAGATTCATTTTCACGATATCGGTTGTTATTCCCGATATACTGTTGCCGCTTCCGTAATTGATACTGACGATTTCCGAATACGACGGAGCTTTTTGGGAAAGTATTTTCTCAACGGCGGCATTGACCGTTTTTGACGAAATTGCATAAGCTTCAAGTGCCGCAAGGTCATAAACCGCAGGACGGAGTTTTGCATCGAGAAGCAAAACAGATATAAACAGAAGCAATGATATACACGTTGCCTTAAATATCACAGTTCCTCTTTTGCGATAAAACCGCCTGCGTTTCATATATATCACCCCTGATATTATATGCAAAAACGCAACAAAGCACCCCTATTGAGAGTGCTTTGTTTTTCAGGTGATTTGTGAATCGCCCCTATAAAGTAATTGTAAGAAATTTGTAATAATGAGTTAACAAAGTATTAATCATTAAATAGTATAATTTTTACAAAGTGAAAAACGGAGGTTGGAATGCATGAAAAAAGAACATATGAAGAATTTTATAATCTTCATTGCAGCGGTTGCCGTTATTATAGCTGCATGCTTTGTTTCATTTGACAAATTCGGAACCTTTAACTTTATAAAAGGCGGCATCGGCTTTGCAAGGATAGCGCTCACCGACACGGATTATGTTGAAATACAAAAGTCACCGAGAATTGTTTTGACAGAAAACGCAGAAGTCTTTTTTGACAGAATTGAAGATGAAGGATATGAGTATATCGAACATAATCAGATGGGTTCATCACACACGATAGAAAAAGACGGTAAAACAGAACTTGTTATTTCTCACAACAACGGTTATTTCACGAGATGGACATGGAATAAATAAGCAAAAGCACTCCCGCGGGAGTGCTTTTTTTGCGGGCGATTCGTGAATCGCCCCTACTTTTTTATTAATCCTCAATCGCAGCTTTGCGTGAATTGATTTTTCTGAAGATTTCGGGGTCGAACTTGGGTGTTCTGTCGTAGTAATAAAGGCCGTTCTGTTCCTGCTCGATATCATAAAGCTGGGTATAGCAGAAGCCGAACATTCTGTAGTTATCGAGAAGCGCATCGGTAAGACCCGCATATCTCTCGATAAATTCTTCCTCGGTCTTGGGTGCGTTACCGTAACCCCAGGCGTCGCCTCTGTCGCCCTTTGACCACTGAAGTCCGCCGTATTCGCTGACCCAGGCACAGCCCTTGCCACCGTACATCTGTCTGTCGGGGAATCTTTCATAAAAAACGCCCTCTGTCATCAGCTTATCATAGTTTTCTTTGAAGATATTATAATCCTGCTCATAATCGTGAACATCATAAATATCGGTAATTGTGTGGAAATTTCCGCTTGTGTCAATGCAGGGGCGGGTTTCGTCCATATGCTTTGTTACTTTATAGATGGTTGAAATAACATGGTCATACTGCTTTCTGCCGTCAATATCCCATGTTTCGTTGAACGGGCACCAACCTATGATTGAGGGGTGGTTGAAATCTCTTTCAACACATTCGCACCACTCGGGAAGCATTGCCGCAAGAGAGAAAGGATTTGACCAATCCAGACCCCAGTTGCCGTATTCGCCCCATACGATATAGCCGAGTCTGTCGCAATGATAGATAAATCTCTTTTCAAAAACCTTCTGATGAAGTCTTGCACCGTTAAAGCCAACTGCCATTGAAAGTTTGATATCCTTTTTAAGGTCTGCATCTGTGGGTGCGGTATAAATACCGTCGGGATAGAAGCCCTGGTCAAGAACAAGGCGCTGGAATACCGACTTGCCGTTGATGAGGAATTTATAATCATCGAGCTTTACGTTGCGAAGTCCGAAATAGCTCTTTACTTTATCTTCGCCGAAGGTCAGTTCAAGGTCATAAAGTCTGCCGCAGCCGACTTCCCAAAGATGAATTTCATCGAGCCTGATTTCGCCCGTGATTGTTGATTTTGCCGTTTTTGAGAACGAACCCATTGCCTTGCCTTCGTAGGATGCGGATGCGGTGAATTCGCCCTCTCCCTCAACAACCGCCGAAATTGCGAGGATTCCGTTCACATAGTCAGGATAGAATTTAACGCTCTTTATGTATGCCTTGGGCACGAACTCAAGCCACACGGTCTGCCAGATACCTGTTGTTCTTGTGTAGTCACAACCTCTTGATTTAAGATCGGGGCACTGCTTGCCTCTGGGAACAAGGGGATCTCTTGTATCATCAACAGCGTTAACGATGATTGTATTTTCTCCCTCTGTAAGATATTCGGTGATATCAAATTTGAATGAAGCGTAGCCGCCCTTATGAGCACCTGCAAGCTTGCCGTTGATATAGATTTTCGACTCGTAATCAACCGCACCGAAATGGAGAATAACTCTGCCTTCAAGCTGAGCGGCGGTTATGTCAAAAGTTCTTCTGTACCATACAGCGGGGATAAAATCGGTATATTCAATACCCGAAAGCTTGCTCTCGGGGCAGAAGGGAACAATTATCTTCTTTTCCCATTCTTTTTTATCGATGATACCCGCATCTTTTTTGCTGTTGCCGAAGTCAAATTCAAAATCCCATTCGCCGTTGAGGTTGAGCCAGGTTGCTCTTTCAAACTGCGGATCGGGATGTTCACATCTGGGAATATTGTTCATATTTTTCACAGCTCCTTAACATTATATTTACGGGACGTCGGGGACCGCCGTCCCCTACATTGTGAAATATTTATCCTCAAGCATTGCCGCCAGACAATGGTAGACGGGCAATGTAAGTTCCTGAATTTTGAAGGTCTCTGTTTCGGGGAGCCTGATGCACACATCGGAAATATTGCTGAGTGAACTTTCTTTTTCCCCCGTTACGGAAATAACTTTTATGTTTGCCGCCTTTGCCGCCTTTGCCGCAAAAACGATGTTTTCGGAGTTGCCCGAAGTGCTGAAGCAAAGAAGCACATCGTTTTTCTGTGCATAGGCATAAACCTGCTGAGCAAAAACAAGCGACGGCACGGAATCGTTCGAAAATGCGGTCATCAATGCGGAGTGGGCACACAGTGAAATTGCGGGCAGACCCTTCTGCAGATTATCCGCAACAAAAGAATCGTCAAAACGGTTTTTCTCCTCATCGGAAAGGGGTCTGCTTTTAAGGAAGCCTTTCATAAGCTCACCCACAAAATGGTCGCAGTCTGCGGCCGAACCGCCGTTGCCGCAGCAAAGAATCTTGCCGCCGTTATCATAACAGCTGACAAACAAATCAAATGCGTTGTGTATATCGTCTTTACAGATTTCAAGGGCGGGATATCTGGTCAAAAGCTCTTTCAATATCATTTCAATCCCTCCGCATAATCCTTTGCAACTCCGATTGCGGCATAGTCGCCGATATCATCTCCGAGCATGGCAGGAACTATCTGACAGCATTCAGCGGAAATCGGAAGTGCTTCTTTTTTTATTGTTTCGTTCATGGAATCAATCAACAGATGACCCGAACGCTGAAAGATGCTGCCGATTACTATTCTTTCGGGATTGAGAATATCAATCAGCATTGAGAGAGCAAAACCGAGCTTTTCTCCGCATCTGCGGTAAATCGCGCCCGCAAGTCTGTCGCCCTTCTCCGCCGCCTCGGCAATGGTTTTCGCCGTAACGTCATTATACGGAATCGAGGTTTCTCCGTTATAAATAGCAAGCATTTTCTTGCCCATTGCGGCAATACCCGCACCGCTGCAGAAGCCCTCAAACGAACCCGCTTTGCCGTAGGCAACGGGGCCGTCGGCATCGAGCCTGATATGACCTACCTCACCCGCCGTTCCGCAGGTGCCGCTGTAGAGCTTGCCATCAAGAATAAGACCCGCACCCATACCCGTGCCGAAGGTGAGAAATATCATATTC
>JAZNRG010000100.1:0-12259 GCA_045590575.1 Acutalibacteraceae bacterium | reverse complement strand
CAAAAGAAAAGTTCTCAAATATTGTGGCTGTAATATTTGCACTTTTTCAGTTTGTGTTCGCTGCTTTTATCATCACTTTTATTTTAATAGATATCCTTAACTTCAAGTTTATTAACATACAGCTCAAAGGGATTGGCACTTTATTTGTCCACTCCTGTTGGCTCATTATTATTATTTCATCAGCAGTAATCATAGTAAAAAGTATAAAAAGACTCTTTTTCAAACAATACAAAAGCATTGCGAAACATTTAACTGCTCTCTTGCTTACTCTCATAATTTTTTTAAATGTAACCGTTTGTCCCCTTTCATTGATTCTCGGCATTTTTGGAATACACCCTTTTTATTCAAAGACAACAAACCCCGATAATTATCTGGTGTTAGACAGCCGCCTCGAAGAATTTGACGAGTACGGTTATATGGATTCTTTTTTCGAAGTTTTCCCCAGAAATATACCGTTGAGCGCCAAGAAAAAATATCCGGATTCAATTCACTATTTTTATGAATTCCGTTCTTGTTGGGATTGGTATATCGGTTCATATGATTTCTGTGCGGAATGGACTTTGCCTTCTGACGAGTATGAAGAAACAATAAACAATTTGCCCGGAGATTTTGTGTTGGGAAATTCACTTGAGTACATTTCCAAAATAGAAAAAACCGACAAAATGACCGATGAAATGCACAAAAACCAAATTTCGTATTTCTCTAAATCTGCAATCGAATCAAACCGATACAAGGTAACGCAAAAAGGTGATTGGACTATGGTGTATTACATAAACGATATTCGTTTCAGAAGAGAGGATTCAAAAAAAGAAATAAGTGAAAAAGAAAAGAATTATGAAGAAACAGGAGATGAATTTGCTATTGAAACATGGGTAACAGATGAATATTATATAACATATGATTTACTGATTTGTGCTTTCAATAACAAAGAACAAAAAATGAGATATATCGCATCACAAATTTGCGGACACGAAAGAGACGAAGACGGTCCGTATTACCTCTCCCTAGATTGGTAATGCTCCGACGGCGGGATGAGGGCATCCCGCCCTACACAAGGTCTTGAAAAAATTAAAGGTATGATATATAATCGGTGTGGAATAAATCCGCACCGATTTTTATGTTTAGAAAGACGTTTATATGGAAATTCTTGTTTTGGCGCTGTTTTGCGCCGTTCTTCTGATATGCGTTATCTTTGACGCATCCGTGCTGCTTGCGCTCGGGGCGGGGCTTGTTATTTTCTCCGCCTACGCATTAATCAAAAAGCACACCTTCAAGTCAATACTGAAAATGATTTATGACGGAATGAAAACATCGAAAAATGTTCTGATTGTTTTCCTCATCGTTGGAATGCTCACCGCTTCATGGCGTGCAAGCGGAACGATTCCGTTCATCATTTCATCGGCGGTAAAGCTCATCAATCCCAACATTTTTGTGCTGATGACATTTCTGCTCTGCTGCGGTGTTTCGTTTCTGATGGGAACATCCTTCGGATCTGCCGCAACAATCGGAGTTATCTGCATGACGATGGCTTATTCGATGAACATAAATCCCGTTATTGCAGGCGGTGCAATGCTTTCAGGCGTTCTTTTCGGCGACAGATGCTCCCCCGTTTCAACAAGCGCATTGCTTGTTTCCGAGCTGACAAAAACCGATATTTTCACCAACATAAAAAATATGTTCCGCACCGCATTCGTGCCGTTTATACTGACCTGCATAATGTATATAATCCTCGGATTTTCCGCAGGCAACGGCGGCGAATTTCCCGATTTATCAACGATGTTTTCATCGGAATTCAACCTGCATTGGGCATCGGTTATCCCTGCGGTTGTGATACTCGTTCTTTCGCTTCTGAGGGTCAAGGTGAGATATGCAATGCTTGCAAGTATTGCTTCTGCACTTGTTGTCGGAATTTCCGTTCAGGGCGTTGATATCCTTGGGTTTTTCAAAATAATGATACTCGGCTATGATGCGGAAACAGCGGAAATAAAGCATATGATTGACGGCGGAGGACTTGTTTCAATGCTCAAATCGGCGGCGATAGTCTGCCTTTCATCGGCATATTCGGGAATCTTCTCCGCAACGGGACTGCTCAATTCCCTCAAAGAAAAAACCGAGGCATTGAGCAAAAGAATAACGCCGTTCGGCGCAACAATGATAACCTCAATTTTTACTTCTCTCATTTCATGCAATCAAACCCTTGCAATTATTCTCACGCATCAGCTTTGCGAGGGCAACGAAAAGAATCCCGACAAGGCGGCGATTGACCTTGAAAACTCGGCAGTTGTTATCTCACCTCTTGTGCCGTGGTCGATAGCAGGTGCAGTGCCCCTCGCTTCTTCGGGTGCACCGACCGCATCGCTCCTTTTCGCAGGCTACTTATATATTCTGCCGATATTCACATTTATTGTTTCGATAATCAAATGCAGAAAGGAAAAGAACTATGAACAGAATAACAAGCTTTACCGTTGACCACGACCTTCTCACCGAGGGTATCTATGTTTCACGCATTGACGGTGACATCACCACCTACGATTTAAGAACAAGAGTTCCCAATTCGGGCGATTTTATGGACACAACAACCGCACATACGGTTGAGCATATGTTTGCAACATTCGTCAGAAACTCCGAAATCAAAGACGATGTTATCTATTTCGGACCTATGGGATGCAGAACGGGATTTTATCTGCTCGTCAGAAATGCCGACAACGCAAAAATTCTTGAAATAACAAGGAAAATCCTTGCCGATATCATCGCTTATGAGGGCGAAGTTTTCGGCAATACAAGAAAAGAATGCGGAAACTATCTTGACCTTGACCTCGCGAAGGCAAAGGAAGAATGCCGCAGATATCTCAAGGCTCTTGAACCTGAACAGACGTTTGAATATAAGGTTTAATTTTGGGCTTCCTCTGATGAGGAAGCTGTCCGCAGGACTGAAGGAGAGATGATTTTGCGTAACAGCAAAAGTTTTAAATAAGCATCTTTTCTCTCCCTCCGTCTTTTACTTCGCAAAATCCACCTCCCTCATCAGAGGGAGGCTATAAATCTGCCCTACACGATATTTTTATAATCGGAGGAATAATATGAACAAGGTTTCACTCAAAGAAAAGCTCGGCTACGGTGTCGGCGCCATCGGTCTTGACCTGAGCTACGGTATGTTTTATTCATATCTTTCAATCTATCTCACAAATGCGCTCGGCATAAGCCCGGCATTTCTTCTGATTATCACTCCCCTTGCAAGACTCTGGGACGGTATCAATGACCCGATGATGGGCATGATAGTTGACCGCACCAAAACAAAGATGGGTAAATACCGTCCGTGGATTATAACGGGTGCAACAATCAATGCAATTGTGCTCTGCTTACTTTTCAACAATCCGGGATTTACGGCGGGTTCCGTTGGTCTTTATGTCTATGCCGCAGTTCTTTATGTGCTCTGGGGTATGACAAACACTCTTGCAGACATCCCCTTCTGGTCGATGGTTCCTTCTTTCGCAAGCGAAGAAAAAGACAGAAACCTCGTTTCAACCATCGCAAGAGCATTCTCGGGTCTCGGCCAGGGCATTATCTCAATTTTCACTCCGATGGCTGTTGCCTTCTTCGGCGGCGTTGCGGGCAGCAAACTCGACGCTATGACATCCGATACCCTCAGCAAGGGCTTCGGAAAATGGTCAGTCATCACGGCTGTGGGTCTTATTTTCTTTGCTGCAATTAGCGTTATTTCAACCAAAGAGAGAAGAATTATCGTCAACAACGATAAGTTCTCATTCAAAGGTGCAATAAACGTTATAAAGCAGAATGACCAGCTCCTTGTTTTTATGCTTTTTGCAATGATTTCAAACGCAGGCTTCTATATGACATCGGGTATCAGCAGCTATTATTTCACATCCGTGCTCGGTGACCTCACTCTGCAGTCAAAGTTCAATCTTATGGGTACGGTCGGCTCGGTGCTCGCAATCCTCGTTGTTCCCGTATGCTCAAAGTTCATGAATAACCGCTCCATCTACAAGCTTTCGCTCGGAATGGCAGCGGCAGGCTACATAGGTATGGCGTTTATGGGTTATTGCATCCCCGGCAATGTTACACTTCTCGGCATTTTCTATATTCTCACCTCTCTCGGCACGGGCAGTATGTTTGTTAACCAGACGGTTATGCTTGCCGACTGCGTTGACTACGGCGAATTCAAAACGGGCAGCCGCAACCAGAGCCTTACCTTCTCAATGAAGGGCTTCCTTCAGAAAATGGCTTACACAATTCAGGCGATTATCATGTATGCAACCTTCACCGTTACGGGTTACGACGGCGAGGCTATTGTTCAGACTGCGCAGGCAAAGAGTGCGATTTCGTTCCTTATGTTTATTGTACCCCCCGCAATGATGATAATCTCGCTCCTCATTTTCTCAAAGAAATATAAGATTTTCGGCGAGTTCAAGCAGGAAGTTCTTGAAGCTGTAAGCAATAAATAACAAAAAATGCCGTCCGAAAGGGCGGCATTCTTTGCGAAAAAATGTTATGAAAGATTTATTTTGGCTTTCGTTCAGGAGGTCGAAAACCGTTTTGGTGTATATGTACAGTTAGTTGTGACTAACTACAAATGAATAATAACATGTTCTTCATTGATTGTCAATAGTTTTTTTAAAAATGTTTTAGTTGCAATTCTTTCCTGTTGCGCTTTTCAGCGAAACATATTTTATTTGTATATTCTTCAGTAATCGGCGCGCTCGTTCGTTCTCCAAACAAAAAAACAGAGCCAATGCCAAAGCATCAGCTCCGTTTCTTTCTATGGACTACAAAAAATATTATCGCCGTTTTTGCGTATGACTTTGAACTCTCACATAGAAGACACTCCATTGTATACATTATTTTCTGCCTGCTGAAGTTTTTCTTCCAATTCCTTGAGAATTTCCATACGTTCAATTATTTTTTTCTTTTTGTTTTTTTGTTCAACAATATCAAAATACTCAATCGGATATTCATCTAACTCTTCTGGCTTAATAGTTAATTTAGAAGTTCCATTTCGCAAAGCGACAACTATTTTCTCGCGTATAGCCATCAAATAATACGCATAGAATTCGAGATCTACGGGATAATCTTTTGGATTCTTCGGCGTTAAAATCAAACAAAGTGTACTCGCAATAAATTTGCCCTTGACATAGTGTGCTCTTCCTAGAGAACCCTCAGCGCCTACTGCATAAATTATCGCTTCCTGATCGTGTGAATATGAATCGTGTTTTTTCCATTTTTCGGCTGCCGTAATGAAGTCATACTCCCCCTCAGGGTTATTGTCTTCACTTTGCAAGGTTCCAAAATTTTTTGTTACAAATATGTCAGAAAATTTCACTAAATTAGGCAAATCTAATGTTTGCTTTTTCACACCAGCCAATACAATTTTATCTCCAACATAAATGCGTCTTTTTTCACATATTCCGCTTTTTTCTTTTTTGTTCAAAATACAATCAAGTATATCAGATTCAATTTCACTCCATTTATTGTATTTATCAACACGACCTTTATGTTGAATCGACACCAAACCATCATCCTTTAATTCATAAAAGACTACTTCATCATCTTTTCTATGAGGAGTTTTTGTGAAGCCAAAAATGGAAGTATATACAGTTCTATCTTGTTCCTTAAAAATGGCAACGGGCATTTTAATTACAAAATCCAATTTTGCAATTTTTAATATTTCATCTGTTAGCTTTCCAATATTAGACGATAAAGTAGGATTAGGCATAATTGTAACTAATGTTCCATTGGGCTCCAAAAAATCAAGTGCCTGCTTGGTGAATTTAATTGGGTTTCCCTTTTCATAAGGCGGATTAATAATAACTTTTGTTGGCTTCAATTTTCTAATTTCATCAAACACTAATTTATCCTGTTTAACGGAAAGATCCAGCAAACTACTTCTGTAAAGCATATTTGTGCGTCCGTCGCCGTGAAGAAACATGTTTGAACACGCTAAAGAAAACAAAACGGGATCTATTTCAAAACCAATTAATTGTTTCTCAGTAATGCTTTCAATTTTCGTTGGGTCTCCTTCGGATTGTTTAATCATCGTTTCCATAGCTTGCATTAAAAAACCACCAGATCCGGTGCATGTATCTAACACAACATCCTCTGAAGAAAGACGAGCTAACTTAACCATAAGATTTTTTACATGATCCGGTGTCAAAATGATATTTTTATTATCTACTTTTCCAGCTCTTTTTAAAAAAGTCTTATATGCTCTGCCCAATATATCTAATTTTTCATCACTTCTAAAAGGCATATAAATCTTTGATTCAACTGTTTCAATTATTTCTATATATTTCAAAAGCGAGATATCTATTGTCTTAATAAAAGAAAACCTATCTTTCCACGAAAATTCTTTTGATAAATTATTGATTTTTCCTTTTAATTCTATTTCAACTGCATTTAGTATCGCATCATTCATATAATGAGAGTCCAAAAGGTTTATTCCTACACTAGCCCTTTCTTCTTCAGAGGGCGCTTGTATACTTTTATAAGTATTCCTGAAATTTGAATTTTTTAGCGCAATCATTATACCAGAGAAAAGCAAGCTTCTATCCGTATCGCGAACATTATTATCGTGGAACGTTTGATTTAAACCTATCAAAATGGTGTTTAATTCAGCATCGGATATTTGATCTCCATTTTTCTTGTTTAAATAAATTTTTTCAATATTTTCTATTTTTAGCAACTTATTTGCTTCCAATACAATTATTTCTTTTTGATCTTTGAATAGACAATAATAAGTGATTTTTAAGTTAGTTTTTGTTTGTCCAGAAACAGCAATTCCTATCAAATCTTTCCTGTTCCTTAATTTATTGTTAGTTAAATAATATTGCACTTCTTCTTCAGCTTTATTATGAAGGAGTGCTTTCGCTTCCACAATTATAGCGTACAATCCTCTATCTAGGAAGAAATCTGGATATCCTTTGTAATCTGTGCCCTTTTTACTTTTAAAACCATATTCGGCAGGAATTGCAGATTTTTCTATAAAGGTAGTTGCACCGTAAAAATCGCGAAAAATATTTTCTGTCTTTGTCTCACTTGCGTTCTTTGCCATTATTCTTCTCCTCCAAATCTTTTGTCAGTATTTCGGTTAAATACTGATTGACGCTATAACCGCGTTCGTCTTTTTTCTTTTTTTGCACTTCATCCATCATTCGGTGGTAAATATCTGGTGGCAAACGCAGAGGGATCATTATTTTTTCATATGTTGGGGTATTCGATTTGTTCACAATCCTACCTCCATTTTGATATCATAATATCTTGATATTATGATATCAAAATAAGGAAAGAAAGTCAATATTTTTTGTGAAAGAAAAAGAGAATAGATAGTTCTATGCTCCTTAATTGCGGCGACTTCACGAGAGCTCAAGTCTATTCTGTGAAAAATATATTTTTTGCACATTTAACCCGTTACCTAAAATTTTGCCTATAAAAACAGAAAAAACTGATAAAATCAGAGCTTTTCCGTGACTATATCTTTTTTGTAGCCCTTTGATGGCGGAGAAGGGGAGACTCTCCCCCTCAGAAACATAGTCGCCCTGCTCGCTTGGAGCGCTTCGCATTGCCCCTTGTTTCTTCACCTCACCGCCTCGCTTCATCCGCCACCGGCGGCGCTTCGGCGGTTCGCCCCACGCCGGTCCCCGGCACGGTCGTTTTGCATGTTTTGAAAAAACAAAAAAACAGTGCACACGAATTGTGTGCACTGAATGGCGGAGAAGGGGAGACTCGAACTCCCGCGCCGGTTACCCGACCTACGCCCTTAGCAGGGGCGCCTCGTCACCAACTTGAGTACTTCTCCATTGGTAACTATATATGAAATATATAATTATAAAAAAAATGGCGGAGAGAGTGGGATTCGAACCCACGGTACCCGTAAAGGTACGACGGTTTTCAAGACCGTTCCGTTATAACCACTTCGGTATCTCTCCGTTTGTTGCTACGATATTTTATCACAACATTTTAAGTATGTCAATAGATTTTTTTGAAATTTCCCGATGAAAAAATTTTTTGATTCCGTTTCTTAATGAAATCTTAATAATTTCACTACTTTTTTCTTAGAAATTTTCAAGCTATAATGTAGACATAGTAAAAAACACAACACAGGGGGACAAAATCATGTTGGCAATTAATTTTTTCGCAACCGTAGCACTCGCACTCACTCTTGCAGTTTGCGTTATCAGCGGCAAGGGTTACAAAACCACGGAAGAAACAGATATTCAGGTTGAAGCATAAAAAAGCGTACCAATTGGTACGCTTTTCGTTTTACCCCATATAAACTCTCTTAACAGCAAGGCTGTCACCCGTTCCTATTTCACCGAGACCGATGAAATTATCTTCGGGGTCATAGATTCTGAAATAGCCGAGCATTCGCGGATATTTCAATCTCTGCAAATCAAGCTCGCCACCGTTGCGGAATCTCTTTGCCTGCGCGGCGGTTACCTTTATCATCGGGTAATTCTCGAGAGCTTTTTCAACGGGTATCACAATTTCATCGAGCGTGCCGTTCTCTGCAGCAGCTTCAAGCTGTTCAAGAGTGACGGCATTTTCTATTCCGAAACCGTTCGCCTTGGTGCGGCAGAGCTTTGTCATAACCGCTCCGCATCCGAGTGCTTCACCCATATCGGAAATAAGAGTTCTGATATAAGTGCCCGAGGAGCACTCAACCGAAATCTGATATTCGCCTGCCTGCTCATTTTCCGAAAGCATATCTATTGAAAAAACGGTTACGTTTCTGGGTGTTCGTTCAACCTCTATTCCCTGCCTTGCAAGATCATAGAGCCTTTGCCCGTCTACTGAGACCGCCGAATACATCGGAGGAAGCTGACTGATTTCGCCAACGAAATCCTTGATTTTCTCCCTCACCTGCTCTGCAGTAATATCAACCTCTCTTGTTTCAAGCACCTTGCCTGTTATATCGAGAGTATCAGTAACCGTGCCGAGGCGGAAGGTGGCAGTATATGCCTTATCGTGGCTCGGAAGAAGCTCAATAAAACGGGTGCCGCCGCCGAGCATAACCGTCAGAACACCCGTCGCCATCGGATCAAGAGTGCCCGTATGACCGCACTTCTTTTCGGAACATATTCTGCGTATTCTCGCAACCGCACCGAAAGAGGTTATACCCTCGGGTTTATCGAGAAGAATTATACCTGTCATAATAATTCCTTTCTGTGAAGTGAAAAATGTTATATTAATTCTCAATTCGCAATTCGTAATTCACAATTAAGGGTCGCTTTGCTCCGATTTTATTTTATGAAATTATCTCACATCTAAGAGCAGCTGATTGCCTCATATACAAATCGGGTACGGGTGAAACCCGTCCGTAATTGAGCATTGCGCATTAAGAATTTCGCATTGAAAAATCTTATTTTTCACTAAAAAACGGGCACTCAAAAGAGGTGCCCGAATTTTTTAATCGATAGTGTAAGCATCTATCTCTGCCTGAACTTCCTTGAGCAGAGAATTGATTGCCTGCTGCTTTGTACCGTAAAGGGTACAGCCTGCCGCGCCCATATGACCGCCGCCGCCGAGTCTTTTGCAGATGGCGGAAGCATCGATATCACCGTGGGTTCTGACAGATGCCTTGAAGTTGCCGTCTTTAAGCTCGCGGACTGTTGCGCCGACAAGAACACCCTCAATCTGACGGGGCAGATTTGAAAGTCGATCTACCTCGCTTTCGTTTGAACCGCTTTTTGCATACATATCCTGCGTTACGCAGATAACCGCACATTTATCCGAGAAATAGAATCTCATGCTGTCGAGAGCAAGGCGCTCAAGGGCAGCATAGGTTTTAGTCTTTGTTTCAAAGAAAACCTGAATAATGTTATAAGTATCTGCACCGAGCTTTGCAAGCTCAGCCGCAATTTCAAAGGTGCGCACGCTTGTGTTTGAGAAACGGAAGCAACCCGTATCGGTTGATGCGCCCGTGAAAAGGCAGGATGCCATAACGGGGGTAATCTCTGCATTCATCATTTTCAGCAGAAGATACATAATCTCTGCGGTTGATGCCGAATCGGGTTCAAGATAAACCTTATCCGCATAGAGCACGTTTGAGCCGTGATGGTCGATGCAGAGGTCTATTCTGCCCTGATATTTACCCTCGGACTCTTTGCCGAGAAGCTTGATATCGGCAACGTCAATCGCCGCAATAAGCTCAGGCTCAAATTCCGCATTCTCAAGACCCTTAAACATAAAAGAAAAATCATCGGGAATGGGGTCGGAGCATTCAACACGCACCTTCTTGCCCATTGCCGAAAGAGCATGAGCAAGAGCGGTTGCACTGCCGAGAGTGTCACCGTCGGGATGACTGTGGCACAGCAGAAGAATATTATCTGATTTTTCAAGGAGCTGAGCGGTTTCCTGCATGTCAATTCTCATTGACGATTCTCCTTTATCATTCATTGATGTTGCCGAGCATTCCTGCGATTTTCATACCCTTTTCGATGGAATCGTCGGCAATAAACTTAAGCTCGGGAGTCTTGCGCAGATGAAGACGTTTGCCGACCTCTCTGCGGATGAATCCCGTTGCGCAGTCAAGACCCTTGACCGCAGTTTTTGCGGTTTCGATGCCCTCCATTGCGCTCACATAGACCTTTGCGAAGGATGCGTCGGAGCTGACATCAACGTTAACAACCGTCAGCATAACATCCATAACTCTCGGGTCTTTGAGCTCGCGGATAATCGAGGCGATTTCGCGCCTGATATCCTCGGAAACTCTGTCTATTCTGTATCCGGCCATAATTAATCTCTATACTCCTCTGTGATGAAGGCTTCGAAAATATCGCCTTCCTTGATATCGTTGAACTTGTTAAGACCGATACCGCAGTCATAACCCGAAGCAACTTCCTTAACGTCATCCTTGAAACGCTTGAGTGAAGCCATTTCGTCCTCGGTGATGATAATACCGTCGCGGACAACTCGGATTTTTGCGTTTCTGGTAATCTTACCGCTTGTTACGTGGCAGCCTGCGATGTTGCCGACCGAGGAAATCTTGACAACCTGACGAACCTCTGCCTTACCGATATCGACATCTCTGAACTTGGGAGCAAGCATACCCTTGATAGCTGCTTCAACTTCTTCGATGCAGTCATAAATAACTCTGTAGCATCTTACGTCAACGCCGTCACGCTCTGCGATTTCCGAAGCAACGTTGTCGGGTCTTACGTTGAAGCCGACGATAATTGCGTTTGATGCGCTTGCAAGCATAACATCGCTTTCAACGATTGCGCCTACGCCGCTGTGGATAATCTTAACACGGACTTCTTCGTTTGAAAGCTTGACAAGGCTCTGCTTGACTGCTTCTGCCGAACCCTGAACGTCTGCCTTGATGATGATATTGAGGTCTTTGAGCTGACCTTCCTGAATTGAAGCAAAGAGGTTATCAAGAGTAACCTTCTGGAATTCCTTGAACTGCTCTTCCTTCGCCTTGTTCTTTCTCTGTTCAACAAGCTCTCTTGCAAGACGTTCGTCCTTAACAGCGTCAAAGCCGTCGCCTGCCTGGGGAACTTCTGCAAGACCCATGATTTCAACGGGAACGGAGGGACCTGCTTCGTTTACCTTTCTGCCCTTGTCGTCAGTCATAACTCTGACACGGCCGACCGCAGTACCTGCAACGATGATGTCACCTGACTTAAGAGTACCGTTCTGAACAAGAAGGGTTGAAACGGGGCCTCTGCCCTTGTCAAGTCTTGCTTCGATAACAACGCCCTTTGCCGAGCGGTTGGGATTAGCCTTGAGCTCCTGCATTTCTGCAACAAGAAGAACGGATTCGAGAAGATTGTCGATACCTGTTCTTGCAAGAGCTGAAACGGGAACACAGATTGTTTCGCCGCCCCATTCTTCGGGAACGAGCTCATATTCGGTGAGCTGCTGAAGAACTCTGTCGGGGTTTGCGGCGGGTTTATCCATCTTGTTGATGGCAACGATAATCTGAACACCCGCAGCCTTTGCGTGGTTGATAGCTTCAATGGTCTGGGGCATAATACCGTCGTCTGCGGCAACAACAAGGATTGCGATATCCGTTGCCATAGCACCTCTCAGACGCATTGATGTGAATGCGGCGTGACCGGGGGTGTCAAGGAAAGTGATTTTCTGACCGTTTAGGTCAACTCTGTAAGCACCGATATGCTGAGTGATGCCGCCAGCTTCAGTTGCAGTAACCTTACTTTTTCTGATATAGTCAAGAAGTGAGGTTTTACCGTGGTCAACATGACCCATTACAACAACAACCGGTGGACGAGGTTGAAGGTCA
>JAZNRG010000099.1:0-10426 GCA_045590575.1 Acutalibacteraceae bacterium | reverse complement strand
GTGCAGGCGTTCTGAAGTTTGGTGACTTCACCGCAAAGAGCGGCCGCAAGATCCCTTATTTCATCAATGCCGGCATGATCAAGACCGGTGATGAGATCGCCAAGCTGGGCGAGTTCTATGCCAAAGCTTATTTCGACAAGCTCGGCAAAAAAGAAGCTGTTCTCTACGGACCTGCTTACAAGGGTATTTCCCTTTCAATTTCAGCAGCTGTTGCACTTTCAAAGAATGGTCTCAATGTTCCCTTCTTCTTCAACCGTAAGGAAGTAAAGGACCATGGTGAAGGCGGCACATTCGTAGGTTATGTACCTGCTGAAGGTGAAGAAATTGTTATCATCGAGGATGTTATCACAGCAGGTACTGCTATCCGTGAATCAATGGAAATCCTCGGTAACCTTGACGGCACAAAAGTTATCGCTACATTCATTATGGTTGACCGTAAGGAAAAAGGTCAATCAGAAAAGGGTGCTATGCAGGAAATCGAAGAGCAGTTCGGCTTCCCCGTTTACTCTGTTGTTGACGTTTACGACATCATTGAGTACCTCGAAGAAGACCCTGCAAACGAGGAAAATGTTACCCGTATCAAAAACTACCTTGCTGTGAATGGAGCAAAATAAATGAAAAATCTTATGAACATCACTGATCTGGCCGTCGAAGAAATCGATGAGCTGGTTGCGGTTGCAGAGGATATTATTGCAAACCCCGTAAAGTACCGCGATAAGTGCAGATATAAAAAACTTGCAACTCTTTTCTTTGAACCTTCAACAAGAACCCGTCTCAGCTTTGAGGCGGCTATGCTGGAGCTTGGCGGTTCGGTGCTTGGCTTTTCTGAAGCAAATTCATCGTCAGCCGTAAAGGGCGAAAGCGTTGCCGATACAGCAAGAACAGTAAGCTGTTATGCGGATATTATCGCAATGCGCCATCCCAAGGAAGGTGCGCCTCTTGTTGCTTCAATGGCATCGAGTGTTCCCATTATCAATGCAGGTGACGGCGGACACAACCACCCTACACAGACTCTTACCGACCTTCTCACAATCAAGCGTGAAAAGGGCAGACTCAATAATCTGACAATCGGCTTCTGCGGTGACCTCAAGTTCGGCAGAACCGTTCATTCGCTTATTGAGGCTATGGCAAGATATACAGGCATCAGGGTTGTTCTTATCTCACCCGATGAGCTTAAGCTTCCCGGTTATCTCAAAAAGGAAACTCTTGATGCAAAGGGTATTGAATACCTTGAAACAACCAATCTTGAGGCTGTTATGCCCGAACTTGATATTCTCTATATGACCCGTGTTCAGAGAGAACGTTTCTTCAACGAGGAAGATTATCTCCGACTTAAGGACAGCTATATTCTCACTCCCTCAAAGCTCGAAAACGCAAAAGAAGACCTTGCGATTCTTCATCCTCTTCCGAGAGTCAATGAGATTCACACCTCGGTTGACTCTGACCCCAGAGCCTGCTATTTCAGACAGGTTCTCAACGGCAAGTTCATCCGAATGGCTCTTATTCTTAAGCTTCTGGAGGTGGAATAATGCATATAGATTCAATCAAAAACGGCTTTGTTCTTGACCATATCAAGGCGGGCAAAAGCATGGAGATTTATAACCATCTTGAGCTGGATAAACTTGATTGCACCGTTGCAATCATCAAGAATGTCCACAGCAAAAAGATGGGCTCAAAGGATATCATAAAGATCGACTCCGATATGAAGATTGACCTTGATGTTCTCGGCTATATCGATTCCGATATCACCGTTAATATCATCAAGGACGGCGTTCTTTCAGAAAAGAAAAAGCTGACCCTTCCTGCACAGATAAAGGATGTTATCAAGTGCAAGAATCCCAGATGCATCACCACCACCGAGCAGGATCTTCCCCATATTTTCAAGCTCACCGATCCCGCAAGCAAAACTTACAGATGCATCTACTGCGAAACAAAAGCAAAATAATTTAAAAGGAGCAGATTAGTCTGCTCCTTTTATAACTGTTAATACGCAAAAAAGAGCAGGTTCAAAACCTGCTCTTTTCGTTAATTTATGGTGTGGGAGATTAACCGAAATATCTCTCAAGGAGACCCTGGAATGCCTTGCCGTGTCTAAACTTGAAAACTTACTTTGCGCTTAGCGGTACGGCGTAGATATGATGTTCGAGTTGGAAACACAAACAGCATATCAATCAAGTATTGCATTCAAAAAAAACTATGTTATAATAAAAATGCAAAATATAATGAAAAGGAGTTAAATAATATGATGGGTTCACCTATAATTTTGATTTTTTTACTTCCTTTAATGTTATTAACATATTTCTTACCAAGTGTTGGCGATATGTTAGGCATTGATGTAGAAGCAGTGTGGGATTCTTTTATGGCATGGTTTCATGATCCTGAGGTTGAAAATACTATTATATCGATTTGTGATGCAATCGGAACTTCTCTTGCTGAAATTTTGGATGTCATTATAATAAATTAACAGTGTTAAACGGAATTTATCTGTGTTGTTTTTGGAAATGAATTTAAAAAAACAAAAAGAGTGGCTGAAAAGCCACTCTTCGTTTATTTATGGGGTAGGAGATTAACCGAAATATCTCTCAAGAAGACCCTGGAATGCCTTGCCGTGTCTTGCTTCGTCGCGAGCCATTTCGTGAACGGTATCGTGGATAGCGTCAAGACCCTGTTCCTTAGCCATCTTTGCAAGCCCAAACTTGCCTGCGGTTGCGCCGTTTTCAGCGTCAACTCTCATTTCAAGATTCTTCTTTGTGCTGTCGGTGATAACTTCGCCGAGGAGTTCAGCAAACTTTGCAGCGTGCTCTGCTTCTTCGTAAGCAGCCTTTTCCCAGTAAAGGCCGATTTCGGGGTAGCCTTCGCGGTGAGCAACTCTTGCCATTGCAAGGTACATACCTACTTCTGAGCATTCGCCTTCAAAGTTAGCTCTGAGGCCGTCGATGATTTCCTGGCTAACGCCCTTTGCAACGCCTACAACATGTTCGGCAGCCCATGAAAGCTCGCCGCTCTTCTGTTCATTGAATTTTTCTGCAGGAACCTTGCACTGGGGGCAGAACTCGGGAGCTGAATCGCCTTCGTGAACATAACCGCAAACTGAGCATACAAACTTTTTCATAATAATTTCCTCCAAAATATAAATGTTTTTATTGATAGATTTATTTACTTATCCGAGCTTTTTTGAGCATTCGGAGCAGTAGCCTGTAAAGAGAACGGAATGTGAAATAATCGTTCCGTCAAAGAATTTTGCCGCCTTTTCGCAGATGCCGCAATCGTCATCCGTAAAAATATCAACCACGCCTCCGCATTTCAGGCAGCTTAAATGGTAGTGGGGTGAGATGTTGCCGTCGTATCTTGCCGTGCCGCCCGAACCGACTCGTATTATTCTGCCGTCAGTTTCAAGCTGAGCAAGATTTCTGTAGACCGTTGCAAGGCTGATGGCGGGCATCTCGGGTTTTAAGGAAAGATAAATATCTTCCGCACTCGGGTGATCATAGCGTGAACAAAGATTAGCGAGGATTGCATCTCTCTGACGACTGTGTCTGGTCATTGCCGTCACCTCCTTGTTGTTAATGATAATCATTATCGTTATTATTATAACTGTGAAAATCCTGTTTGTCAATAGTTTTTTTAAAAATTTTTTGAGAAAATAAAACAATCTCTGCATATAGACATACAGAGATTGTTTATCGTTTATTACATTATAATATCGTCAAGTATTGCCACGGCATCGGGATATTCGTTCTGCGACCTGAACAACGGAATTTTTTTCAGCATTCTGCTGTAGAACTTTTCTTCTGAGTCGTTTTCGTGAACGTTTAATTCTTTTTTGAATTCATCATATTCTTTTTTTAACTCAACAAGAAACTCTTTAACGGTATAAACTTTTATCCTTTCCATTTCAAGCTCCGAAGCAAGTTCTTCAAGCTGTTCAAAAGCATCTGCTCCGTATTTTGAAACTGCTTCTATGAAATCGTCTGCTTCAAAATAATATCGGTTGCCCAGCAGATATCCGAAGGATTTTCTTGCATCAAGATAACCCATTTCAAATCTTTTTTTCTGAGTTTCGGGGCTGAAATCAAATGCCGCGCCAAGCTCATCGATATCATAAGGTCTGATATATATGAATTCTGTGCATGTCATATCATTTTTATGACCGAAGCCTTTCATAGACGAAATATCAATAACAATCAGCCTGTTATAACCGTTCTTGCGGAGCATACCTATAGGTGCATTGTCGTAAACTCCGCCGTCAAGGAAACGCTCGCCCTCGGGTCCTATGTTGCTTACTCCGGGCACTTTGGAAGAAGCAAGAAGATAATCAATAAGTTGTCCTTCGGGAATTTTATCAATGAATATCTGTAGCGGAGTGAATTCGGAAAGATGGAAAGTTACCATACCGAATTTTATATCGGATTTACGCACCTTGTCTTCATCAATAAACTGCGATATCAGTTCTTTGGTGGGAGAGGCATCGATACCGCCGTTTCGTACTATTTCTTTAACAAGCGCGGTAAAATTCTTAAGGCTGAAAAGATTTTCGGCATCGCGCAGTTCTTCGGTAATGTTGATTCCTTTGTCAACCGAAGCATTCTGCCACAGCTTTACAGCATCTTCATAACAGTCCGAAGCGATAAGGGCACCGTTTATTGAGCCGATTGAAACTCCCGCAACAGCAGAAAATTCCACCCCGAGCTCACGCATTGCTTTCCACGCACCGAGCTGGTACATTCCCTTTGCACCGCCGCCCGCAAGCACAAGACCGTATTTATTCATCAAAACACCTCCGATATAGTTATTTTACCATTAAATTCTTCATTTTTCAATTGTTGCGGTAATAAATTGCGGGATTGATTTTATATGTATATATATGCTATTATAATTAGGGGTGATGAAATGAGTAATCTTAAAAAGAAAGTATTGAAATCCGTCGGCAAGGTGGTAAACTATGTAACCACCGTCACTTCTCAGGGCACATCCGACGGCTCTCTCGGCAAGGATTTTGAACCCGATAAAAAAATCATCGCGCTTTCCCGTGAGGTTGCCGCCGAGGGTATTGTTATGCTCAAGAACAACGATAATGTCCTCCCCATAACAAAGGACAGAGTTGTTTCTGTTTTCGGCAGAGTGCAGAATGATTATTTCTATGTCGGCTACGGTTCGGGCGGAGATGTCAAAGTTCCCTATAAAGTCAGCCTTATGGACGGCATACGCAATAACGGTAAGATTGCGATTAATGAGCTTCTTGCAACTACATATAAAAAATGGGGCGAGAGAAATCCTGTAGATGACGGCTTCTGGGGTCATTGGCCTATGTGCTATGACGAAATGCCCGTTGAGCCTTCAATGGCAAGAACAGCCGCAACTCAGAGCGATACCGCAATTATAGTTATAGGCAGAGCAGCAGGCGAAGACAGAGAAAACAAGCTCGAAGAGGGAAGCTATTATCTGACCGAAACAGAAAAGCAGATGCTTGAATCCGTAACATCGGCGTTTGATAAGGTGGTTGTGCTTCTCAACTGCGGCGGAATTATGGATATGAGCGTTTTTGCATCATACGGTGATAAGATTTCGGCAATTCTCTATGTCTGGCAGTCAGGCATGGAAAGCGGTAATGCCATTGCCGATGTGCTCTCGGGAGATGCTTCTCCGAGCGGCAAGCTGACCGACTCCATTGCAAAGAATTATTATGATTATCCCGGCAGCAAGGATTTCGGCGACAGAAAGTTTAATTTCTACACCGAGGATATCTATGTCGGCTACAGAGGACTCGAAACCTTCGGCAGGCAGAATGTTCTTTATCCCTTCGGCTTCGGTCTGGGTTATACTGATTTTGAAATCGGCAACATAAAGTGCGATTGTGACAAAAAAACTCTCACTATAACCGCAGATGTTAAGAATATTGGTCTTTATTCGGGCAAGGAAGTTCTTCAGGTTTATTTTGAGGCTCCTCAGGGCAGACTCGGCAAACCCGCAAGATCGCTCATTGCATTCAAAAAGACACAAAGCCTTCTTCCCGGAGAAACCGAAACCGTTGAGCTTTCATTCAGAATAAACGATATGGCGTCTTACGACGACGAAATCGAGTATGCATATATCCTTGAAAAAGGTCTGTATAAAATCTATCTCGGCACCGATGTCCGTTCAGCTGAAATCTGCTGTGAATTCGACCAGGAAAAGACCGAGATAATCAAACGCTGCAGCCAGACTGCGGCACCTACCGTTCCCTTCAAGAGAATCAAGTACACGGATGGTGCGGTTAATTATGTTGATGCTCCGCTTGCAAAATATGATTTGAAGGAAATTATCCTCGATAATCTTCCCGAAGAGGTTGCGTACACGGGTGATTCGGGCTATAAACTTGCAGATGTTAAAAACGGCGAAATAACTATGAAGCAGTTTGTTGCTCAGCTTAACAATGATGAGCTTGAAGCAATAAGCCGCGGCGACTATGTTATGAACAGCCCTCTCGGTGCGGCAGGCAACGCAGGAGCTTTCGGCGGCGTGCTCGAATCGCTCAGAGAAAAGGGCATTCCTGCGGCAACAACAACCGACGGTCCCTCGGGTATCCGTATCAATTCGGGGGCCTCACTTCTTCCCGTTGCAACTGAGCTCGGATGCACCTGGAATCCCGAACTCGTTGAATCTCTCTATGAGCTTGTCGGCGAAGAGATGACAAGGGTCGGCTCCCACGTTCTTCTTGCACCGGGTATGAATATTCACAGAACTCCTCTCTGCGGCAGAAACTTTGAATATTTCTCCGAAGACCCGCTTCTTACGGGTGTTATGGCAGCGGCTGTGGTCAGAGGTGTTCAGAAGGCCGGAGTGTCTGCCTGCCCGAAACATTTTGCCTGCAACAATCAGGAAACTAACCGAATCTATAACGATTCAAGACTTTCCGAGCGTGCACTCCGTGAGATTTATCTCAAAGGATTTGAAATCTGCGTCAAGACCGCAAATCCTCAGAACCTGATGACTTCCTATAACAAAATCAATGGTGTATGGGGTCACTACAACTATGAGCTCTGCACAAGAATTCTTCGAGGAGAATGGGGATACAAAGGCAACATTATGACCGACTGGTGGATGCGTTCGTCAAAATCTCCCGAATTCCCAAATATCAAAGACCAGGCTTACCGTGTCCGTGCGGGTGTCAATGTTCTTATGCCGGGCGGTGACAGATCAGGCAGAAGAAAGCCAGACGGCACGCTTCTCAAAACCCTCGGCAAGCCGAACGGAATAACCCTCGGCGAGCTTCAGCAGAATGCAATGTATGTTCTTGAATTCATTATGAACAGCTATCCTATGAAATAATAAGTAGGGGTCGATGCCCACATCGACCCTAAAAAAATAAAACAAGCGGATTGCATCGGAATTTACCTTTGCAAACCGCTTTTCTTTATTTATATTACTCCGTTATCAACAGCCTTTTCAACAAGCTCCGCAAAGAGTGCGCAGGACCAGCTGAACCAGCTTCTTGTGAAAACATCGGGGTTGTTTGCATCAAAGCCCTCGTGCATATATCCCGTTCTGCCGTCGGTTGTTTCGAGAGTGTGAAGAATTTCTCTGATTTCATCGGCGTTGTTGGTTGAAAGTCCCTGCATCGAGAGGGCGATATGCCAGATATATCCTTCGGGAGTATGCGGACTGCCGACACCCTTTCCGAACTTGCCTTCATAATAATAAGGATTATCCTTGCTCAGAATGAATCTGCGGGTGTTGAGATAGATTTCATCGTCATAATCGCAGAAGCCGAGGTAGGGGGCGGAAAGAAGGCTGGGCACATTCGCATCGTCAAAGAGGAAGTAATCACCCTTGCCGTTGACTTCGCAGGCGTAAATCTTGCCGTGTTTTTCGGTTTCGATAACAGCATGATTGTTGATACCGTCCGCAATGTCTTTTTTAAGAGCAATACATTCTGCAATAATCTCTTTTTCTTCGGGATATGCGGCTGAAAGCATTTCTTCAAGATATCCGAGTGCAACAACAGCAAACATATTTGAAGCAACAAGATAGCCGTACTTGCAGGCATCGTCGCTCGGTCTGAAGCCTGACCAGGTCATACCGGTGTAGTCAACGGGGTTGCCCATACCGTTATTATGTATTGTGTCCTGCTCGGGGCAGTTGTTTCTTGTGAATCGGTACGGAGATTTTTCAAAATGGTGCTGCTCTGTTCTCCAGAGGTTAACCGTTGTTTTTGTGCTTTCAATGAAGTCTTCGCCGAGCACCGAAGTGTCGCCCGTTGCCTTCCAATAGAGATAAGCAAGGCGGATAGGATAGCATAGAGAGTCGATTTCGTATTTTCTTTCCCATACTATCGGATGATTTTCAGGGTAATCGTCAAACTCCTTATGGTCATTCGGTTCTTTTTTATATGCGTTTGCATACGGCTCAAGAGAGATATACATTCTCTGCCTTTTGATTACGCCTTTGATAATATCCCTGATATCTTCATTATCCTTTGCAAGAGGGATATAGTGAGAAACCTCGGCTGTTGAATCTCTCAGCCACATTGCGGGAATATCGCCCGTAAGAACAAAAACAGAGCCGTCGGGCATAAATTCAGTTGCGGTTTCAAGAGTGTTGGGGTAGCAGTTACGGTAAAGTTTTGCGAGTTTCGGACTGTGCTTTTCAATGATTGCACAGTATTTATCCATTCTTGCTTCAACGCAAGCAGGTATTTTCATATTAACATCCCTCTCAGATAATATAGTCAACTGCAACGCTTGATTCTCTTACTGCGTGCATGTGTGTTTTAACTACCGAACAATGGTAGGGGTCGTTCTGATAGCTTTCAAGTGCAGCCTCATCATCAAGAAGAACTTCAAGAATAAGGTCGTAAGAACGCTCCGAATGCAGAAAATCAACGCCTACGGCTATTCCCCTGAGCTGGGGCACATTGCCCTGCATTGAAAGAAGGACATCTCTTGCTTTTTCACATTCGGCAAGGCTGTTATCCTTAAGTTTGAAGCAAACGATATGTTTAATCATAATAATCCTCCGTGGTTAAATATAACAAATTCATATTAACACAGACTGATTGTTTTGGCAACAGATAAAAATTCAAAAAAAATTCAGATTTGTGTTGACAAATGAAGAAAAAAGGAGTATTATAACCACAACGCTTTAGCGAGTAAAAGTTTTAAAGCTAAAAAGGTTTAAAGTGCAAAAGGGGTGAAACAAAATGGATAAAATTGCTGTTTGGGGAACGATAGCTGTTTATATCGTTGTTATGGTTATAATTGGTATAACCCAAGGCAAAAAAGCAAAAAGCATTGCAGATCTTACCGTAGGCGGCAGAAACGCAGGTGCATGGCTTTCAGCTCTTTCTTACGGAACAGCATATTTCTCTGCTGTTATGTTCGTAGGTTATGCGGGCGGTACCGGTAAAGGCTTTGGCCTTTGGGGTATTCTTGCGGGTCTCGGAAATGCCGTTTTCGGTTCATGGCTTGCCTGGAAAGTACTTGCACGCCGCAGCCGCGACATATCCTACAGACTTAAGCTCAAAACAATGCCTCAGTTTTTCGATAAACGCTATTCAAGTCCTTCAATGAAGCTTTTTGCTTGCATCGTAATTTTTGTTTTTCTTGTTCCTTATTCTGCGTCCGTCTATAAAGGCCTTGCTTCCGTTGCAGAGGTTCTTCTCGGAATAGATGTTGATATCTGTATGATAATTATTGCTGTTGTTGCCGCTCTTCTTCTCGTTTTCGGCGGTTACCTTGTTCAGGCAAGAGCAGACTTTATGCAGGGAATTGTTATGATGTTTGGTGTTGCTCTTCTTATTGTCTGCGTTGTCCGCTGCGATGCTGTAGGCGGATTCGAAGGTCTTAAGGAGTATGCTCAGTCTGCAGGCACCGTTCCCGGCGCAGCAAACGGTCTTCCCGAACTCAATGCCTCACAGTGGATTTCTCTTCTTGCAACGGTTCTTATGACCAGCTTCGGAACCTGGGGACTTCCTCAGATGGTAACGAAATATTTCGGTATCAAGGATGACAAGCAGGCAAAGAAAGGCATCGCAATTTCAACCTTCTTCGCATTTCTTGTTGCAGGTGGCGGCTACTTCATAGGCTCTCTCTGCTATAGATTCTTCACTTTCGAGCAGCTTAATGACCCTGCTGAGGAAGGATATGTTGTTCAGGACTACATTGTTCCCAATATGCTTGCTGAGTCTGATCTTCCTTCGGTGCTTCTCGGCATTGTACTTGTGCTTCTCATTGCAGCATCTGTTTCAACCCTTTGCTCAGTTACTCTTACCGCAAGCTCAACCCTCACGATAGATTATATCAAGCATTACAAGAAGAGTTTAAGCGAGAAAAAAACATCATTGATTATTAAGGTGTTATGTGTTATATTTATCATATGTTCGTATGTTATTGCCAATACCGACACCGCAATTCTTGATATGATGAGCTATTCATGGGGAATTATTTCA
>JAZNRG010000098.1:0-7552 GCA_045590575.1 Acutalibacteraceae bacterium | reverse complement strand
CTTTTTTTAATACATAATATACAATTATTCTATCATTTCAATAAATCAGGTACATCTATGAAAAAACTGAATTTTCTGAAATTCGATATTCTTCCGTCAACCAACAACTATGCACGTGAAAATATCGATAAATTAACACTTCCCTGTGTAATAACCGCCAATATGCAGACCGCAGGCAGAGGGCGTCGCGGCAACAGCTTTTATTCACCTGTAGGCTCAGGTCTTTATATGACTGCCGTTTTTGAAGCACCTGATGATTGCTCGCTTCTCACACCGCTTGCTGCGGTTGCCGTATGTAAGGTTCTTGAATCGAAAGGCTTTGAACCGAAAATCAAATGGGTCAACGATATATTTATTGATAATAAAAAAATCTGCGGAATTCTAACGGAGATATTCAATTATAAAGGCAGTAGTATTATTGCACTCGGAATCGGAATAAATATCACAACAACGAATTTTCCCGATGAGCTTGATTGCGCATCATCACTCGGCAAAGATATCGATAAAGACATCCTTGCGAAAGAAATTACAGAAACAATTCTTGAATTAACTGACAATAAATCAATAACCGATGAATATTCGGAAAGGCTTTTTATTATCGGCAAAAAAATTAATTACAAAAAAAATAACATTGAATATACCGCAACGGTCAAGGGTATCAACGACGTCTGCAATCTGATTGTCACTCTTGCTGACGGCTCTGAAGATATCCTCTCATCGGGCGAAATATCAATTAAACTCTGAGGTGTAACAATGAATAACAAATTATTAAAATATTCTGCACTTGCTTTGGGTCTGTGCACCGCAATAACCGCATTATCTTCCTGCGGCGATACCGACACTGAGGTAACAACATCCGCTTCCGAAACAACATCAAATGTTATTCTTTCAACAACAGAACCCGAAACCGTTGTTAACAAAGAAGGCTTGACTCTCGAAATCGCAACTCAGATAAATGATTATACAATTTATAAACCGCAGACAACTGTTCAAAAAGAAGAAGTTGCCTATTCATATAACATCGCCCCTTCTCCGAAAGGCGAAAGCTCAGATTCAGGTAACGCAGACAATGGCGGAATACCAAAAACTGAGAATGAATATGTTGAGGAAAAAATCGAAGAAAAAGAAAACGGTGTTTCAGTTATGGCGAAGTCATCTTCCGCATTCATCGGCAACTCGGCAACCGTTATGATTCAGGGTGAAGCCGGTAAGCAATATACTCTCGAATTCTACGAAGCTCCGAATAAAAAAGCAGATTATGAAGGTCTCGGCACAAAGAAAGCAGACGAAAACGGCATCGTTTCCTGGACTTTCGAAATCGGAGATTCATGCAAAAAAGGAAACCGTAAGATTTATATTAAAGAAAAAAATTCAGACAATTACGCTCAGACTTCAATTACCATTCAATAAAGGAGAAATATTTATGAAAAGAAAAGGTCTTTATACAAGCAACAAATATCCTCAGAGAATCTGTGAATTCTTTACCGCAGCTAACGGTCTTCTTACAGACAAAGCAAACTGTCTTGCCTCCGATAAAAACGGAAACGTTTATATCGGAACTGACGGCGGTCTTAATTACACAAAAGCAGACGGAACTCTCGGCGCATTCAAATGCGGTGCGGTATCATCAGCTTATTCAGCTAAAAACGGTGTTGTTTACTTTGCATCAGAAAATACCGTTTATGCCGTAAATGACGGCAAAATTGAAGAACTGCAGAAAACTGAAACAAAGGTTCTTTCTTTCAGCGGTCAGAACACCGTTTATATGCTTTGCGAAGATGCACTTTACAGACTTGAAGACGGAAAATTTGAGCGTTATTTCCATAACGGTGCCGAAGCTGTTGTTCTTGCCTGCACAGATAATAAAATCACCGCTGCCGTTAACCGCACGCTGAATATAGTAAACGGCAAGAGAAAGCAGTGGATGAGCATTTTCCCCGAACATTCAACAATGCCTGATTTCAACATCAACTGTATTGAATTTGACGAAACTCTCGGCTTCCTATGGCTCGGTACTGATAAGGGAGCATACATATATGACTGCAAAAACAACTGGTTCGGAAACGCCGAAATCAACGCTCTTCCCAAAGAAGAAATCTTTGATATCTGCTTCGCCGAAGACGGCAGAGTTATCCTTTCCTCCGAAGCCGGTCTTATCATTTTAATGAACGGTACCCGCAAATATCTTCCTGCAACACGTTGGGCCTGTGCAGAAAAAATCAATGCTGCAATTGCTGTCGGAAACGCAATATGGACTGCAACAGACGCAGGCGTTAGCAAGATTTCAGAGGTTGAAATGTCCCTTGCCGAAAAGGCAGATTATTGCTTCAATCTTATCGAAGAAAAGTATGTACGTACCCTCGGATTTGTAACGGGTCTTCACAATATTGAAAACGGTGATATTTACACAGGAAACGCTCATGTTACGGATAATGACGGACTTTGGACCCAGACTTATATCGGAGCGCTTTGCTATGCATATGCCGTAACCAAAGACGAGAAAATTCTTGAGGCTGCAAGACGTTCAATGAAGGCTATGGGTTATCTCTGCAAAGTTACAGGTGTTAAGGGCTTCACTGCAAGAGCGGTCCGTTTCCCCGGTGAACCCAATTTCGGAACAATCGTAAAAAGAGACGGTCAGGAATGGCACAAGGCACCCAACGGCGAATGCGAATGGCTCGGCGAAACATCAAGTGATGAAATGACAGGTCACTTCTTTGGCTTCTCGCTTTATTACGAACTCTGCGCAAATGATGAAGAAAAGGAATATATCAGAGAAATCGTTTGCGATATGGTTGACCATATGCTCGAAAACAACTACAGACTCTGCGACGTTGACGGCCTTCCGACAACCTGGGCAAACTGGGACCCCGCTCTGCTCAACGGCAACAGTATGTGGCTCTGGGAAAAATGCATAAATTCGCTGGAAATGCTCACCTTCCTTGATGTTGCATATCAGGTATCGGGTGATGAAAAATACAGAAAAGAATTCCTTCGCCTCGCAATTGATGAGCATTATCTTCTCAATGCCGCTCAGCACAAAAAAGCAGACGGACACACCTGCCATATCGACGATAATCTCGGGTTCCTCTGCTCTATGACCATTCTCAGAATAGAAAAAGACGAACAAATCAAGAAATATCTGCTTATGGGTCTCAGACATCATTGGGAATACGAGAAGCCCGAAAACTGCGTTCTTTATAATGTTGTTTACGGTGCATTCTCCGATGATGCGTGCAACCTTGATGCAGCAGCAAAAACACTCCGTGATTATCCTATGGATTTCGTTAACAGACCTCTTTATAATTCATCAAGAAAAGACCTTGTTTACGATACCGAACAGGAAAAATGGGGCGGCAAGCCTCAACTTAAAGAGGCGCTCGAAATTGATTCAAGATGCCTTCGAAACTATGACAGCAATCCTTTCCGCACCAATGACGGAGATATTACCAAAGCGTGCTGCCCGAGTGCGTATCTTCTCCCCTATTGGTTTGCAAGATTCCACGGCGTTATCGACGAAAACGAATAATACCTGAAAAAAAGGCACGGCAGAAAAATCTGCTGTGCCTTAATTATTTGCATATGCAATTATTTATCATTCGCAAGAAGCCATTCGGCAGTTTCACGAAGAGAAACTTCAAGCGGTCTGGGTTCATAGCCAAGCTCTCTGCGCGCTTTTTCATTTGAGAAATTGAAGTTCTCCTGCAGCTTTCTGATTGAATATTCATTTATCATCGGCGGCAGCTTGAGAGCATCCATCAACTTAACACAAGGAGAAATAATTTTATCAATAAACTTGATTTTGAGGGTAAGTTTAGGATGTTTTTTGCCGCAGGCGTTTGCAAGAACGCCCATAAAATCATCAAGAGTGATAACATCGCCGCAGATAAAATAGCATTCGCCGTTATTATCAGTTTTTTCAGCCGATGCTATCATAGCCTTTGCAAGGTCACGCACGTCAACAAAGTTGCACGAACCGAAATCAAAAGTTATGGGAAAAAGACCCTTTGCAAAGAACTTTATAACGGTACACATACTTGAAGTTCCGTTATTATCATAAGGACCGATGCAAGTGCTCGGGTGAACAACGGTTACCTTCAGATTCTCGTCTGCCGAATCAAGAACATACTGTGTTGAAGCAGCCTTTGATTTTGCATATGTACCCTCAACAGTATCGGGGTCAAAATGATTAGCTTCAGTTATTAGCTCACTGCCGTTGCCGACAGCAAGGGCATCAATCGAAGAAACAAAAACAAGATTTCTTACACCCATCTTTTTGCAGGCGGCAACAACATTCTGAGTGCCCGTATAATTAACATCCCATACCAATTTATCCTTGGTTCCGCTGATATCAACAACACCTGCTATATGATATACGGTTTCAACATCCCTGAAAGCATTTTCAAGCGACTCAATATTACGCACATCGCCAATTACTTTTTCGCAATCAATGCCTTCAAAAACATCAGTTTCGCCGCGGACGAGAAGCCTTATTTTTTCGCCTCTGTCAGCAAGCTCCTTAACAAGCGCAAATCCGACGTGACCTTTGCCGCCTGTTACGGCGCTGATTCCGTTACCCATTGTAACACCGCCTTTATATCTTTATCTACTATATAGTTTTAATTTATCACTAAACAAAGTACAAATCAACCGTTTTTGTAACAGTTTTTTACATAAACCAATATTTTTGTATAATTTTGAGAGAAATTAATAGAACACAAGAATTTTATTGACATTTCAATCTAATTAGAGTAGAATATTATAGTAAATTTTAAAAGCTATGATAAGAAACAGTAAATGCAGATTGATTTTTCAGAGAAAGAGCGGTCGGTGCAAGCTCTTATATCATCGCATTGAACCCGTCTTTGAGCTGCAGGCGAAACAAGCCTTGCCGGATTCCTCCGTTAAAAGGATATGAGAGCGGATAAATAATATCCGAACTTGGGTGGTACCGCAGACTATTATGTTTGTCCCGAGGCCTTTTGGCTTCGGGATATTTTTTTGGAGGTAAAAGATATGAAAATCGAAAAACTTTGCGGCGAAAGGTTCAAAGAAAAGCCCTCGGATTGCGTCATTGACAGCCATGCGCTGATGCTCCGTGGAGGTTATATGAAGGGCGTCGCAAACGGCATTTATTCATCATTTATGCCCCTTCGCAGAATAACAAGAAAAATCGAAAACATCATCAGAGAAGAAATGGATGCGATTGACGGTCAGGAGGTTCAGTTTCCCGTTGTTATGCCCGCTTCTCTCTGGTCAGAATCAGGCAGATACGAAAGCATTGGCAGCGAGCTCCTTCGCTTTAAAGACAGAAACGATGCTCCCATGCTTCTCGGTATGACCCATGAAGAAGCTGCCGTTCAGCTTGTTCGCGAATATGCAAACAGCTACACAAAATACGCCTTTATGATTTATCAGGTTCAGACCAAATTCCGAGATGAAGCAAGACCCAGAGGCGGTCTTATCCGCGTTCGTGAATTTACAATGAAGGATGCTTATTCATTCCACACTTCTCAGGAAGACCTTGAAAGATACTATGATATTTGCTATAAGGCATACGAAAGAATCTTTGCAAGAGCAGGCATTCCCGAGGTTATCACCGTTGCATCTGACTCCGGTATGATGGGCGGTAAGATTTCTCACGAATATATGCTTCTCACTCCCATCGGTGAGGACTCAATTGCAGTCTGCTCCGAATGCGACTACAGAGCAAATATGGAAGCTGCCGAATGCATCATCAAGAATGAAATGTCAGGTGAAAGCTCAGAGCTTGAACTTGTTTACACTCCCGATATCCACACTATCGAAGATATCTGCAACTTCCTTAAGACTCCTCTTGAAGAATCCTGCAAAGCTGTTGTGTATCAGAAGAATATGACCGATGAATATGTTGTTATCTTCGTTCGCGGTGACCTTGATATCAACGAAACAAAGCTCACAAACTACCTCGGCGAAGCTGTTCATCCCGCTGTAATTACCGACGATTGCGGTCTTTTCGCAGGCTTTATCGGCCCCGTTGGTATGGACAGAGAGAAGTTCACTGTTCTTTTCGATAAGTCCCTCGAAAACACTCACAACCTCTCCTGCGGTGCTAATCGCCTCGACCATCACTACAAGGGTCTTAAAATTAGCAGAGATGTTGGCGAAGTTGAATATATCGACCTTGCAAAAATCAAGGAAGGCGGAATCTGCCCCAAGTGCGGCAAGCCTTCAATCAACATTTCAAGAGGTATCGAAGTCGGTAACATCTTCCAGCTCGGCACTAAATACACCGAATCAATGGGAATGCAGTATCTTGACAAAGAAGGCAATCTCCACTACCCCATTATGGGTTGCTACGGTATCGGTGTAGGCAGACTTGCAGCATCCGTCTGCGAAGCTCACCATGACGATTACGGCCCCATCTGGCCGATGAGCATTGCTCCCTGGCACGTTCAGATCTGCTGTCTCAGAGCTGATGACGAAGAATGCAGAGGTGTTTCCGATAGCCTTTATCAGAAGATGCTTGACGAAAGAATGGAAGTTATCTATGACGACAGAAACATCCGTCCCGGCGCAATGTTCTCCGATGCAGACCTTCTCGGCGTGCCCGTAAGAGTGGTTGTAAGCCCCCGTAATCTCAAGGAAGGCGTTTGCGAAATTGTTACCAGAGATAAGGAAATCAATATCAGGGTTGAGCTTGACAAGGTTATCGATACAGTTAAAGAAATCATTGCTGACAGACTTAAATAATCAGCGGGCGATTCGTGAGTCGCCCCTACAACAAAAATGCGGCTTGCAGAGAATTAATCTTTGCAAACCGCTTTTATTTTTTTAATCAAATAAAGGTGTTGAGAAATATCTTTCTGCTGTATCGGGAAGAACGGTAACAACAGTCTTGCCCTTACCCAGTACCTTTGCAAGCTTCATAGCCGCCGCAACATTGGTGCCGCTGCTGATGCCGCACATAATGCCTTCTTTTGCAGCAAGGTCTTTTGAAGCCTGAATTGCTTCTTCATCCTTGATGATACAAACATCGTCAAAAACCTTTGTGTTGAGAATATCAGGAATAAGTCCGTCGCCGATACCCATCTGAACGTGTGTACCGATTGAACCGCCCGAAAGGATGGCGGCATTCTCGGGTTCAACAGCCCAGATTGTCATATCGGGATTGTGCTCCTTGAGCACTTCGCCAATTCCGGTTATAGTTCCGCCCGTTCCGATACCCGAGCAGAAGCCGTGTATGGGTTTACCGACCTGCTCAAGGATTTCAACAGCGGTTGCCGAACGCTGAATTGCGGGGTTTGCGGGATTCTCAAACTGCTGAGGAACAAAAACATTTGAATCTTCAGCTTTCATTTTAAGAGCAAGATTGAGGCATTCTTCAATGCAAAGACCGATATTGCCGTTATCGTGAACAAGAATTGTTTCAGCACCGTAATGTTCAACGAGCTTTCTGCGTTCTTCACTGACTGAGTCAGGCATAATGATTTTGGTTTTATATCCTCTTACAGCACCGACAAGAGCGAGGCCAATACCCTGATTGCCGCTTGTGGGCTCAACTATTATGCTA
>JAZNRG010000097.1:0-16756 GCA_045590575.1 Acutalibacteraceae bacterium | reverse complement strand
CCCTCAACGGGGGTGAGGTCGGGAGTGTGGTCATCGTTAACGGGAGTGGGAACTGCAACGATGTGGAATTTTGCTTCGCGGAGCTTTGCTTCATCCGAAGTGAATTCAACGGTTGTGTTCTTTATCGCTTCGTCGCCTACTTCAAGAGTGGGGTCGATACCGCTCTTGTAAAGATCAATTTTCTTTGCATTAAGGTCATATCCGATAACGTTTACTTTCTTTGCAAATGCAACGGCAATAGGCATACCTACATAGCCGAGACCTATAAGTGAGATTTTTTCTTCTTTTGCAACGATTTTTTCATAAAGATTTGTAAACATACTTTTTTACTCCCTTATTTGCACAGTTTGTCTATCTTTTCAAGATATGCTTTGATAACTATTTCTCTTGAGAAATTTGCTTTTATATATTCTCTTCCTTTTTCACCCATAATTTTTCTTTCTTTGTTGGGCAGAGAAAGAAACTTTCTGATTTGTTCGCAGAGTTCATCAACATCTCCGCCGTGATAGATAAATCCCGTTTCGCCGTCGATAAATGTTTCTTGGCATCCGGGGTTATCGGTTGAAATTATCGGTCTGCCGCTTGATGCACTTTCGAGAAGCACGTTGCTCATACCTTCGCCGTAGGTTGAAGGATGAATTGTTGCGTGTGAAGCAGTAACAAACGGTTTTATATCTTTCTGACTGCCTCTGTATTTAACAATATCTTTTTCTTCGAGTTCTGCGAGAATGTCTTTATAGTGCATTTCCGTAGGCTCAATGAATCCGAGCATATTGAATTCGGTGTTGGGATATTCGGCTTTTATTCTTTTGGCGGCTTCGATGTAATCGTCAACGCCTTTATCGTGAAGAATTCTGCCGATATAGTTGAAAACAACTTTTTCGCCGTCTTTGCCGTTACCGCCGTCGGGGTAGGGCTGAAGAGGGTATCTGTCGGTATTAACGCCCGATCCGGGGATGAGCTTATGTTCACCTTTGACCATTCCCGATTTTTCCGCAAGTTTCATATTGGTTGAATTCTGGAACATAACGCAAGCTGAGCGGCGAAATGCGAATTTGAAGAGTGTCATTATCAGCTTCTGTTTTAATCCGCCTTCATTCAGAACGCTTCCGAATCCCGTAACATTGCTTATAACGGGGATTCTCAGCAGATAAGCAGCAAGTCCCGCGTAAACATTCGGCTTTGCGGTATATGTAAGAACAACCGAAGGTTTATTTTTGATAAAGAGCTTGAAATAATGAAGAAAGAGCTTTGCATCCGCAACGATGTTTGTGCCTCGTCTGTCAATAGCGGGGTTATCATAGCGGTATTCAAGGTGCTTCATCAGTTCAAATTTTTCACCGTCGGGGCAGGAGATGAGCATTTCATAGCCTGCATCGATTATGGCTTCAACAAGTTCTTTTCGGAAGCAATAGATATCGTCATCATTATTCGTAAGAAGTGCGATAAGATGTTTCTTATTCTTCATTTTTATTTCCTCTTATTTGAAAACCGCAAGAGCGGTAAGAATCATAACCTTTATGTCGTCAATGAAGCTGAAGCTTCGGATTGCGGCAAGGTTATATTTCATTTTATCGGGGAGCACTACCTCGAGATATGTTTTTTCAACATCCTCTGCGGCATCAAGAAGCTCGTTTTCGTCTTTGTAATAAACGCTTGCTTCCGAAGTGATGCCTGCAGGGAGAAGGAGAGTTGCCATCATTTCGGGAGTGTATTTTTCAACATATTTGGGCACTTCGGGTCTTGTGCCTACGAATGTCATTGTACCTCTTAAAACATCAATAAGCTGGCTGAATTCGTCGAGCTTATATTTTCTGATGAATCTGCCCGTTTTTGTGATTCTGGAGTCGCCGCCGACAGTCAGAAGCGAGCCTTTGTCCGCATCTGTTACCATTGAACGGAATTTGAAGATACGGAACTTTTCACCGTACTGAGTAACTCTTGTCTGACGGTAGAAAACGGGGCCTTTGGAATCGAGTTTGATTGCGATTGCGAGAATGATAAACACGGGGGAAAGTACCGCAAGGAGTGAGAATGACACAACAACATCAAAGAGTCGCTTGAGCACAAGCTGAAACTTCTTCTTGCTGAGCAAATCATAATATTCCCTGACCTCAGGTATCTGCATTTCTTTGGGAAGGTCATTCCATTTTCGCAGTATCATAAACATCTACCTCAGATATATTTTTTAACAACCTCTGAAAAGTTTTCGCAGACGGTATTTACATCGTCATCCGAAAGTTTTGTGTGCAGGGGAAGGGTGATTTCGTTTCTGAAAAAGTCAAATGCATTGGGATAATCGGCGATATCCCAGCCAAGATTCTTATATGCTGTCATCATCGGCAGAGGCTTATAGTGAACATTGCAGGCAATTCCTCTTTCTGCCATTTCGGTGATGATATTGTTTCTTGTTTCTTCGGATATACCGGGAATTCTCGTTATATAAAGATGACCCGATGAAGAATGATTTGTGCCGTAATGATTAAGATAAGCAATTCCGAGAGAATCGCACATTTCATTATATTTGCCGATAATTACTTTTCTTCTTTCAACAAGTGCGGGATATCTTTCAAGCTGCTTGAGACCGATAGCGGCGGTGATATCCGTCATATTGCATTTATACCACGGGCCGACAATATCGTATTCCCAGGCACCCGCTTTTGTTTTGGCAAGGGCATCCTTGGACTGACCGTGAAGGCTGTAGAGCATATATTGTTTGTAAAGTTCATCATTATCAATGCCGTCAATCGTTTTCCATGTTGCTGCACCGCCCTCTGCGGTTGTGAGATTCTTTACGGCGTGGAAAGAGAATGAAGTGAAATCCGCAATCTGTCCTGCATTCTTGCCATCTTTTATTGCACCGAGAGCGTGGGCACAATCGGCACACACCGCAACTCTGCCCATAGCTTTCTGAATATCATTGGCAGGAGTAAAAAAATGTTTTTTGTTTTCGACTGCGGCATAAATTCTGTCGTAATCGCAGATTATTCCCGCAAGGTCAACGGGGATAATTGCTTTTGTTTTTTCGTTTATAGCCGATTCCATAAGGTCGTAATCCATCTCGAATGAACCGGGCTTGCTGTCGATGAAAATAACCTTTGCGCCGACGTGAATTGCCGCCGATGCGGATGCGGTGTATGTATAGGCAGGAACGATAACCTCGTCACCTTCGCCGATGCCGAGTACACGCAGATTCAGTTCAAGAGCCGCAGTTGCCGAGTTAAGACAAGCAACTTTTTCGGTGCCGCAGTATTCTGCAAGTCTGCGCTCGAATTCCTTTGTTCTCGGGCCTGTTGTTATCCAGCCTGAGCGGAGTGTTTCGCAAACTTCGTTTATTTCTGCCTCGGTGATATCGGGAGGGCTGAAGGGAATGTTTGCCATAAACATAAACCTCTTTCTTAATTTCCAGTTTTGTAAGTGGGAACCATTTCTTTTACCATATCGGTGATTTTTTCTGTGTTTTCATATGCGGCGAGCATAAGCTCTCCGAGCTGTTTCTGGAACAAGTCGGTATCAAACTGAATGGGATTACCGATATGAATGAGCTTGTTGGGAGTGGTCTTCATTCCTTCTTCTTCCATAAGCTTTTCTTCATAGAGCTTTTCTCCTGGGCGAAGGCCTGTGTATTCGATTCTGATATCAACATCGGGTTTGAGTCCCGAGAGTTTTATAAGATTTCTTGCAAGAGTGTCGATTTTAACGGGTGAGCCCATATCGAGAACGAATATCTCACCGCCCTTGGCATATGCACCGGCCTGAAGCACGAGAGAAACAGCTTCCGGAATGGTCATGAAATATCTGATGATGTCGGGGTGAGTGACCGTAACGGGACCGCCGTTTTCAATCTGCTTTTTGAAGAGGGGAACAACCGAGCCGTTGGAGCCGAGAACGTTGCCGAATCTTACTGCAACGAATTCTGTTGTTATGTTTTCGGGAACAGAGCATGAGTGGGTAGTTCCTTCTTCAAGATGGGTGAACATTCTGGGAATTTCGGTCTGCTTGTTTTCCTTGATTTTTCTGTCAAAGGACTGAACAACCATTTCGCAAAGGCGCTTGCTGGCGCCCATAATGTTTGTGGGATTAACAGCCTTGTCCGTACTGATAAGAACAAATCTTGAGCAGTTGTTCACCATTGCGGCATATGCTGTTTTATATGTACCGATTACGTTGTTTTTTATAGCTTCGCAGGGGCTGTCCTCCATAAGGGGAACGTGTTTGTGAGCTGCTGCGTGGTAAACGATATCGGGCTTGTACTTTTTGAAAACAAAATCAAGTCTTCTTGAATCGCGGACTGAACCGATAAGAACATCGAGGTTCATAAACGGGTATTTATCGCGCAGTTCCTGCTGGATGGCATAGGCGTTATTTTCGTAGATATCGAAAATGATGAGCCTTTCGGGATTATGAGCCGCAACCTGACGGCAAAGCTCACTGCCGATTGAACCGCCGCCGCCCGTAACAAGAATTGTTTTTCCTTTGATGAGGTTATAAACCTCTTTCATATCGGCAGCAATAGTTTCTCTGCCGAGAAGATCTTCAACGGAAACTTCTTTGAGAGCACCTGTGGTAATACCTGAGTTAACATATTGATAGAAATCGGGGAGGGTTTTTGTTTCACAGCCTATTTCTTTACATATATTGACAATATCTCTGAGGTTTTCTTTTGATGCGCTGGGCATCGCAATATAAATTTTGTCAACATTGAATTTTTCGGCACAGTGAAGAATATCATCACGCCCGCCTACAATCTGAACACCGTCAAAATATCTGTTCTGTTTGTCGGGATTATCGTCAATAAGGCAAACAACGCGGTCTTTGTTGGCTCTTGTTTTTTGGATGTTCTCAAGGAGCATTCTGCCTGCATCGCCTGCACCGATTATCATAACTCTGTGGAAAGAAGGAGAATCATTTAAATCTGTTCCGAAAAGCTGAGGTGCGGCGGTAAAAATTCTATAGGAAAATCTTGCGGCGAGCACGAGAAGTACCTGGAAGCAGGAACCCCAAAGATAATATGAAAGGGGCATTCTTCCGAAAATCAGGGTGATAAGTATAATATGAGTTACTGATGCGGCAACACTTCCGAGAGCCGCTCTCATAAGTTCTCTGATGCTCACATATTCCCACACACTGTGGTACATTCTGAGGAGATAGAATATAACGAGCGTGATAACCGAGTATATGGGAATAAAGTAAACATAGGGATCAAGATATTTTGAAGGAATTTCCGAAAACACTCCGTCAAACCTTATCCAAAGGGCGAGAAAATATGAAATGTTGATTGCCATAACATCATAAACCATCAGGAAGATAGCTTTGATGTGCCAGGTTTCAATATGAAATTTTTGCTTGGTGCGGCGAGGCTTTTTCAATGACATTTCTATCAGTCCTTCATATCAGGCACATTTCAGCCTTTAATTACTTTTTGGGGTGTTAATCAAAAACAGAGAATTCTTCCGAATCTTCATTTTCTTCATCTGCAGAATTTTCTGCCTTTTCTTCGGCAGTTTCTTCAGCATCCGAAGTCACTTCCTCTGTTTTTTCGGATGTTGTTTCGTTATTGTCCGATTCGTCGTCAGAAGATTCTTCGCTCACGGGAGTGCTTTCTTCGGAAGATTTGTTGTTTTCAACTTCGGAAATCTCTTCGTTGACAGTTTCTTTTTTTGCTTCTTCCGCTTTTTCTGTTGATACTTCAACGGTTTCGCTGTCGTTGGTTTTTGTTTCTTCTGATTCTGTTGCCTTTTCGGGTTCTGAGGCAGCAGGCACGGAAGAATTTTTCTTTTTATTTTTTTTGTTTTTCTTGTTCTTTGTTTCTGCAGGAGTGTCGTTTTTTTGCTGTTCAGCCTTTTCCTCAATAGCGGGTTCTGATTTTACTTCAACGGCAGGTTTCTTAACCGGAGTTTGAAGTGCAGGAGTTTTTGAAGAATGCTTTCTTCTGTGTTTTGAATGACGGTGATGGTGCTTGTGCTTATCTTCGCCGTAGCCGTAACCGTAACCGCCATAACCAAGACCGTACTTGCCGTAGCCATAACCGTAGCCGTATTTTCCGTAACCGTAGCCATAACCGTAACCGTAGCCGTAATAACCGTAGCCGTAGCCCGAGAATCCGGAAATTGCACCGTTAAGAACACAGCCAAGTATATGGATATCGGTGGACATAAGACCGTCGAGAGTATTCTTGACTCTTGAGATTCTTACTGCATCCTGATAAGTTACGAAAATTGCAGCATCAGCGTACTGAGCTATGAAAAGAGCATCGGAAATAAGACCGCAAGGGGGGGTATCAACAAGGATGTAATCGTATGAATCCCTGAGGCTATCAAACATCTGCTTAATGTTGCCCGAAGTGAAATATCCTGTTTTTTCTTCTTCGCTCGGAGTGGGAATAAGAATACGGAGCTTATACTTTTCGAGATATGCAATCTTGTAGAGATCCGTAACGGTTTCATACTCAATGTTTTCCGTGTCAACGCCCAGAAGAGGTGCAACACTTGGGTGTCTGATATCGCCGTCGATAAGAAGTATATTTTTGCTGTGGTCGGCAAGCGAAAGAGCAAGGTTCGTTGCAATTGTTGTTTTGCCTTCGCCCGGAACAGAGCTTGTAGTCATAACAATTTTTTCATTCTCATTAAGCGATGAGATGAAAATGTTTCTGAGAACACGGAAGGATTCGGGGAATCCGCTTCCGATATCGGGATTCGTGAAAAGGAGTGACTTATCGCCCGGCATAGCTCTCTTTTTGAAAGTAACCTGGGGAATAACCGAGAGCGACTCGAGTGTAAGATGGTTTTTGATATCGGATTTTGTCTTGACCGTTTTTCTCTGGATGATGTAGATAAATATAAACAGAAGTCCGAAGAATACGCCGATGATTGCTCCTTTAAGAGCTTCACCTAAATAGTCGGGGCTGTTTGAAGGCTTTGTAGCAACCATAGGCTGCTTGAGAATTTCAAAAGTTATGTTACCCACAACATACTTTGCAACAGAAGGATAGTTTTCAATTGCCGATATAAGCACATCGTATGTAAGCTGAGGATCTATGCCTTCTGCTGTAAGAGTGAACATATTTGTTCCGTCTACGGCGTGAGCACTGATTTTCGCAGGCATGGATGAAACACCGAGGTCCTCACAGACTGCAATCTGAAGCAGATTACAGTTGAGAATATGCGGGAAGGTTGATGAGAGCAGAGATGCGGTGGTTGAGTCGTAGTAGAAGGAGTAAACCGAAATACCGTTGACAGCAGAAACCGCATTCTGCGTGTTGACCGTAAGCGTAACCTCCGATTCATACTTGGGAACGTAGTTTATCCTTTGATTTATTGCGCTGTAGCTGCCGAACAATATCGCAGCTGCAACGCAGACCCACCAGAATCTCTGCATAGCCTTGATGATGTCATTGAGATAAACCGTAACGAAAACATCCTTGATGTTTTCCGTTATGTTTTCACTTTTAAGATTGTTTTTAGAAGTCTGATTCATTTCGGATCTTTCTTTCAATTAATTTAGTTAAGGAATTACTGTCCGGCAGATTCATCTGCAGTTTCCTGAGCGTTATTGTCTGCACCTTCCGGAGTTTCGGGGATGGGCTCAATATCGTATTTGGGAGCGGAATAATTTCCGTAGTGGCCGTAGCGGGAATGTTTGCCGTATCTGTATCCGCCGTAACGGTTGCTCTCGTCGTTGCCTGTAAAGCTGAAGGGAAGAATGTTCATGTGAACATCGTTGAGGATACAGCCTGCCAGGTTTGAGCTGATTTTACTGATTGTTGTTATGGCGTCATTCAATGCATTCACGTGCACGGTGTCTGTTCTGACAATAAGAATTGTTTTATCAACCATACCGATGATATCGGTAACCGTAGAGTCGAGAGAAAGGGGAGCGGTATCGATAATGATGTAGTCATATTCAGTGCGGAGTTTTCCGATAAGTTCTGTTATACTGTTGTCTTCAATAAGATTGCGGTACTCGGAATCGGCTTTGGTGTTGACCGCAACATAAAGAGAGGTTTTCTTGAACTGTCTGAAAGCGAAGTCTTCATAGGAAACTTCTTTTTTGAGCATATCTGAAAGCTCACCGTTTTCAATCTCTTCTTCGTTGAAAATTTTGTGAAGTGCGGGTTTTTTGAAGTCCATATCAAGAAGAACGACTTTATTGCCTCTGTCTGCGAGTGAAACGGCTATGTTTGCTGCACAGGTAGACTTGCCTTCGTTTTCGGCAACACTGGTGATTGCAATTACTTTGTCGCCCAGTCGATTTTTTCGGTGTTCGAGCTTTGCGGCGATTTTATGGAAGTTCTCGGTAAATCTCAGACTGATGTGCGCGTTGCTGTGAATAAGCAATCCTTTTTTCTTTTTCTGCATGATATCCTGAAAAGACATCCTCTTGTCTTCGTGAGCGATTGTGCCGATAAGTTTTGATTCAATCTTCTCTTCAAAGTCGCTTTCTTTCTTTACGGTGTTACGCATAAGAGAAAATGCAACAATAAGAGCAAGCGAAAGAGTTGCACAAGCCATAATCACAAGGTTGCGGTTTGTATTTGAAATATGGTTTGACGGCCCTGTCGGAACGGTAGGCAAGCTGATAACGGTAATGCCTGCATTTGTGAATATCTTATTTGAGACTTTATGATGAGAATTGATTATGGCATCGAGAAGTCTGTATGCCTTTTCAGGATGGCTTGCCGTTACCTGAAGCTCAATGAAGTTTGTCTGATCAAGAACTCTGGCTGATACGGTGCCGTCAAAGCTGTCGAGCTCAAGATATTCCGCAGCACAGTCTCTTATTGCAGGTTCTGTAAAAAGGTTTACAAGCACATTGGCTTTTTCCGTTGAGATGGTGTATGTTGCATAAGACGCTGTACCGGAGTGGCTGTTGAGAACAGTCATGGTTGCTGTTGAAGTGTACATCGGCTTATATGCCGCATGAGTAACAAGGTAGAATCCCATTGCACCGATAACCGCGCAGAGGAAAACGACCCAGATATCTTTGATAACATCCTTTATCAGACTGTATAGTTCAATTGTAATTTTGTTCTTTTTCATAAGCTGTTATTCCTCGACTACAACGGTCAGCACGCTGTGACCTCTGTAATTGTTGCTGTCCGTGACATAATAATGCACATTGTATGTGCCGGGTTTCTTGAAATCCACGTTGGATTCAACGGTTACTTTATCATTCAGGCTTTCTTCTTTTGAATCAAGAGCATCTACGATATATGATTTAAAATCAATTGTTTTACCTTTTTTTGTGTATGCGAGATATTCTTTAAGCTCGATTGTCGGTGCGGAGAGAGGTCTATCTTCGACAATGAAGGGAAGCTTTATTTGAGAAGAGTCACCTTTTGCGTTGTTTACGGTTACATCAAGTGAGTACGCACCGGGGATCGAGGTGGTGTAGTCATCGGAAGTGATTACGATGTCTTTTGATATCCATCCACCCTCAATACTGTCAACCGCAGATATCATTTCGCTTATGTCAATGCGTTCATAAAGTGAAAAGCAAAGATTACCTGTAACTTCAAACCAGGGTGACTTATACCCCTTGAACTTTATCATTCTCGAAGCCTTGGCGACATTATTATTGCTGTCGCAGACTGCATAAGTAACTTTGCTGACGCCCTTTTCGGTGAATCTTGAAATGGATTCGATGATAATCTGGCTTGTGAGGTCTTTGTCTTTTTCGTCATAAGCGGTAACACCTTTGAGAAGCTCCTCGTCTGTTGCCTTGAGGCTTACCTCAATCATTTCTTCCTCAACGGTAATTACGGGTATTGTCTTGTCAACCGCGAGCTTTTCGCCGATAAAGACGGCAATTGAAGCGATTGAAACAAACGCAAATGCAATTAAAATTATTATTCTGAACGGTTTCATTGTTTTCACCTGTTATCATTTGATTTTTTCGTTTTTTAGAACCTTCTGAGGATTTTCTTTAAGAATCAGGTTTGCATATGATGATGAATTCATTTCGCAGACTATCTCATATGCATCGGCAAGATAGGGGGTTCTCATATACGGGCTGTGGGCATCGCTTGCCACAAAATCCGCAACGCCGTGTCTGATTATGCTTTGAGAAATCTCATATGCATTATTGCCGAATTTGTTTTTGAGGCTTCCCTTGTTCACCTGTAAAAGACAGCCTATTTTTTTGAGCCTTAATGCCGCTGAACGGTCCTCCGCAACAAAAGCGTATCTTTCGGGGTGTGCGACTATCGGAGTGAGACCTTCGGCAACAAGGCGCTGAAGTTTTTCATAAACAGATTCCGAACGCGCTCTGAATGCAAATTCAACCAGCGGATAATCCGAATCACAGAGAGTGAGAAGCCTTTTCTTTTTTATCATTTCAATGAAATCTTCCGAAGCAAAGATTTCGTGACCGGGATAAATTTCAAGCGGAATATTTTCTTCCTTGAGTTTGGTTTTAAGGGCCTTGAAGTTTTCAACATAATCTTTATCGAGGTAGTTCTGATACGATCCCGGAATGTTGCTGTGCGGGGTGGTAATCAAGGCTTTTGTTCCGCCGCTGACGGCAAGTTTTGCCATTCTGACGGACTCTTCAAGATTATCCGAACCGTCGTCAAATCCGGGTAAAATATGGCAATGAATATCTACCATGACGCACCTCCACCAATAAACAATTATACACTTTATATATTACTATATTATAATATATAAAGTCAACATATTAATATATATTTTTATTATTTTCTTTAATATCTGACAAGAGATTTCCATCGAGTTCATTCAGATAAAAAACAACAACCTGACTGTTTGTTCATGAACAGTCAGGTTGTTGTTTTTTATCGTTTAAAATTCTTTCAGAAGTTCCGGAAAATTGCTGAGGTCAGAGAATATCATAATCAGATCTTTGAAAATCCATTTGAGGCGGTAAAGAAAACCGTTTTCGTTTTTCTCGGGAATTATAAAATCCTGAGTGTTTTCAACGAAATCTTCGGTTTTTATAAATGTGAAATCGCATTCGGCAGATGAATGGTCGGATATTACGTTACCCTTATCATCGGTAACCTCAACATATCTGAAATCGCTGACCGTAACATCAATGCCGCCGCCCGATTTATACATAAATCTTTCAACAGAGTCCCAGTTGCCCCAGGCAGGAAGACCCGATATGTGCCATTTGTAGAGATTAAAATAGTCACCGCCGTTGTGGTATTCCATCCAGGCATCCTTTAATCCGCATTCAAGATAAAGTGTTTTATAAAGCGCACCGTCATCTTCGTGGGTATGGATATGGTTATTGAAATCGCCCGTTACGATTACGGGTCTGTCGTTTTCGGCGGAGCGTGCTTTTATGAATTCAGCAAGCTGTTTATACTGACTTGATCTTGCGGATTTTGAACCGTCGCCGCCGTAGGCATCTGCGTGAAGATTATAAAAATCAACGTAAATACCGTTGCCGATATCGATAACCGAATAAACAAAGCCTTTGGGAGTGAGTTCATCTGAGCCGTCTGAAAGAATGCCGCAGGCTTCGTTCCAGCTGACTCGGGTTTCGTTATATACGGGCATATTTTTTGTGAATATATTGAGTCCGTCGCCTCCAGGAACACTTCCCGTGTGGTTGGTCATATATCCGAATCCGTTCATGTTTTCAACAAGATGCTTATGATAGCCGAAATCTTCCTGAACGGCAACAATATCAAAACCGTTTTCGGAAAGATATTTACCTGCACTCTTTTGATTGGCAATTACGTTATTTCCCTGCAAGTAACCAAAGGGGAGACCCGCAACATTGAAATTGACTGCACGAACAACTTGCTTTTCGGAATTATCGTAATCGTAAATCTTTATATCAAAGCATTCTGTTAAGGTTTCGCCGTTGCATATGCAGCTGACTTTCCAGTAAATCTTTTCAATATCTTTGAAACCTTCCATACCGTTGCCCATAAGATAATCACGGTATAAAACGCCGTATTCATCCTGCTCGGCGATAACGGGATCACGTTTAAAAATTATCGGCTGAGTGAGGTCGACATTTCCGTTATCATCCTTTTCCCAATAGTTAGGATTATCTTTGACGTTAAGATTATATCCGCGCCAATCCGTTTCACCGTTGAGAGATACCTTGCAGTCTATTTCTGTTGTTCCTTCGGGAAAGGTGAAGGTATAGGCAAGGTTGTTGAGCTCACGGGATATGGTGTAATCGCCTTCAACACTTTTTTCTTTGATGGCATAAGATTGATGGCTTGGAAACTCCATCTGATAGAGTGTTGATTTATAAAGGAAAGGTGCGATTTCAATCTTGATATCTTTTTCGGTTTCTGCGTTTACTGAAAAAGCAAAGCAGCTCAGAGCAATTGTGACGGTAAGAATAATGCAAAACAGTTTCTTCACGGGAATTCTCCTTCAGATTAATATACAATAATATGATAACACATAACGCAGAAGAAGTGTTAGTGTTTTTTAAAAAAAACACCCGCACGGTTAACACCGTGCGGGTGGATGAATTGATATTATGAGTAGAATACTGTAATACCTGATGAGAATTTGCAGTAATCGTCAAATGTAACCGGTTCGGTACAAGAAGATTCCATCATACCGAATGCGTTCTTAGGATCATAACCCATGGAGATAAGGATATCCATAATCTCTTTGGCGTCTACTGTACCTGTTGAACAGGACGAAGCGGAGCCGCCTGCAGTTCCGGGAGTAATAACCTGCAAAGTAGGTTTCATATATTTATTCATTATCCTGCTCCTTTCTTAAAATCCGAGAATGCTTTTAACAGCATTGAAAATCATTGTGAACTTTTCAACCAGCCACTTGAAGAGTCTTACGAGCCAGCAGCCTGATTCGTCATTGCCGTCTGCAGGGTCTTCAGTGGGTTCGTCGGTAGGTTCATCCGTGGGATTCTCAGTGGGTTCGTCGGTAGGCTCATCTGAGGGATCTTCAGGCTCAACGGGAGTTTCGGGCTCTGCATTGGGTGTGTTGGGTTCAACAGTTTCTGCGGGAGCCATCATCATTGTTCTTACTGTCATAAGATCGATATCAGATGAGAGAGAAGCAATTTCTGTAAGAGCACTCGAAACCTTGATAGAACCTACTGTGAGCAATGTTCCGTCAGTTAAGTTCTGCACGGTTATTGTACCCTTGCCGGTGGTTGCGTCTTCAACAACATAATCCGTAATATCATAGTACATTTCGGTGTTGCTGCTGATAGTGAACTTCTTATTGCCAACCTTAACTTCGGGAGTACCCTGAGCAGCTCTGAGGCTGATTGCAACCTTAGCGCCTGAGCCTGCGAAATTCTCAATTGCGAATGCAACTGCGTTTTCACCTTCTGTGGTGTTTGCAAGATAAAGTTCATCCTTAGGTCCGTATTCTTTATAATGGTCAATATCAATTACACCGAAATCCTTGCCGGTAACATATGCAAAGTAGCTGCCTGAACCGGTGATGGGGTTGCCGTTTTCGGCATCAACGTTAACAAGGTTATCCATAACGTTGAAGTACTGAGCGCCCTTTTCGGTGTCGATGTAATACTGATCGTCGCCGTCGAGAGGATTATAAACTCTTACGGAGTCGATAATGTTAACAAGAGCAAAGTTTTCAAGAGATGCGGTTTCCATCATACCTTCATCAACATCGCTTGCGCCTGTGCCGCCGTTGAGAACGGAATTATCATCGAACCAGATAACTTCAACTTCTTCAGCGTTGAGGATATCTTCCATGCCGATTTCTTCGAGAGCTTCGCGGAGATATGCATCATCTTCAACTGTTGCTGAGCTTACTGTCATACCGTCGAAGCCTTCAACTGCCTGAGTTTCAGCTTTTTCTGCAGCATTGATAGCGCCCGACATTGTGGGAAGCCATGAAGCAACAATCTGAATCTTGTAGTTGCCGTAGCCGATAGCATCCTCGTGAAGGACGGGAACCTGATAAAGGTTATTCGCATAGAGGTTTACGCCGTCACCGTCTACGTCATTGTAATAGGTATCGATAACATAGGATTTAACCATTTTTCCTTTGCCGTCGTTTGCTGCGGTATCCATGAGCGAAACGATGAGAACGCCTGTGTCTTTGCCGCAAACACCGTTAAGGTCAAAGCCTGAACCTGCGAAATCAAACATCTTGATTTCGGAACGCTTGTTGGTTGCATTTACGTTAACCTGAAGGGCTGAGCCGTTTGAATACTGAGAGTATGTGCTGTAGCTTTCATCGTAGCCGTAAACCTCGGTCTTGGTGCCTGAATAGGGATAAGCATCCTGGTTTGCGGTCTTTGCTGTGCCGACGGTTTCCCAAGCGGTCTTGCCTGTGGTGCCGTCAACAAATACGTTTTCTTCGTAGAGAATGTTTGATGCGGGAACAACGGTGATTTCGTTCTGGAGTTTTGTTGTTGTGCCGTCAGTATCGGTAACAGATGCGTGATAGTAGATTGTGTCAACGTCGTCAACTGCCTTTGTGGGCTTATAAGTAACGGTTTCACCGGTTACTGTGAATGTGCCGTAAGTGCCGGTGAGTTCTGCTTTGCTGTGGTTTTCTCCGTCAGCACTTATGCCGAGGAATGTTACATCTTTCAGCTTGTCGTTCTTAAGAGGTTCAATAACAACAGGAGCGCCGAAGTCGATAACAACATCATCTTTTACAAGGGCATCGTTGCTGATTGCCCATTTTGACTTGAGGTAAACGGCTGAGGTGTAATCAACGGTCTGATTATCAACTACCTGGGTGTCGTTTTCATCGTACCAGCCGAGGAAGGTGTAACCTTCTCTTGTGGGAACGGGAAGAGTGCCGAAGGAATCGCCGTAGGTAACGGTCATATTTGCATCGGGAACGTTAACGTTTGCAGCGCGTGTACCTGCTTCGTAAACTCTGATGTCGCTGAAGGTTACCGAGTTGTTTGAGCCGTTGGAGTCAACACGAATCTGTGCCTTAACAACCTCTGATTTATTGGGAGCTGTGAACACACGGTCTGCAGGTCCGTGACCGTTTGCAGCATATCTGTTTGTGCTGTCCTGGAAATCAATCCAGTTGCCGTTAGCGTCGCAGAAGAAGATGTATACATCCCAGTTGTTGCCTGTGATATCGATGTCGATTTTGTATTTCTGACCGGGTTCAACTGCAAAATAGGGTGAAGATGATGTGCCTTCGCCTACACCTTCATTTGATGTGAGGGTGAAGCCGTTAGCGGCAACATCGGTGAATGTTGCGTTGCTTGCGGTTTTGGTGTTCCAATCGTCGAAATCGAGAATAGTGTCAAAGTAAACGGGGATTTCATCGAGTGCCCACTGAGCGGTAAGGGTTACGTTACCGTACATTGTTGAGGGAACTTCGCCGGGTGAACAGATACCGTTGAGCTCCCAGTTACCGTCCGCAACGGTTACCGTCCAGCCTTGGAATGCATAGCCGCTGCGTGAGGGAGTGGGAATGGTGAGAGTGGTCTCAACTGTATATTGCTGGCTTGTGGGGGATACGCTGCCGCCGTTTGCATTATAAGTAGCAGTGTAGGTGTTGAGATCCCATTTGGAGAAGATTGATCTGTGCTCTGTTGCGGTGTCGATAGCGGTTATCGAGTTGCCGTCGGCATCAAACCAACCCTTGAAGGTGTAGCCGTTTCTGACGGGAGTATAAAGAGTACCGTAATAAGCGTATTCTTCGTAAACATCTTCAAACTTTTCGTATACAACATCGGCATAATAGCGTTCTGCATCAATCAGTTTGATGTTGGAGAAGGTTGATGTGCAGGGGTCGTTGGTTGTGTTACCGAAACGGAAAGCTGCTTGAGTTGTATTGGCACCTGTTGTGAATTTTATGACATAGTGGTATGTGCCTGCGTTGCCGTAATTACCCCACCAAGAATTACCTTCGGTTTTTGATGACCATGCACCGCCGTTTGTCTGAATGGACATATTTGTCGGTACATCTCCGTTGCCGCCGCTTGCATTATAGAAGAACATAAATGCCTGGGATTTTACGTTTGTTGTTACATCATATTCGAATACATATTCTGTGTTGGGAGTGAGGTTAACTTTGTAGAAATTGTTTGCCGAACCATAGCTGGTGTATGCTTCGCCTGCAGTAATAGTATCGTTAACAACAGTGATTGTACCGTTCTGGTAGGTGGCTGTGCCTCTGTTTCCGGCAATTGCCATGCTGTCGGAATACAGCGACATTTCATAAGCACTGAAGAGGTTATCGTATTTCAATGCGTAGAAGATGTTAACATACTCGTTGATAGCATCATTAACTCTGTCGATTTCTTCCTGACTTGCACTGGGATCACCGAGAATTGTTGCCGCTTCTTCGAGCTTTTCAAGGAATTCGTCGTCAGGGTCTTTTACGCCGTAGCCGTCCATAACAGACTCACGCAGAGCACTCTTGTCTGTAAGGGAGATGAGAACCGAAGTACCTGCGGTTGAATACTGATTCGGGTTGATGGTCTGATTAGCTGTACCCTGTGCAATTGCGTGGAGATATTTGCCGTCAAGACCTGCAACCTTATATGAAGGAACGAAGGATTCTCTGTAGGGAATGCTAATGCTGTCTGCAATATTGGTATGGCTACTGTACGAAGTCCAGCCGCTGGGAGCTGCAGAAAGGCTTGAGGCTGTGTATGCCAGCTCGTCACCTACGGTATAGTAGGTGTTATATTTACCGAGCGAGTCTTTTTTATAGCTGCTTACTCTCAACGCATCATAACCGATTTTAAGGTTGGGAATCTGATCCGTGTTTGTATAACGGGATTGGTCAATCGCCAGCAAACCGAGATAACTATGTGATCTTGAACTGTCGTGGTCGTTGGT
>JAZNRG010000096.1:0-4489 GCA_045590575.1 Acutalibacteraceae bacterium | reverse complement strand
GGCCTCCGACTTGTTGCAATGGTCGGTGACGGCATCAACGATGCACCTGCATTAACGGCGGCTGACACGGGCATTGCAATCGGCGCAGGCTCGGATATTGCGATTGATTCGGCTGATATAGTGCTGATGAAAAGCAGACTTTCCGATGTTGCTGCGGCAATACGCCTGAGCAGGGCAACGCTTCGCAATATCAAAGAAAATCTTTTCTGGGCATTCGTTTATAATATAATAGGTATACCGCTTGCCGCAGGTGCATTCATCGACATTTTCGGTTGGGAGCTGAATCCGATGTTCGGCGCGGCGGCTATGAGTATATCAAGCTTCTGTGTTGTTTCAAACGCCTTAAGACTGAACCTTGCAAAAATATATCCGATAAAAAAAGAGAAAAAAGTAAAGGAGATAAAACAAATGAAAAAGACAATGAAAATCGAAGGTATGATGTGCTGCCACTGCGAAGCGAGAGTAAAGAAAACTCTTGAAGCTCTTCCCGAGGTTTCAGAGGCTATGGTCAGCCACGAAAACGGAACTGCAATTGTTACTCTTAACTCTCCCGTTTCGGACGACACACTCAAATCGGTTATCGAAGCTCAGGATTACACCGTTAAGGGAATTGAATAAGCAATGAAAAATATAACTCTTATCGGTATGCCCGGTGCGGGCAAAAGCACAATCGGAGTTATCCTCGCAAAATCTATGCTTATGGATTTTACGGATACAGATTTACTGATTCAGAAAAAGCATTCGTCAAGCCTTTGCGATATCATCCAAAAACACGGCATTGACGTGTTTCTGAAAATCGAAAACGATGTTATCTGCGAAGCGGATTTTTCAAATTGCGTTATTGCAACGGGCGGAAGTGCCGTTTACGGCGATAAAGCAATGCAGAAACTCAGAGAAAGCGGAAAAACCGTTTATCTTAAGGTTGATTGTGCGGAGCTTGAAAAACGCATAAACAATATTCATACCCGCGGAATAGCTATGAAAGAGGGCACAACCCTTGCCCTTCTCTTTGAAGAAAGAGCTCCCCTTTATGAAAAATATGCGGATATCACCGTTGACTGCACGGGACTGACTCCTGAGGAATGCGTTGACAGAATCATCGGAATGTTAGGAGAATAAATATGTTTGATAAAATCACGGCATTTTTTCTTGCGATAGTATTGTTTATTTGTAATCTGTTCGGAATCGAATATAAAGGAGAGATTTTCACGGAAACCGAAAACAGCTATTATTTTCAAGATCTTGCATACGGCAGCCATGAAAGAAATAAACTTGACCTTTACATTCCCAAAAACAGCGACGGTGAGGTCGGTCTTGTGCTGATGATTCACGGCGGTGCGTGGATTGCGGGCGATAAAAGCGCATACAGCGATTACATCAGAATATGGGCTGATAAAGGCTACGCTGCCGCAACAATCAATTACCGTTATCTGAGCTATGATGTTTCGTTTGACGATATTCTTGACGATATCGAATCGGCTCTCCATAAAATCAAAAACACAGGCACAAAATACGGGGTTAACATAAACAAAATGCTTCTTTCGGGTCATTCCGCAGGCGGACATCTTTCTATGCTTTATCCATACGCAAGAAAAGACAGCTCCCCCATTGAACCGGTTGCCGTTGTAAACTGCAGCGGACCGACGGATTTGCTCGACCCGAATTTCCACAATGAAAACGCAAACGATGCTTTGAAAGAGCTTTACAGGCAGATTGCTTCTCTCTGCTACGGCGAAGAACTTACCCTTGAAAACGCTCACCTTGCAAACGATATTCTCAAAAAGCATTCACCCCTTTATTATGTTGACAAACACACAATCCCCACGGTTATCAACCACGGAATGAAAGATGATACCGTTCCTTATTCAAACGCACTTTCATTGCAGGCAAAATTCCAAGAATTTGGTGTTACCCACATTATGAATCCCTATCCCAACTCGGGTCACGGTCTTGAAAGCGACCCCGAGTCGGCGGCAAAAGCGGACGAATACTTTGCATTTTACGTTGAAACATATCTGAACTGAATAAAAATCAAATAATGCAGGGGTCGGCGACCCCGACAACCCGACAGACCGTCAGGTCTGAATTATACACTTTGCGGCTCATACGGGACGTCGAGTCGCCGTCCCCTACACAAGCACTTATCTGAACAAAAATGAAAGCGGCATCAGAAGATGCCGCTTATTTTTAAATCATCAATATCTATAAAACCGTCATTTAAATCAATAGTAACAAGAGGTGTAAGGAACTGATACCACTTCGCACTATAGGATATTTCTTCTATATGCATTTCGGAAATCAAAGCTCCGTCGGAGTCTTTTGCGGTAATTAATATAAGCTCTTCATCGCAGAAGGTATATTCAACAGTAGAACCGTCTTCATTATTATAAGTTTCCACAAAACACTTTAATCCGTCAAGATCTCTTTCTTCGCCGCTCACAAAAGATAAATCAAGATTACCAACATCAAAAAGTACATCCTCGACAGTTTCAGACGGAACCTCTATAGAAACAAACGGGATCAAAGGGAAGAACATCTTAACACTTTCGTCTTTTATTACAACCTTAATCTTACCGAAAATTGAAGGCATTTCATCGTCAATAGGAATTTCACTTTCAAAAGCAATTGAGTTCCCTTTACGACACATCGTAAACCGGACACCGTGTTCAAGCTCATAACCATATTGTATGCCCTTCACAGTGAACTCATTGACATTATTATTGATTTTTTCAAAATATTCTTCTGCTTTATTATTCTGTGCAAAACCGCTTAATGAAAAAACAGAAAAAATCATTATTGCCGTCAATAAAACCGAAACAAATCTTTTCATAAATATATCCCCCTTTATGTTTATATTTTCATAATAATACCAAAGGATGGTTTTGTCAATAAGTTGACGGGCGATTCGTGAATCGCCCCTACGGAAATGATATTAAAACATCTCGAACTGATGTTTTGCCGCCTTTACGGAAGCGTTATATAAATCTTTTTTACACGTTTTAATTATTTCGTTAAACGGTTTGTTTGTTTCACAGGAAAAATAGAGCTCGGATACTCCGAGTTTCTTTATTTTTTCAGCGCCCTCTCCTCTGCTTCCGCAGATTGCAATAACCTTTTTGTTCTGCGTTGCCACTCTTTCGGCGACGCCCGAAATAACCTTGCCGTTGACACTCTGATAATCCAGTCTGCCCTCGCCCGTTATTATCAGGTCAGCTTCAGAAACCTTGCGGTCAAAGTCTGCCACATCAAGAAGAATATCTATCCCTTTTTTAAGCTCCGCACCGAGAAACGCTACCGCACCCGCACCCATTCCGCCTGCCGCACCTGCACCTTTCATTGACGAAACATCAATATTCAGCTCACTCTGTATTGCATCTGCAATATGACGGAGAGCAATATCAAGGCGGATAACCATATCTTTATCTGCACCTTTCTGCGGCGCAAAAACATACGCCGCGCCGTTTTCGCCGTAAAGCGGATTTTCCACATCGCAGGCAGCAATAACGGGGACGTTTATTGCGGTTTCGGGTGCAGTTATTTTTTTAACAAAAGCCATTGTTTCGCCCGTCGGCACAAAATCTCTGCCGTTTTCATCGCTGAATTTCCAGCCGAGTGCGGCTGCCATACCGAGGCCGCAGTCGTTTGTTGCACTGCCGCCGAGACCGAGTATAATCTTTTTTGCACCGTTTAACAAAGCGTGATTGATAAGCTCACCGACTCCGAAGGTTGTTGCCTTTTCGGGGTTTTTGTTTTCTCCCGCAAGCGGAAGACCCGCGCACGAAGCCATTTCCACGACTGAGGTTTTATCGGAAAGCATTAAATATTCCGCCTGCATTCTTTCGCCGAACACTCCGCTCACCTCTGTTTTAACAGCTTCTCCCCCGAGGATACTGCGCATACAGGCACAAAGCCCCTCGCCGCCGTCGGCAGCAGGGAGCTTTGTTATTTCTGCATCTTTTATTATATCTTTGAACGCCTGCCCGATGATATCGCAAACCTCGTCGGCGGTTAGAGTGCCTTTGAAGCTGTCGGGCGCAATAAGAATCTTCATATTATTCAGCAGAAGCCTTTCTGATATATCTCTTGAAGAATGCAACACCGGGCGCAACAACATCAACGGGGATTCTTTCGTTTGTGCCGTGGGTGCAGCGAAGAAGCGAAACGCTTACTCTGTAGGGAGCGTAACGGTAAATGTTTTCACAGATGGGTTCGTAATAGCAGGCATCTGTGCCTCCCATAACAAGATAGGGAGCAACAATGCTGTTCTGATTATCCTGCATGCAGATTTCCTTGATGATGTTGAACGCTCTGGAATCTGTGGGCGAGAACTTCGAAGCTTCCTTTGCTTTGAGCACGTTTACTTCAATATCCTTATTGCGCACAACCTTGCGGATATGCTTTTCAACGTCCTTTACGGTAACGCCCGGCATCTGGCGGAAGTTAACGGTTACAGACGCTTTCTGCGCAAGAACGTTTGCTGCAGGGCTTC
>JAZNRG010000095.1:0-5570 GCA_045590575.1 Acutalibacteraceae bacterium | reverse complement strand
CTTGGCTCACAGAACGACATGGCTACGATCCGACTTGATACTGAGCAAGAGGTCTGTTTTCGGGAGAATCGATAATCATTGCGTTACCGGTCATCGAAAGAGTTGCGATTTCGCAGAAGGGGTCGATAACTGCGGTGTCGGGGTCGGGGATGAATACCATGTCGCTTTTTTCAACAACAGCATAGCCGTAGTTTGAAGCGTCGAAGCCGATGCCGCTCTTCATTGTGTCCTCAGAGAAATTCTCTGCGGGGATAGTAACATGACGGTACTGACCGTTGATGTCTACCATCTTGAAGTCAACCATCTTAATGTTGTTTTCTTTGATTATGTTCAGGATATCCTGAATGCTCTTTGCCATTGGAATCACTCCTTGCAAAATTTTTCACTCTAAATTATACCAATTATTTGTTTTTTCGTCAATAGCGGTCACAGGTTAAGGTGAAAAAATATTTTGAAATTATACTGCTTGATTTTTGCTTGATAATAAAATATAATTAGTATATCAGTGAGGTGCTTTTAATGTTAGCTAAAAATGTTGAACTGAATAATAAAACAATTCTCGTAACAGGTGCCGCAGGATTTATAGGCTCGAATCTTGTTACAGAGCTTCTGCGCACAACCGATTCCGTAAGAATCGTCGGTATCGATAATATGAATGATTATTACGATGTATCAATCAAAGAATACAGACTCAGAGAAATTGAAAAGCTTGCTTGCAAAAAAACTGCAAGCGAGTGGATTTTCATCAAAGGCAACATTGCCGACAGAGTGCTCATTGACGAATGCTTTGAGAAATACGGCTTTGATGTTGTTGTTAATCTCGCCGCTCAGGCAGGCGTGCGCTATTCAATCACCAATCCCGATGTTTATATCGAAAGCAATATAATCGGATTTTATAACATCCTCGAAGCCTGCCGCAATCATCCCGTTGAGCATCTTGTTTATGCTTCTTCATCATCGGTTTACGGTTCAAACAAAAAGATTCCTTACAGTACCGACGATAAGGTTGATAACCCCGTAAGCCTTTATGCGGCAACAAAAAAGAGCAACGAGCTTATGGCTCATTCATATTCAAAGCTCTATAATATTCCGTCAACGGGCCTTCGTTTCTTTACCGTTTACGGCCCCGCAGGCAGACCCGATATGGCTTATTTCGGTTTCACAAACAAGCTCAGGGCAGGGGATAACATTCAGATATTCAATTTCGGTAACTGCAAGAGAGATTTCACCTTTGTTGATGACATTGTTGAAGGTGTAAAACGTGTTATGCAGTGTGCTCCCGAAAAGGAAAACGGCGAGGATGGCTTGCCCGTTCCGCCTTACAGAGTCTATAACATAGGTAATAACAGCCCCGAAAATCTTCTTGACTTTGTTGATATACTTCAGCAGGAGCTTATCCGGGCAGAGGTTTTGCCCGCCGATTATGATTTTGAAGCTCACAAACAGCTTGTTCCGATGCAGGCGGGTGACGTGCCCGTAACCTATGCGGATACTTCGGCTCTTGAAAGAGATTTCGGCTTCAAGCCCTCAACATCGCTTCGTGACGGACTTCGTAAATTTGCCGAATGGTACAAAGATTTTTATATGTAAAGGTATGATATTATGAACGGAAGAAAATTCAGCATAAAAAAAGGATTTATCGTAAGAGAGATTGCAGGGGAGTTTCTTGCAGTTCCCGTTGATTCAACTTTGGGCGGCAATATAGTTGTTCTGAATCCCGTCAGCAAATTTTTGTGGGATGAGCTTAATGAAGAGAAAACCTTTGAAGAGCTTGTTGATGCTCTGCTTAAAAACTATCAGGTGCCCGAGCAGGAGGCGGAAGCCGATCTTAAGGAATTCCTTATGCAGATGCTCGAAAGCGGCTTGCTTAACTGAAAAAACAAAGGGGACTGTTCAAAAAAACAGTCCCTTAACTATTTATAACGGCAGATATTCTTCAAAAAGTATTTTCTTTGCTTCATAGAGGTTCGGCACAAGAACGGCCATTCCTCTTATCATTGCGTTTGTGTAGGTGCCAGAAGCGGGAATGCTGTGTGCGGACATTTTAAGGTTTGCAAGTGCGGGTGCATACTGCATTGCGAGTGATGTTATCTGATAGTTGGACATATCGGTTGTTACCAGCGGAAGCACGGTGTTAACGAGATTCATCAGCTCCGAAACGCTGCAGTTTTTAACCTGATTGAACACGGCTTTTACAACGTTTCTCTGTCTGTTTGTTCTGCCGAAGTCATTGTCAAGCTTTCTGATTCTTGCATACATAAGGGCGTGATCTCCGTCAAGATGGCTTATGCCTTCCTTTGCACCGTCGCCGATGATTTTTGCTTCTGCCGCAGTCAGCTTCACATCGATACCGCCGACCGCATCAATAACGCTTCTGAATCCGTTGAAATCAACCTCAACGCAGCCGTCAACCGTAACGCCGAAGTTAACGTAAAGAGTATCAACAAGAAGCGGAAATCCGCCGAACACATAAGCGGCATTCAGTCTGTTATCCGAATAACCGGGAATGCGAACATATAAATCTCGCAGGAACGAAATGAGCGCAACCTCGTTTGTTGCCGGATTAAAACTGCAAAGTATCATTGAATCCGAACGCTGTCTGCCTTCGCCCGGGCGTCTGTCCTGACCGACAAGCAGAATGTTGATGAGTTTATCGTCGCTTGCGCTGTAGTTTTCGCCGTTCCATTCAACGCTTTCAGGTTCGATTACTTCGAGCGAACCGTTATGAGGATCGGTTTCGAAAAACTCTTCTTCTGCGGGAATTGTTTCAACTTCTTCAAAACGGTTTATCTTGTTAAGAAAATGGTTGGCAACCACAACGCCCGATAAAACAAGCGTGAGTAATACCGCCAGAAATACAAATAACCCTTTTTTACCTTTTTTCTTTTGCTTTTTCAAATTATATCACCTTGATTATAATTATTGACTTTATTATAATGATTTATTGCTTGCAAAGTCAAGCGTATTTTTGTATAATACACTTATACATCATAAAATCGGAAGGCGGTTATACCGATGAAAAATATAATTAAAAGGCTGCTTTGCTTTGCTGCAGTTGCGGTTATGCTGTTTTCTCAGTATGCCTCGGCATATGAATTCACTAATGTAACAAAAACGCAGACCAACAACGAATTTGCATTTGCGTGTGCCGAAATCGTAAACTCAAACAGCCGCAAAGGTTCGGGAAGCAGTCTCAATTCAGCAGATAATGCAATGAGAATTCTCGGCAAAACGGCAAATCCGGACCGCAGCTTCAAACCATATTCAGCCAAATCCTGCGTTATAGGTGCAGACGGCAGATTTATGCTGCAGTTCAGCGATTATTCCGAATATATGAATGCGCTTGAAAAACTCGGTTCAGAACCCGATATCATATATGCGGAACCCGATGTTCTTGTTTCAACAAGTGCCGAGCCTGAAGAAGAACAAAAAAATCTTTCCTGGGGAGTTTCCGCACTCGGTCTTGACAGGTATTCCGGTGCTCTTTCGGAGGATTCCTCAATTGAAGGCGTAACCGTTGCGGTTGTTGATACGGGTGCGGCAGAGCTCGATTTTTTCAAGGATAAGCTGATTGAGGGTTATGACTTTGTTGATAACGATAAAAATGCTTTTCACGATGGAAGCAGCGACAGCCACGGAACCTTCATTGCGGGAATTGTTGCAGACTGCGTTAAAGATGCTGCCGTCAGCATTATGCCCGTAAGAGTTATTGATTCAAAAACAGGTTATATTTCAAATGTTATCAATGGAATCCGCTATGCTGCGGATAACGGAGCGGATGTTATCAATGTCAGCCTTCACGGCAACTTGCTGAGCTGTTCTTCCGTTGATGATGCGTTTGATTATGTTGAGTCAAAAAATGTTACCGCCGTTGTATGCGCAGGCAATTTCAAAAAGGATACTGCAGAAGTATGCCCCGCCCACGTTGAAAGCGCGATTACAGTTTCGGCCATTGATGAAAATCTTGAATTTGCAAGTTCTTTTTCCGATTTCGGCGAAGCTGTTGATGTTTGCGCTCCCGGTGTTAATATTGCAGGCTACGGTGCAAACGGTAATCTCAAAACAATGAACGGTACTTCAATGTCTGCAGGTTTTATCTCTGCAGGTGCGGCACTTTTCAGACTGCAGCATCCCGAATGTAACTCATCTCAGGTTCAGGATGCAATCAGAAAATCCTGCGTTGATCTCGGCGAAAAAGGTTTTGATTTATACTACGGTTACGGCTTGCCGAATTTTTATTCTTTCACTCAGGATGCTGCGGTTTATGTTGACGGAATTTCCTTTGAGAACGAAAGAGTTTCCGTAAAACTCGGTGAAACAGTTGATCTTACTCCGATTATATCCCCCGCAAATGCAACAAATACCCTTGTTACATGGAGCGTTGATGATGCATCAATCATACGAAGAGTGAGTGACGGGGAGTTCGAATGCATTTCCGCAGGTCTTTGTACGGTTACGGCAACAACCGTTGACGGTGGTTTCTCGGCTTCGGTTTCGGTTTATGTTTATGAAGAAACACCTGAACCCGTTCTGACTGGAATTTCAATAAAAACCCCTCCGTCAAAAATAACATATACTTACAAAACCGATGCAGGGATTGACCTTTCGGGTCTTGTGCTTGAACTTACTTATTCCGACGGCAGTAAAAAGACTGTTACGCAGAGCAACGGAATAACAGTTTCTGGCTTCAATTCGGGTTCTGTGGGTGAACAGCAGATAGCCCTCAGCTACGAAGGCTTTACCGCATCCTACAGCATCATTGTTGAATATGCCTGGTGGCAATGGATAATCAGAATTCTGCTTCTCGGCTTTATATGGTATTAAAACAGACACCCCGTTTATCAATCAGATAAACGGGGTGATTTTTAACTTTTAATTGAATACTTCTTTTTTGCGATGTACGCAGACTGCAAAAGAAACAAAGCTTATTAAACCTGTAAATATAAGAAGAACATCTGATTCGCTGCCTGTGTCGGGGATTTCCGTTTTATTGGAACTGTTTTGATTAATACTGATGCCGGTATCGGAATCGGGTTTGTTGTTAATGCCTATATTGATATCGGGATTTCCGGAGATTACGGAGTTTGTATCCGTATCTGTTGCCGGTGTGTTTTCTGTCTTGTTATCAAAATCGGAATCGGTATCCTTCCCTGCGTAAGCAACTTTTTTACCGCAAACCGAACAAAAACCGCCCGTGAAAAGATGGCCTTCAACATCTGTTTTGTCACCGCAGCCGCATTCGTGCCAATGCTCATTATCGTCGGATTCCCAGTCACCGCTGTAATCGTGCTTATGAGTGGCAGAGATTGTTTCACCCTTTTCAATGAGAGTGTCACATTCTTTACAGTGTGTATCTCCCGTGTAACCGTTGTCAAATTCTGTGGCATCTTTCTGATTTTTGATTACGGTTTTGTGGGTGTGCTTGCCGATGTCGGTTTTGTCACCGCAGCCGCATTCGTGCCAATGCTCATTATCGTCGGATTCCCAGTCACCGCTGTAATCGTGCTTATGAGTGGCAGAGATTGTTTCACAAGTCGGATCGTAGCCATGTCGTTCTGTGAGCCAAGGAG
>JAZNRG010000094.1:0-7484 GCA_045590575.1 Acutalibacteraceae bacterium | reverse complement strand
ACTTCCGCAAAGCTCAGCGAAAGAGTTGACAACGGTCTTAAAGAATATGTTAAAAACCCGCAGAAATACGTTATGGTACCTGCAAACGCCAAGGGCAAGCATGTTATTGTCGAGCAGCGAATTCTTGACCAGATTGCTTACTGCGAAACGGGTGCAGACGGACTCAACACCGTTGAATATAACAGCAAAAAAATCGGCATTATCACCTCGGGCATCTGTTATCAGTACGCAAAAGAAGCTCTCGGTGAAAACGCATCATATCTTAAGCTCGGCTGCGTATATCCGCTTCCCGTCGATATGATAAAGAATTTTGCCGCAGAATGCGAAAAGGTTTATGTTCTTGAAGAACTCGATGATTACATCGAAACTCATTGCCGCAAGAACGGCGTTGAAGTTATCGGTAAGGATGCATTTACTCTCCAGGGAGAATACTCTCAGAGCATGATCGCAAAGGTTATTCTCGGCAAGGAATCAGAATGCCTCAAATCCGATGTCAATATCGTTCCCAGACCTCCCGTGCTTTGCGCAGGCTGCCCCCACAGAGGCCTTTTCTATGCCCTCAAGCAGCTTAATGTAACCGTAAGCGGCGATATCGGATGCTACACTCTCGGCTTCTCACAGCCTCTCGGTATGATGGATACCGTTCTTTGCATGGGCGGTTCTGTTTCGGGTCTCCACGGCAGAAACCTTGCCAACCCCGAAAACGCAAAGAAGAGCGTTGCCGTTATCGGCGATTCAACCTTCATCCATTCGGGAGTAACAGGTCTTATTAATATCGCTTATAACGCAACGGATTCCGTTGTTATTATTCTTGATAACTCAATTACGGGTATGACAGGTCATCAGCAAAATCCCACAACCGGCAAAAATATCAAGGGTGAGCCTGCAAACGCAGTCAGCCTCGAAGCTCTTGCAAAGGCAGTAGGAATTCAGAATGTTATCGTTGTTGATCCCTATAACCTTGCAGAAACAAAGGAAGGAATCAAGAACGCTCTTGAAGCAGACGGTCCCGCTGTTGTTATTTCAAGAAGACCCTGCGCACTTCTCAAAACAGTCAAGCATAATCCTCCTCTTAAGGTCAATGCGGATAAGTGCAAGAGCTGCAAGATGTGTATGAAGATAGGCTGCCCCGCAATCAGCATGAAGGACGGCAAGGCACAGATTGACTTCACTCAGTGCCTCGGCTGTAACGTATGCAGTCAGCTTTGCAAATTCGGTGCTATCGAATAACAGGGGAGGTAATGTAATATGAATAAATCAATTATGATTGTCGGTGTCGGCGGTCAGGGTACTCTGCTTGCAAGCCGAATTCTCGGTGCGGCACTCCTCGACTGCGGATATGATGTTAAAGTTTCCGAAGTTCACGGTATGAGCCAGCGCGGCGGTTCCGTTGTAACATATGTAAGATACGGCGAAAAGGTTGCTTCTCCCATCATCGAGAAGGGCGAGGCAGATATCATCCTCGCTTTCGAAACTCTTGAAGCGGCAAGATGGCTTGAATATCTTAAACCCGACGGTAAAATTATTGTTAACACACAGCAGATAGACCCGATGCCCGTTGTTATGGGTGCGGCTGAATATCCCGAAGGAATCATTCCCGCTCTCAAGGCTGCAGGTGCGGATGTTGAAACGGTTGATGCATTGCCGATGGCGGTTGAAGCGGGTAACGCAAAGGCTGTTAATGTTATCCTCATCGGTGCCATGGCAAAGAATATGCCCGCAGTTGATAAAGAAAAGTGGATAGAAGCTCTCAAATCGAGCGTTCCTCCCAAATTCCTCGAACTCAATCTCAAGGCATTTGAAATGGGATATAATATATAATTTTTAGGAAGTGTTATTAATGAGCAAATACTATCAGCCTGAAATTGAAACCGCATCGTTCGAAGAAATGAGGGCTATCCAGAGCGAAAAGCTCGTAAAACAAGTTAAACACGTTTATGAAAACGTTGAGTATTACCGCAATCTTATGGATGAAAAGGGAGTAACTCCCGATGACATCAAATCAATCGATGATTTACATAAATTACCTTTCCTTACCAAAGCAGACCTCAGAGATGCTTATCCATACGGACTTCTCGGCACAGACCTCAAAAATTGTGTGAGAATCCATTCAACAAGCGGCACAACCGGTAAAAGAGTAGTTGCTTTCTATACTCAGAATGATATTGACCTCTGGGATGACTGCTGTGCGCGTGCAATCACGGCTGTCGGCGGAACAAAAGAAGATGTTTGCCAGGTCGCTTACGGTTACGGACTTTTCACCGGCGGCTTCGGTCTTAACGGCGGTTCGCAGAAGATAGGCTGCCTCACTCTTCCGATGTCTTCGGGTAACACCGAGCGTCAGATTCAGTTTATGCAGGATCTTCATTCAACAATTATCTGCTGCACTCCCTCATATGCGGCATATATCGGCGAAACTCTCAAAGAAATGGGTCTTACTCCCGATGATATCGACCTCAAAGCAGGTATCTTCGGTGCCGAGCCCTGGACGGAAGAAATGCGCCGTGATATAGAGAAATCTCTCGGTATAAAGGCATATGATATCTACGGTCTTACCGAATCAACAGGCCCGGGCGTTGCCTTCGAATGCGAATCACAGACTGGTATGCATATCAATGAAGACCATTTTTATGCCGAAATCATAGACCCTGAAACAGGCGAGGTTCTTCCTCTCGGTTCAAAGGGTGAGCTTGTTTTCACAAGTCTTGATAAGGAAGGCTTCCCCCTTCTCAGATACCGCACAAGAGATATTTGCATTCTTTCAAGAGAGAAATGCTCTTGCGGCAGAACGCTTATAAAAATGTGTAAGCCCATGGGCAGAAGCGATGATATGCTTATCATCCGCGGCGTTAACGTATTCCCCTCACAGATTGAAACAGTTCTTCTTCAGGAAGGCTATTCACCTAACTATCTTATCGAGGTTGACAGAGAAAAGAATGTTGATACTCTCGATGTTTATGTTGAACTTAATCCCGAGCAGTTCTCCGATACCGTCAAGGAACTTTCCGCGAAGGAAAAGGCCCTTGCGAATGCAATCAAGCTGATGCTCGGCGTTAATCCCAGAGTTCATCTTGTTGCTCCCAAGACCATCACAAGAAGTGAAGGCAAGGCAGTGAGAGTTATTGATAAGCGTAAGCTTCACGATTAATTGAAAGGAGTCAGAGAAATGAGCGTAAAACAGATTTCGATTTTTATTGAAAACAAAACAGGAAAGCTTGCAGAAGCAACCAGATTTATTGCAGACCACGATATCAACCTCAGAGCTCTTTCGATTGCAGATACTCAGGATTTTGGTATTCTCCGTATTATCTGCGATGACCCTAAAACAGCTGATGCGGTGCTTAAGGACGGCGGCTATATCACCACCGTTACCGATGTTCTTGCAGCTGCTATTTCAGACACCCCCGGCAGCCTTGCAACAATTCTTGAAGTGCTTTCTGATGCAAATGTTATTGTTGAATATACTTATGCTTTCAACTCCTCAAAGGCAGGCGCATATATGATTTTCCGTGTGGACGATAATCAGCTTGCCTCGGCAGCCCTTGCAGGCGCAGGTATCAAAACAGCAAATCAGGAAGATTTATTCTGAAATATCAAAAAATTGGCGGGAGCTTTTGCTCCCGCCTTTTTCAGTTCAAATTTCCGTTTGCAGGGTTATCAAGAACTTCTCCGCATTCAGAGAATCTTGAACCGTGGCACGGGCAGTCCCACGAATGCTCAGCCTTGTTCCATTTAAGGGCGCAGCCGAGGTGTGGACAGCGTTTTTCTGAAACGGTGAGCAGGTTTTTGATGCTTTCAAATCCGTTCACCAGAAGCTGAGGCTTCAGCATGCTGCGGGAAGGAGAGAAAAGTCCCGAAAACTCATTTTCTTTTTCATTCACCGCATCGCAGAGTATCATTGCTGCAAGCATTGACCCCGTGATTCCCCATTTGTTGAACCCGCTTGAAACAAAAAGATTCCGTGTGTTCTTTGAATAATTTCCTATATACGGCATTTCGTCAAGGCTCATACAGTCCTGAGCCGCCCAGAAACATACTTCGGAGGAATGCGGGTAATTATCGGATGCGTATTTTCTCAGTTGAGCCCAGTTACCGCCGTTTTCACCCGTTCTGTGGTCGCCGCCGCCGAGAAGCAAATGATCTCCGTGATTTCTGAAAGAATAACCCGTTTGGCTCTCGTCAACATACATTCCGTCAAGATTTTGAGCATTTTTTAAAGCAATAACATATGAGCGGTGTTGGTAAAGCTTGAGGGAATAAAGACCGTGCTTGTTAATGAAAGGAAAGTGTGTTGCAACAACAACCTTTTCGGCACGGATTTTTCCGAAGTCCGTAACTGCGGTTGTACCAATCATTTCACGGACAAAGGTGTTTTCGTATATATTCAGACCTTTTGAAATTTCCGCAATGAATTTAAGCGGATGAAACTGAGCCTGGTTTTCGAATATGACTGCACCGAGAGTTCTGACGGGCAGGCAGGTCTTTTCGCAGAATTTAGCGGGATATCCGATTTTGTGCAGAGCATCAATTTCATCCTCGAGCTTTTTTCTGCTTTTGGTTGAGTAAACAAAATTGCTTTTAACTTCAAAATCGCAGTCAATATTGCTGCATAAATCAGAATATTTTTCAAATGCCGCTTTATTTGCTTCAAGATAAAGACGGGCATTTTCCGTGCCGTATTTTTTTGTGAGCTTATCGTATATAAGACCGTGCTGAAAAGTGATTTTTGCGGTTGTGTTTCCGCTTGTTCCGTTGCATATTCTGCCTTTTTCAACAAGGATATACGGTGTTCCCGCTTTATGAAGCATATATGCCGTCAGAAGCCCTGCAAATCCGCCGCCGATTATCAGCACATCTGTTTTTGTGTCGCCCTTGAGCTGCGGAAAACGGGGCATTTCAACATCCTTATACCATATTGATTTCATATAAACACCTTTTTGTTTGATGTTTATATTGTTTCGTTATACACAGTGAATATTCAAAAAACCGCACCCGAAAGGATGCGGTTTTGAAATTATAATAAATCTGCAATATCGTAAATGAGCTTTTCTGTCTTTTCCCAGCCGAGGCAGGGATCAGTGATGGATTTGCCGTAGATACATTCGCCGATTTTCTGTGCGCCGTCTTCAATGTAACTTTCAATCATAAAACCCTTTACGAGCTTTTTTATATCCGCATCGTGGCGGCAGCTGTGAAGAACTTCTTTTGCAATACGGATTTGCTCAAGATATTTTTTGCCCGAGTTTGCATGGTTGGTGTCAACAATAACGCCGGGATTGGCAAGACCGCTGTTTGCATAGGTTTCTGCAAGGTGAACAAGGTCTTCGTAGTGATAATTCGGAAGCGACTGACCGTGTTTGTTGACATAGCCTCTGAGGATAGCGTGTGCACAGGGATTACCCTGTGAATGAACTTCCCAGCCTCTGTAGATAAAGGTGTGCTTATGCTGTGCGGCGGTGATTGAATTCATCATAACCGAAATGTCGCCGCTGGTAGGATTCTTCATACCTACGGGGATATCAAGACCGCTTGCGGTGAGTCTGTGCTGCTGATTTTCAACCGAGCGTGCGCCGATTGCAACATAAGCAAGAATATCGTTGAGATATCTGTAGTTTTCGGGGTAGAGCATTTCATCCGCGCACGAGAAGCCTGTTTCTGCAAGAGCTCTCATATGGAGCTTGCGGATTGCAACTATACCCTTGAACATATCGGGTTTTTCATTGGGGTCGGGCTGATGAAGCATACCCTTATATCCGTCACCGGTTGTACGGGGTTTGTTTGTATAAATACGGGGAATAATCAGAATTTTATCATTTACCTTGTCCTGAACGGTGCGAAGGCGTGATATATAATCGATAACGCTGTCCTCGTTGTCTGCCGAGCAGGGTCCGATAACAAGTGCGAGTTTATTACTTTTACCCGTAAAAATATCTTTTATTTCCGCCGCTCTGCCAGTGACAAGTTTTTCAAGCTCCGCAGAGAGGGGGTACTGCTCTTTTACTTCTTTTGGAATAGGTAACTTTTTTTCGAAAATCATATTCATAAAAAACACTTCTTTGCTTAGGATTTGCAAATAATTATACATCTGTATTGAGAAAATTGCAATATTAAACGCATAAATTTACAGGATTTATTTTTGAAATATGCTAACGTTATTTTATGAGAAAAGCCGACGGAATCCACTGATTCCGTCGGCTCGTTTTGTTTATTAAAGGTTATAATATTTATCAAATTCAGCGGGATGGGGGATAGCTGCAAGCTGGCTGCACTCCGCTCTCTTTGATTCGATGAACTTCTTGATGAGCTCTTCGGGGAATACGCCGCTTTCAGTAAGGAATGCGTAGTCTGCTTCAAGAGCATCAAGAGCCTCAGGAAGAGAGGTGGGAAGCTGAGAGAGCTTTGCCTTTTCTTCGTCGCTGAGGTGATAGAGATTGAAGTCGTAGGGACCCCAACCGTTTGCGTGGGGATCGATCTTGTTCTTAACGCCGTCAAGACCTGCCATAAGGATTGCTGCATAGCAGAAATAGGGGTTGCAGGTTGCGTCGGGGTTGCGAAGCTCGAATCTGCGCTTGTCGGGGCTCTTTGCATAAGCGGGGATTCTGATAACTGCGCTTCTGTTTGAGGTTGCATAACCAACGGTTACGGGAGCTTCAAAGCCGGGAACAAGACGCTTGAAGGAGTTCGTGCTGGGGTTTGTGATAGCGCAGAGAGCACCGATATGCTTGAGAAGACCGCCCATGAAGTAATGAGCTGTTTCGCTCAGATGTGAATAACCGTTGTCATCCGAGAATACGGGCTCGCCGTCCTTGAAAAGGAGCATATGAACGTGCATACCGCTGCCTGCTTCACCGTAAATGGGCTTGGGCATAAAGGTTGCGGTTTTGCCGTATTTGAGAGCTGTGTTGTGGATGATGTATTTAATCATCATTGAAGCGTCTGCCATATGAACAACTTCACCGAGCTGAGGCTCGATTTCAAACTGACCCGATGCAGCAACTTCGGGATGATGATAGTTGATTTCAATGCCCGCATCCTTCATATGCATGCACATTTCGCTGCGGCATTCGTAAGAAATATCAAAAGGCTTTGCAATGTGGTAGTTTTTTTGCTTTGCAACAATAACGCCTTTACCCTCGTTGTTGGAGTTCCAATAGGACTGTTTCGCATCTACGGTAGCACCGATGTGTCTTCCTTCAACGCTCCAGGTAACATCGTCGAAAAGATAAAATTCAAATTCGGGAAGAATCTTCATTTCATCTGCAACGCCGCTGTTCTTCATATATTCAACGGCAGCCTTGATGATGTTTCTGGGATACTGAGCGAGAGGACGGTTTTCGGGTGTGTCGATAATCATTGCGTTGCCTGTCATTGAGAGGGTTGCAATTTCGCAGAAGGGGTCAATAACAGCGGTGTCGGGGTCGGGAATGAAAACCATGTCGCTCTTTTCAACAACAGCGTAGCCGTAGTTTGAAGCATCAAAGCCT
>JAZNRG010000093.1:0-15282 GCA_045590575.1 Acutalibacteraceae bacterium | reverse complement strand
TGCACCATTACAATATGCCCGGCTTTACTGTAGGCGATGCTAAACCTTCAAGAAGCCCCGGCAGACGCGAAATCGGTCACGGTGCTCTTGCTGAGCGTGCGCTTGAGCCTGTTATTCCGTCAGTTGAAGAATTCCCCTATGCTATCCGTCTTGTTTCAGAGGTTCTTTCATCAAACGGTTCAACATCACAGGGCTCAATCTGTGGTTCAACACTTTCACTTATGGCAGCAGGTGTTCCCATCAAGGCACCCGTTGCAGGTATCTCCTGCGGTCTTATCACAGAAGGCGACCGCTTCATGACAATGGTTGATATCCAGGGTCTTGAGGACTTCTTCGGCGATATGGACTTCAAGGTTGCAGGCACAAAGAAGGGTATCACCTCAATCCAGATGGACCTCAAGGTTCACGGTCTTACTCCCGCTATCATCAGAGAAGCTCTTGACAAGACCTACAAGGCAAGATGCTACATTCTTGATGAAATCATGCTTCCCGTTATCCCCGAACCCAGAGCAGAGCTTTCAAAGTGGGCTCCCAAGATGCTCTCAACAAAGATTGATCCCGAAAAGATCGGCGACGTTATCGGCAAGCAGGGCAAGGTTATCCAGAAGATCTGCGCAGAATGCAACTGTAAGATTGATGTTCAGGAAGACGGTAACATCTTTGTTTCATCAACAGATATCGACGATGCACGCAGAGCAATCTCCATTGTTGAAACAATCGCTAACGATCCCGAGGTTGGCGCAATCTACAAGGGCATCGTAACCCGTCTTATGAGCTTCGGCGCATTCGTTGAAATCGCTCCCGGCAAGGAAGGCATGGTTCACATCAGCCAGCTCGACGTTAAGAGAACAGAGAAGGTTGAAGACGCTGTTACCGTTGGCGACGAAGTTATCGTTAAGGTTCTTCCCAAGGATGACCAGGGCAGACTCAACTTCTCACGCAGAGAAGCTCTTATTGAGGTTGAAGGTCTTGTTCCCGAAAACACCGTTTCAGATGCTCCCAGAAAGCCCAGAAGAGATTTCAAGGGCGACAGAGGCGGGAGAGCTCCCAGAAGAGATAACAACTAAAATTTTTGCGGGTGATTCGTGAATCGCCCCTACGATAAAAAATTACCACCGTGAGTCAATCGACCTACGGTGGTTTTTGTTTTGTCCACAAAAGGATTGCACTGCCGGATGTGTGCAGCATCCGACAGTGCATTGGGGAAAGAGAAAATAAAAATGAAAAAAGAAGTTGTCAAATGTTAAAAGCAGAAAACGAAACATTTCGTCATCTGTTTGTATAATATTGCATAGTTGCTTTGTTTTTGTTATGGAAATGTTAACAAATTGTAAACACTTGACAACCTCACCTATAAAATGTTTAAAATTGAGCGTTATTGTTCTATAAATGACTTAAATCCCTTGTATGCCATGTAAACATCAAGTTTTGAAACAATTTCGAAAGGTGCGTGCATTGAGAGCACGGGAACACCGACATCAACAACCTCAACGCCAAGGTTTGCGACATATTTTGCAACTGTTCCGCCGCCGCCCTCGTCAACCTTGCCGAGCTCGCCCGTCTGCCATGCAACCTTGTTTTCGTCAAAGAGAGTACGGATTTTTGCAGTAAACTCTGCATTTGCGTCGTTTGTGCCGCTCTTGCCTCTTGCGCCTGTATACTTTGTAACAACAATGCCCTTATTGATATAAGCCGCATTGAGCTTATCGTGAACAGAGGGGTAAATCGGGTCAAAGCCCGCATTAACGTCGGCTGAAAGGCATTCGGATGCACGGAGCACGTCTCTGCCCTCAAGACCCTGTGTTCTTGCTATATCGGCAATAAAGTGCTTGAGATATGCCGAATGAAGACCCGTGTTGCCGTCTGAACCTGTTTCTTCTTTGTCTGTGATAACGGTTAAGCTTGTGTATTTGGGATTAACGCAATCGAATTCTGCCATAACCGAGGGATAGGCGCAAACTCTGTCGTCATGACCGTATGAACCGATGAGGCTGCGGTCAAAACCGATATCCGATGCCTTGAATGCGGGCACGATTTCAAGCTCTGCAGAGAGGAAATCAGCTTCGATGATGCCGTATTTTTCGTTGAGAAGCTTCATAATGTTGAGCTTCACCATTTCGCTGCCTTTATCCTTGCCGAAAGGACGGCTGCCGATAAGAATATTGAGATTTTCGCCCTCGATTGCCTCATCAAGAGGTCTGTTTGCCTGTTTCTTATCAAGGTGGGGAAGAAGGTCGGTAACAACGAATTTCGGGTCGCCCTCATCCTCGCCGATGCATACATTCACGCATTTTCCGTCACGGCGACAGATTACACCGTGGAGCGAAAGAGGAATTGCAGTCCACTGATATTTCTTGATTCCGCCGTAATAATGGGTCTTGAAGAACGCAAGCTCCGAATCCTCATAAAGGGGATTGGGTTTGATATCAAGGCGGGGTGAATCAATATGCGATGCAACAATTTTTGCACCCTTTTCAAGGCTTTCCGTGCCGAAGGTGCAAAGAATAAGAGCCTTTGAACGGATATCAGCATAAACCTTATCGCCCGCTTTGTAGGTTGCCTTTGGGTCAAAAGCAACGTAGCCCTTTGCCTCGGCAAGCTCTTTCACATATGCCGCCGCCTCACGCTCGGTTTTGCATTTATTCAGAAATTCCTTGTAGCCCTCGCAGAAGGCATCAGCCTGCGCAATTTCCTCATCGGGGCAAGTGTATGCCGCATGGCTTGAGGTTGCAAAAAGCTCTTCCTTGAGAAGCTCTGCCTGTGTTTTTTCGCTCATGTCAATCATCCTTATCATAAAATTTTATTTATCTGCTCTTTCAAATCTTCATCGCCGTTATTATTAATAATGATATCCGCTTTTTCTATGTAATATTCAACGGGCGGCTGGGCGCTCATTCGCAATTTTGCATCGTTTTCCGATATTGAATCCCTTGCCGTTATTCTTTCAAGGCGTATTTTTTCATCGGCAACAACGCTCACCGTTTTATCGCAGAATGCGGTCAGGCAACTGTCAAACAGCAATGCCGCGTCGATAACCGCCGCCTTTGCGCCGTTTTCCTCTGCCTTATGAATCAGCTCAACGGAAAGACGGGTTATTTCGGGGTGGGTTATCGCATTGAGAGCCGCTCCGCCCTCTTTTGTTGCAAACGCACGTCTTGCAAGCTCACGGCGGTCAAGCACACCGTCTTTGACTATATCATCCCCGAATTCGGCGCAAAGCATAGAGATAACCTCTGGGTTTTCAACCGCTTTTCGGGCAAGAATATCCGTATCTATGATTGCATATCCCTCATCGGCAAGCATTGCAGCAACGGTTGTTTTGCCTGCTCCCGTCTGACCCGTAAGACCGATGACGGGAATCTTGATTTCAAGGTCAATTACTCTGAATGCCGCAGAGCGCAGAAGTCTGTTATAGACCGCAAGACCCACTCCGTCTGATACGGGGCAACGCACAAAAGCCCGCTTACAGCCCATCGCATCCACCTCACGCAAAGCATCAAAAATGCTGTGCGCCTGCGATTCATCATCGTTTTCTCTGCCGTATTCAATATATTTTTCAAAGTGTTTTCCTTCACCCTCAAAACATACGGCGCATACCGTATCCTTCTGGGCAAGAAGGAATTTTTTGTATTTTTCAAAGCTGCCCTTGATTATCGTAACCTGCGCTTTCGGGGCATAGTGCTTATATTTCATGCCGGGGGATTCCGCTTTTTCGCCCTCTTGAAGTTTTGCGAAAACCGCAGGTGAAATTGCGATTTCGCCCAGAACAGCCTCAAGCTGTGCGGGAGTTATTCCGCCGGGTCGAAGAAGAGTCGGGGGAGTTGTTGCAAGGGTCACAACCGTTGATTCAACGCCCACTTCGCTCTCGCCGCCGTCGATAATCGCATCTATTTTGCCGTCGAGGTCCTCGGCAACGTGGCTCGCCCTGGTGGGGCTCGGTCTGCCCGACGCATTCGCACTCGGAGCGGCAAGGGGCACTCCCGATTCGGAGATTATCTGCCTTGCGCATTCGTGCGACGGCATACGGATTGCAACGGTATCAAGACCCGCGCTGACTTCATCGGGAATAATTGCCGACTTTTTCATAATAATTGTCAACGGACCGGGCCAATACTTTTCCGCAAGAGCATATGCTCTCGGGTCAACCTTTTCAACAAGAGGTTCGATTTCTTCAATCGAAGAAATATGAACTATCAGCGGATTATCCTGGGGTCTGCCCTTGGCAATAAATATCTTTCTGACCGCCTCTCCGTCAAGCGCATTCGCCGCAAGACCGTAGACGGTTTCGGTAGGTATGGCAACAAGACCGCCGTTTCTGAGAATATCTGCGGCAGTTCTTATTGCATTATCTTCTTTTGAATTCAAATATAACGTTTGCATGATTTATTCCTTTGATGCAAAATTCAACATAACGTGTAGGGCGGGGGCTTGCTCCCGCCGTTTATTTTTCGGGCGATTCGTGAATCGCCCCTACTTTTCTTTTCTTATTGAAAGAAACAATACAATAAATCGCAACAGAAAGCAAAATTATCGCAAGTATAATACCGACAACGGGAAACACAGCAAAAACGGCAGCTATAAAAGCACCTATGGTAATAAACGCTGCTACAACAAATCCAATGCAGATTACCACCTTAAAAATCAACCAAATAAACTTTATCGCATATGCAAGCGCCGTAATCATATTATCTGCACATCCTTAATTCCGAATTGCGAATTATTCGTCATTCTTCAGTTTCTCCGCCGTATCGGCAGTAACAAGCGCATCAATTATTTCGTCAAGGTCGCCGTTGAGAATGGCGTCGATTTTATAAAGGGTAAGATTTATTCTATGGTCGCTGACTCTGCCCTGCGGATAGTTATATGTGCGGATTCGCTCGCTTCTGTCGCCCGTACCGACCTGTGCCTTGCGTTCGCCCGCAATGGCATCGTGCTGCTTTGCCATCTCCGCTTCAAGAATCTTTGAACGAAGAATCTTCATCGCTCTGTCTTTGTTTTTATGCTGACTGCGCTCATCCTGGCATTCAACAACCGTGCCCGTGGGCAGGTGGGTAATTCGGATTGCACTCTCGGTTTTGTTAACGTGCTGACCGCCTGCACCGCCCGAACGGTAGGTATCTATCTGCAAATCGGCAGGGTTGATTTCAACATCAACCTCCTCCGCCTCGGGAAGAACGGCAACGGTTACCGTTGAAGTGTGGATTCTGCCCTGGCTCTCGGTTTCGGGCACTCGCTGAACTCTGTGAACACCGCTTTCGAACTTAAGGCGGGAATATGCGCCCTCGCCTTCAATCATAAAGCTGACTTCCTTGAAACCGCCGAGCTCGGTGGGGTTGGAATTGAGAATTTCGGACTTCCAGCCCTTTGTTTCGCCGTACATCGAATACATTCTGAAAAGAACTCCCGCAAACAGCGAAGCCTCTTCACCGCCTGCGCCGCCTCTGATTTCAACAATAACGTTCTTATCGTCGTTGGGGTCACGGGGCAGAAGAAGAACCTTAAGCTCCTCCTGGTATACCTCCATATCTGCGCCCGCCTGCTCGTATTCCTCCTGAACCATTTCACGGAAATCCTTTTCCATTCCTCCCGCATCAAGCATTTCTCTTGCTTCGGCACGGGTTGCCTGAGCCGCCTTGAGCTGGCGGTATTTCTCAACTATCGGAGTCAACACCTTAAGCTCCTGCATAAGCTTTTTATACTGCACCATATCGGACACAACGTCGCTCTCGCAGAGCCTTGCGTTGATATCCTCAAAACGCTCTTCAACCTTAATCAATTTATCAAGCATAAATTATTCCTCACGGATTATTTTTTTGATGTTTTTCTCAACCTTGACTCTTTCAAGCATAACCTCTCTGCCGCAGCCGATACATCTTATGCGGAAGTCCGCACCGATTCGCAAAACGGCAAACTGCTCTGAGCCGCAGGGGTGCTTTTTTTTCATAACAAGCGTGTCGCCGACTCTGACATCCATAAATATCTCTCCTTTATTTGCAAATAATACTAATAAATCAAGAGTGAAAAATGAATAATGAAAAATTAATGGTCTGCAACTTGCCTCCTTTGTTAAAGGGAGGGTAGCGTTTTGTAGGGGTTGGGGACCCCGACGACCCGGGTAAGCCGCAAGGCTTACAAAATTTGAATAATAAATAACAGAGAATATGAATAGATAATGGGCTGTGCCGCAATTATATATTTAGGTGTGGGCAACGCCCACCCTTAATTCTTCATTTTTAATTCTTCATTAAAACAAAATGATGTTTTTTAATTATACCATAAATAAAATGTGATGTATACTTAATTTTTGGAATTATCTTCCTTTTTGAGCCATATATTTGATGTATAAAATATGGGATTGGTGATAAAATGAAACTTTTTAAACCTGAAGGTCAGATCATAACAACCGAAGAAAACAAGCGTTACCTCTCAAGTGCCTTTGCAATGCGTGATGCATTCTATTCCGAAGCGTTCCTTGAAGGCAGAGTCACACGATGCGACAGCGAGCATAATCTTCACGTTGACCTCGGATGTATGAAGGGGATTATCCCCCGCAACGAGGGAGCACTCGGCATTGAAGACGGCTCGGTGAGGGATATCGCCCTCATATCGAGGGTCAATAAACCCGTTGTTTTTGTTGTTACGGGATTCCGCTCCGATGCAAACGGAGATAATATTGCTCTGCTCAGCCGCCGCAGGGTGCAGCAGGAATGCATCAGAGGTTATATTGCAAACCTGAAGCCGGGCGATGTGATTCCCGCAACGGTAACTCATATCGAAGGCTTCGGCGTTTTCTGCGATATCGGCTCGGGAATCAGTGCACTTATGCCGATAGACAGCATTTCCGTTTCGAGAATTCCTCACCCGAGCGCAAGATTCTCCGCAGGACAGAATATCTTTGCCGTTGTGAAAAGCATCGACGAAAACGGAAGAATCACCCTCAGTCACAAAGAGCTTCTCGGAACGTGGGAAGAAAATGCGGAGCTTTTCACCGTTGGAGAAACCGTGCCGGGCATAGTGCGTTCGGTTGAAAAATACGGTATTTTCGTTGAGCTTTCGCCCAATCTTGCGGGCCTTGCCGAATTCTCGGAGGGCATTGAGCCGGGCAGCCACGCAAGCGTTTATATCAAGAGCATTATCCCCTCAAAAATGAAGATAAAGCTGATTATCGTTGATTCTTTCGATGCGGATTATCCCGTTGAATCGCCGAAATATTTCATAAAAGACGGCCATCTGGATTCGTGGGTGTATTCACCGTATGAAAGCGATAAGATTATTGAAACGGTGTTTTAAATTCGCAATTCTTAATTTTTGAAATGAATAATTAATAATGAAAAATGAAGAATTGACGGTGGGCGATGCCCACACCCGTTTATATTTTGCCATAGGCGAAGCCTATCCTTAATTATTCATTATTCACTTTTCCTTCTTCATTAAAGCGGCAATAATCCGTCCGCCGCCGATAACAATATCTCCGTCATAGATAACGGCACTCTGACCCGGAGTTATTGAACGCTGGGGCTCATCAAAAATTATCGTTGCCGTGCCGTCGGCATTCGGGGTAACGGTTGCGCTCTCGGGTCTTGCCTTGAATCTGATTTTAACCTGAGCTTTTATCGGCTCCTCAAGAGCTTCAACGGTGATATAATTCATTCTGTCGGCAACAAGACCGATGCTGTACTGACTGCCGTTTTCGCCGATTGTGACGGTGTTATTCTCTGCCGAAATGTCCGTCACAAACATCGGCTTTCCGAATGCGCCGAGACCTTTTCGCTGACCGATAGTATAGTTGATGATGCCGTTATGAGTGCCGAGCACATTGCCGTTTATATCAACAAAATTGCCTTTGGGAGAAGAAATTCCGAGCGATGAAAGATATGCAATATAATCATCGTCGGGCACAAAGCATATCTCCTGGCTGTCGCCCTTTTCGGCAACGGGCAGACCCGCTTTTTCGGCAATTTCTCTTATCTGCTGTTTCTCCATTCCTTCAAGGGGGAATATCGCTTTAGAAAGCTGGAACTGATTGAGTCTGTATAAAAAATAACTCTGGTCCTTGGGACTTTGTGAACGGCGGAGAAAATATCTGCCGTTCTCTTCTTTTATAACGGCATAGTGACCCGTTGCAATTCCGTCGCACCCTATTTCAAGAGCATAATCAAGCATTGCGCCGAATTTAACCGCTGCATTGCATTCCACGCAGGGATTAGGTGTTCTTGCGGCAAGATATTCCGAAATAAAAGGTTCTATAACGGAATTTCTGAAGAATTCACGGCGGTCAACCACCTTAAGCTCAATTCCGAGCGCATCGGCTATTCTCTTAGCATCGGAAATATCCGCATCTGCCATATCATCGGGTTTCAGGCGCAGAGTTATACCCGTCACCTCGTAGCCCTTCTGCAGAAGCAGGTATGCCGCAACCGCGCTGTCAACGCCGCCGCTGAGTCCTATTGCGATTTTCTTCATAGTATCACTCCGTTCTTCCGCTATTATAACACTTAATGCGTTTTGTTGTATATGTTTTTTTAAAAATATCTTTACATTATTATTAACGGTGTGTTAAACTTTTAATATGAAAATAAAGGAAAGGTCTGATATTTATGAAAAAGATAATCAGCATTCTTCTTTGTGCAGTTCTGATTTTCTCAACCTGTGCAATTGCGGTTTCTGCATCGAGTGATGTTAAGGGAGATATTACCGAATATCCCGTTATCATCGTTCCCGGCTACAGCTCTACAAATCTTTATTACGGCGACAGCCTCGAAACGGGCGAAAGCGTATGGGGTCTTGACTGGGACCATGTGCTTGACCGTGTTTTTGCAAGAATTGCCGAGCTCGGAATCGGCCTCGGTGTGTTTGCCTGGGGCAATGCCGAATATATCACCGACGTGCTTGCGGAAGAAATGAGCGCTCTTTTTGAAAAGCTACGCTGCAATCCCGACGGCACAAGTGCATACGAGCTTCACCTCGACTACACCGAAGCTGCAGATAAAAACAGCGCATATCTCATAGAAAATGTTCCCGACGGCAAATATCAGCAGGAAACCGAGATTGCCGCAGAAATCGCCGAATATATCGGCTATGAAAACATCTATAACTTCGCATCCGATTTCAGAATGGGCTCCGAATTCTGCGCAGGTCAGCTTGACGACTTCATTCAGTCCGTTAAAAAGCACAGCGGCAAGGATAAGGTTAATCTTTTTGCCGTCAGCCACGGCGGTCAGGTTACAGCAACATATCTCACTCTTTACGGCTATAAGAACGATGTTGACAACGCTGTTCTGACCGTTCCCGCAATCGGCGGCGCAGGCATCGCATATGACGCAATGACAGCTAACATCAAATTTGACGAAGAGTGCCTGCTTCGCTTTATCGAAAACGGCACTATGACCGAAGAAAACTATAACTGGCTTGTGAAAGCTCAGCAGCTCGGCTTTGTTGACAAGCTTCTTAATACCCTCTTCCCCAAGATTATGCCCACTCTCGGCTATTGGGGCAGCCTCTGGGATTTCATTCAGCCCGATAAATATGAGAGTGCAAAAGAACAGCTTCTTGATAAGGAAGAAAGCGCAAGACTCATAAAAATCAGCGACCGTTTCCATTATGAGATTCTTCCCAAGGTTTCCGAAAAGCTTCAGAAATGCATTGATAACGGAATGAACATTTCTATTCTTGCAGGCACGGGCACAAGAGTTGTTACGGGTATGCCACTCAACTCCGACGGCATTATATCCACTCCCGCATCAACAGGCGCAACCTGTGCTCCCGCCTACGAAAGATTCGCAGACGGCTACGTTCAGAAGAATCCCTGCGGCGGCAAGGACAAGGTTTCCCCCGCAATGGATATCGATGCATCAACCGCATATCTCCCCGATAACACCTGGTTTGTTGACGGTCTTTTCCACGGTATGACCAACAAGGATATCTATTCGAGAAACCTTATGCTCACCCTTCTTCTTACCGACAGAATCACCGATGTTTATTCCGATAAGAATTATCCCCAGTTCAAATATTCAACCAACGCATCTCACACCGTTCACGCAGCTTTCGACGGCTGCGACGAGGGCATTCTCACAAGCGACGCAAAAAATCTTGTTGTTACCAACACAAGCGCAAACAGCAAGGTAAGAATCGCAGCTGTTATGTGCGATAAGCTCGACATTGAATTCAAGGTGAATCCCCTTATCACCCTCAATCCGGGCGAAAAGGTTGAAATCCCCTTCACGGGCGACATCCCCGCCGTTTCGAATATGGCGATCGGAATTACGGTTTGCTACATTATGGACACCGTAACACCCGTAGGCTACAGAACACAGACCTTCAAGCTCGCAAACGGCAATCCCGTTGCAGAAAAAGAAGGATATGTCAGTATTGAAGCGGGAACGGGTCTTGACACAATTCTTCCCGATGCCGTCAAAAATCTTCTCCGCAAGCTCGGCGTGTGGGAGCTCTGCACAATGGCTTACACAATCTGGTCCTATTGGGTTCTCGCATTTGCATTCTAAAAAATTATCCGGCTTGATGCATTATCAGGCCGGATTTTTGTTTTAAATGAATAATTAAGAATGAAAAATGAAGAATTGAGGGCGGGCGTTGCCCGCACCCGATTGTATTCCTTCGGAATGTGATATACTGGTCATAGGCGAAGCCTATCCTTAATTTTTAATTATTCACTTTTCATTTTTTCATTAAGATTATACTATATTCTTTTTATCGAGCTTAAAAATCTTGCCCACCGCTATCGAACCGATAACGGTCAGCACAAGCTCAACAGCCATATAAGAGCCGTTATAGAAAAACGAATAAAGCTCAACAGCCATTCCTTCGGGGCAGTATCCTCTCCAGATTGTGACGCCGCTGATAAAGTGGCAAACGAATCTTATCACGCAAACAACCGCACCGCCGAGCGCAAGCTCCGCCGACTGATTTCTGAGTTTACCTCTGAACATTCCGCCGAAACCAAGGCATCCGAATGCGATGATATAATCCGCAAACGCAACGATGAGATAAGCCGCAAGACCCGTCACATAAGAAAAATTCTTATATCCCATCATCATTTCAAACAGTGCAAGCACCGTTGATGCCGCAAGGCCGTTTTTGATTCCGTGTCGGTAAGACACGATAACTATCGGCACCGTACCAAAGATGCTGAAGCCTCCGCCATAGGCAAACGGCCACGGCAGCAAATCCGAAACGGTAAAAATTGCGATTGAGAGTGCAAGCATAATTGCACTTTCGGCAAGCACATGAATTTTTGCTGTTTTTTCTTTCATTTTGATGTTCCTTTCTTTTTGAAAGGGGGGAGCAGAAACAAAAACGCCCGACGAAAAACCGTCGGGCGTAAAAAATCTGCAATGAGTCCTTTTCCTACGCCCGCATTACCGGGATCAGGTTTGAGGGTATAATCTCAGCCGTAGAGTAACAGCACCCCTTGTTATTTACTTGTTGTTTTTCTCTGCCTTTCCCTCGGGAGTATCACGGTAATACTGCGTTTTGGGATTGGGATGCTTGGTTGAATTCCAGAGCTCCTCGGCAACGGGTGCCCACGCCTTTGCGAATTTATCGCATTTTGCGCAGAGCTGCTCAGCAGTTTCCTGCTCGATAAGGTCTGTTGACTTTGCGCCCGTCTGAGCAATTATCTTTCTCAGACAGTCGGGATTTTCGAGCATCGGGCAGGGCCTGAGATGGTTATCATTAAACGGCTGATTGTGATAATAAGCCTGGAAAAGCGGATTCTTAAGACCCTCAAGCAAGGTGTGGGTTCTGATGTTGGAATCTGAATAATGGATGAAAACGCAGGGCTCCATATCGCCTTCGGAGTTGATGTGGAAATAATTTCTGCCGCCTGCAATGCATCCGCCGACAAATTCGCCGTCATCCTGGAAATCCATAACAAACATCGGCTTGCCCGTCTTGCCGTTTCTGACCTTGCGGAGCCATTTATACATATATACTCTCTGCTCGGGGGTGGGAATGAGGTCAACAACCGCATCCTTGCCGACGGGCATATAGTTGAAATAAAGACCGAAGCGAACACCCTTTGAAACCATAAGGTCAAGGAATCCATCGCTCGTTACGGCAGGAATATTCTCGCTTGTATAGCAAACGGAAATACCGTAAAGCAAACCGTATTCCTTAAGCATATCCATAGCGGCAATGGTTGTTTTATAAGCTCCGCCGCCTCGTCTTGAATCGTTGCTTTCTTCCGTACCCTCAATGCTCAGCGCAAGAGCAAGGTTACCGACTTCTTTCATCTTTTCGCAGAATTCTCTGTCGATAAGGGTTGCGTTGGTGTAGGCAAGGAAAGCGCAATCGGGATTTTCGCGGCAAAGAGTGAGAATCTCGTCCTTTTTGATGAGCGGCTCGCCGCCGGTAAGCATATAAAGATGAGTGCCGAGCTCCGTACCCTGATTGATGATGCTTCTCATCTCGTCAAGAGAGAGATTTGACTTGTGGCCGTATTCGGCTGACCAACAGCCCTTGCAATGAAGATTGCAGGCACTTGTTGGGTCAAACAGCATCAGGAACGGAATGTTGCACTTATATTTTTCTCTGTTGGCTCTTACAGCCTTTGTGCCGTTAACGCCCGCACCGAGTCCGAGCGCAAGAAGCATATTTTTGATAACACCGCCGTCAACCTCGTCAATGATATTCATTGCGAAGGTACGCCAGACATTTTCAGGATCCCTGACAGCCTTACGGAATGCATCAAAATTCTTTTCGGGGAATGCACCGCCCATAAACTTCTGTGCAAGGTCAATTAGCTTTATTATATTCTCTTCAGGGTTCTTTCTGACATACTTATAAATTCCGTCAAAAGCGACCGAAGCCGAAGCTCTTTCTATTTTTTCCCTGACCGTCATCATGCGGCACCCCTCCTTCTGCTAAACTATATTCATTTTAATATATCACAGTTTCCTGATAAAGTCTATAAAAAATTTTAAATAAAAAGTTAATTTTCTTGATTTACCTTCTTTTTTGGGTTATTATGGGATAGTAAATCTGAATTTAGGGCGTGTTTTCTTTGAAAGATGGTATTCTCAGAGGCTCAAGAGCCTTGGGTCTTGCGGCAAGAATAATTGTTTCGGTCTTTATTATTTCCGTAATTATATGGAAATATAACGATTTTAAAAATATGGATGTGCGTGCACTCGTTGAAGCAAGCTCAAGCATACTCACGGCAATCCTCACAATATGGGGCGTTTATCTGCTCAAATCGATTGTTTTTGTTGTGCCCGCATCGCTGATTTATATTGCGGTCGGTATGGCTTTCCCTGCCCACTGGGCAATCCTCATCAATGCGGCGGGAATCCTGCTCGAAATCTGCGTAACCTATCTTTTCGGCATTATTATGGGCGGAGATTATGTTATAAAAAAGCTTGAAAAAACAAAGCACGGCGGCAAAATCCTTGAGCTTCACGGCAAAAACAAGCTCTCGGCAATATTTGCAATCCGTGTGCTTCCCATATTTCCCATTGACCTTGTCAGCCTTTTCCTCGGAGCGGTGAGAATGAAGTTCTGGCATTATCTTCTCATTTCCTTCGGCGGAATAATGCCGAGAGTTATTCTTTTCACTATCCTCGGCGACGGATTATATGATTATATCCCGATGCAGAAACTCGCCCTTGCAGCTGCAATCCTGCTCCCTGTTGCATTGATTGTCTGGGTTATACGATATGCTGTTAAAATCAGCAAGGCGGAAAAGAAACCCGTGCAGGAACAAGAAGAAACAACTGAATAAAAAAGAGGGCAGTTCAAGGGCGGCACTTCATAAGGAATTTAAGCCTTAAAACAGGATATTTTGGCATATAACTGCGTTAAAAATGCTCGGAATCCTTCAAGGATTCCTGCGCTTTTTGCCTTGTTCTATACTCAAACTATCTCTGTTTAAGGTGCGAAGCAGTTTTTATCAGGTTATTTTTCGTTCAGACGAAACGACAAAAAATCCGTAATACTTTGTGTATTACGGATTTTTTTCATAAAGTATTAACGGAAAAGAGCCGATAAAAACCTTAACTTCTTTATGAATTGCCGCCCAATCGGCGGATTTTTTTATCTTAACTTTGAAAGACTCATGGATTCTTTGCCGCTGATATGCTCAATCTCCATTTCGATGATGGCAAGAGCATTGAAGCGGACATCGATTTTTGCATTAACCACAGCGTCGCTTTCCTTGGGTGAATATTTTCGGGTGATTATTTCCATCGCGTTTCGCATTTCAGCAGGATCGCTGATAATCTTCGCTTTGCCGAAAACAACAACGCTTCTGAAATCCGATGTAAACTGGTCGGGGATGATATCCGACTTTTCAACAACGCAGAACGATACTTTTTCATTGTTCATTATTGCATCGTTCTTATGACCGCTTTTTGCGGTATGAAAATAGATCTTGCCGTTTCTGTAAATATAATTCATCGGTACGGTGTAGGGATAACCGCCGTCACCGATAACGGCAAGCACACCGGCATCCTGATTCTCAAGAATTTTTATACATTCTTCTTCAGGCACGGCCTGTTTGAATCTTCTGAGTTTTCTGAAATTATCTGAACACATATTCATACACCTTCGCCCATGACTGTACTCTCTTGGCATTCCACTTCTTGGGCATCATTGCGCAAGCTGCAATTGCCTTACCCATACGGACACCGCAAGCAATAATTTTCTTGAGAAGTTCGGGATCTCCGCAAACTTCCTTCGCCTGATTGATAAGCTCTTTCGGATCAAGTTTAACACTCGCAAGACCCGTGAAATCAGCGCCGATAGTCATCATATCAGCGGTCATAATTCCTTTTTCAAAAACATAGTCAACCTCTTCGGGAGAAAGACTGATAAGAAGAAGTTTTCCGCAGGCAAGAGGTGCAAGACCCGCACCGAGAACTTTATAATAACCCATCTGATATCTCCAGAGAGATTCTGCGCTGAACGACCTGGATTTATCCGAAATAACGGTATCTGCCAGAACTTTTGCTGCCTTGAGGCTGTTGGCAATGCCCGAACCGATAAGAGGAACCGTCATAAATGCACTGTCGCCGATTGCGGCATAGCCATCCGCAACCATAATTGAAAGCGGCTGACGAACGGGAATTTCAACAAACTGACCGCCTCTTACAACTTCCGTGCCGAGTCTGGGGTTGGATTCGCGGAGATATGCAGAAAAACGCTCAACCTCTTCCATATCAAAATCTTCGAATCTGCCGAGAAGAAGATCGGTATATTCATCCTCGGATGCAACCCAGCTGATGCCCTTGATACCGCCCGCAAAAAGCATAACCTTGAATTTTGCTT
>JAZNRG010000092.1:0-4711 GCA_045590575.1 Acutalibacteraceae bacterium | reverse complement strand
GAGCTTTTTAATTTTTATGATGTTGAAACAATAATCAGAGTCGGTTCAGCGGGTGCAATATGCCCCGACCTTCATCTGCGTGATGTTGTTATCGGTATGGGTGCGTGCACGAATTCGTCATACTCAATGCAGTTTTCTCTGCCCGGTACCTTTGCTCCGATTGCCGATTATGCAACGATGATGAATGCGGTTAATGCGGCAGAGAAACTCGGCATCAAACCCTATATCGGCAACCTTCTTTCGTCTGATACTTTTTATGACGATTCAAACAGCCTTGCCGATTGGCAGAAAATGGGTGTGCTTGCTGTTGAAATGGAATGCGCCGCACTCTATATGAATGCCGCAAGAGCGGGCAAAAAGGCTCTTGCAATATGCACGATATCGGATTGCCCGCTTACAGGTGGCGAGGAATGTTCTGCGCTTGAAAGAGAGCAGTCGTTCAATCAGATGATAGAAATTGCGCTGGAGGCGGCAGAATGAATAATTCCAAGCTTGTAAAAGTCGCGCTTGACGCACGAAAACATTCCTATTCGCCTTATTCGGGTTTTGCCGTCGGTGCGGCACTTCTCTGCAAAGACGGTTCCGTGTATACGGGATGCAACATCGAAAACTCCGCTTTTTCACCAACAAACTGCGCCGAAAGAACGGCTTTTTTTAAGGCTGTTTCCGAGGGCAAAAAAGATTTTGTTAAAATTGCTGTTGTCGGCGGAGATGCTGATTCAGAGCCGTTAAACTATTGCCCGCCCTGCGGAGTGTGCAGGCAGGTAATGAAAGAATTCTGCAATTCCGATTTTGAAATAATAATCGCAATCAACGAAAACGATTATAAAACAATGACTCTTGGTGAAATTCTGCCCGCATCATTTGATAAACGTGAGGTATGAAATGAATTTTATTGATATTATCCGTAAAAAGCGCGACGGCTTTGAACTGACTAAGGAAGAAATTGAGTTTTTTGCCTTTTCTGCTGCAAATGAAGCCGTGCCCGATTATCAGCTTTCCGCACTTCTTATGGCGATTTATTTCAGAGGTCTTAACGAGAGAGAAACTCTTGATCTTACCGACGCAATGGCTCGCTCGGGCGATATGGCAGATCTTTCCGCAATCGACGGAATAAAAGGCGATAAGCATTCAACGGGCGGCGTCGGTGATAAAACAACTCTTATTGTTGCCCCCATAGTTGCCGAATGCGGTGTTAAGATAGCAAAAATGAGCGGCAGAGGGCTTGGCCACACGGGCGGCACAGTTGATAAACTCGAATCAATACCCGGTTTCAGGACTTCTCTTGAATCCGATGAATTTATTTCTGCCGTCAATGAATGCGGAATCTGTGTGACGGGTCAGTCGGGAAGGCTTTGCCCGGCAGACAAGAAACTTTATGCTTTGCGTGATGTTACTGCAACGGTTGATAATATGCCGCTTATCGCATCGAGTATTATGAGCAAAAAACTTGCGGGCGGTGCGGACTGCATTGTTCTTGATGTAAAATGCGGCAGCGGTGCATTTATGAAGGATAAAGAATCCGCAACGGCACTTGCGGAGAAGATGGTTGAAATCGGCAGGGGAGCAGGCAGAAAAATTGCGGCTCTCATAACCGATATGGATGTTCCTCTCGGCAAAAACATCGGCAATTCTCTCGAGATTATCGAAGCGGTTGAAACACTCAAGGGTAACGGCCCCGAAGACCTGACCGAAATATCCGTTTCTCTTGCCGCAAAGCTTCTTGAGCTTGCAGGCAAAGGAACCTTTGAAGAATGCAAATCACTTGCAAAATCAAAAATTGCCGATGGTTCGGCACTTAATAAACTTGCCGGAATGGTTTCCGCTCAGGGCGGCGATGCTGAATATATCCGCAATCCCTCACTTTTTGAAAAGGCAAAGTATATATATAATGTATCTATGCCCGAAAACGGATATATCGCCCGTATGAACGCCGAAGGTGTCGGCTCGGTTTGTGTTTTGCTCGGTGCAGGCAGAATGAAAAAAGAGGATGTTATAGACCCGACTGCAGGTATCGTTCTTCACAAAAAGACAGGTGACTATGCCGAAAAGGGCGAAACAATAGCAACCCTTTATGCGTCCGATGAATCGGTTTTTGAAAATGCAAAGCAGAAGTTTATTGAGTTTTTGACTTTCGGAAACCGAAAACCCGAGTCTGTTCCGCTTCTCCTTGGCATCGTTGAGTAATAATGCACAAAAAAGGCTGCTGTTTTTTGGCTTGCCAAACATTGCTTTTATATGATATAATACATTGAATTTATAATGTTAGGAGATAATATTATGGGAAAATTAAATCAGATTGATAAGGCTGCAGAGAGCAAGGGTTCACTTCTTGTTACAATCTGGCAGTTCGTTAAGTTCATCGTTGTAAGCCTTCTTGCAATGATTGTTCAGTTCGTTCTTCTCAACACACTCAACCTCATCCCCGCTATCGCTGAGCTTTACAATCAGGATTTTGCCTGGTGGGTATTCATCTATCCCGTTGCAGTAGGCGGTCTCGGGTACTTCATCGTAAGCAATGTTGCAAACATCATCGCTCAGATTGTTGCTTTCTTTGTTAATAAAGAAAAGACTTTCAACTCAGGCGCAAACGTTGCAATTGCTCTCCCCATCTACATAGTGTTTACCATCGCTCTCATCTTCTTCTCAGCATGGCTCAATCCCACTCTCAAGGAAGTATTCGTTGGCTGGGGTCTCGAAGAAGTTGCCGCCAAGAACATCGCAACAATGATCTGCTCAGCAGTTCAGTTCTTCCTTTACTTCCCCGTTGATAAGATTCTCTTCCACAAGAAGAAAGAAGAAAAAGCAGAATAAAACAGAAAGAATGTAGGGCGGGATGCTCACATCCCGCCGTCTTTAAAATCATAACGGTGCTGTATTACGGCACCGTCTTTTTTCGCCCAAAACACCATATGTTGTGGCGAAAAACTTCAAAAAACTCAAAATTTTGTGGTTTTAGCTATTGCAAAACACAACATCTTGTGTTATTATAAGCATACACCGTCGATTAAACAAGACTAACTCAAAAAAGGGGTTGATATAAATGAATATCCGGGGACTTCAAAAATTAACTTTGCTTGATTATCCGGGCAAAATGGCTTGCGTTATTTTTACCGCTGGGTGTAATATGCGATGCCCGTTTTGTCATAATTCAAGGCTTGTTATCAATCCTGAAAAAGAGAACGAACTCAGCGTTGAAGAAGTACTCAGCTTTCTTAAGAAAAGGCAGGGTATTCTTGACGGCGTTGTAATCACGGGCGGTGAGCCTCTTTTGCAAAACGATATTAAAGATCTTATAATCAGAATCAGAGAACTCGGCTATCCCGTCAAAATAGATACCAACGGCACCTTTCCCGAAAGGCTCAAAGAGCTTGTTGATGACCGAGAGGGAGGATATGTGGGTATAGATATCAAGAAAACTCCCGTGCTTTACGGCGAAACGGTTGGTATAAGCGGCTACGATATTTCCAAAATAAAAGAGAGCATAGAGTTCCTTCTTCAGGGCAAGGTTGACTATGAATTCAGAACAACCGTTGTCAGAGAATTCCACAGCGTGTTCGGTATGGAAAATCTCGGCAAGCTTATCAAGGGCGCAAAAAGACACTATCTTCAGGCATTTGTTGATTCAGGCGAAATAATCGCTTTCGGTCTCTCGGGTGTGCCGAAAGAAGAGATGGAATCAATGCGCAACATTATGCTCCGATATGTTGATTCGTGCGAATTACGCGGAGTATGAAAAAACCACTAAATATAGTGGTACATATAGTGCATATTTCACAAACTTAAAAATATCGGCACAATATCTTGTAAAATCCATTGACAGAACCGCATTTATTTGATAATATCATATTCGCTGCCCGCTATAGGGCTGCAAACACAATATCTTGGGTATAATTTAAAACTTACATACAACATTATCGAAAGGACGAACGGCATGTATCAGGTAATCAAAAGAGACGGCAGCACAGCAGATTTTAACATCACCAAAATCGCTGAAGCTATCAAAAAAGCATTCGAATCTCAGGAAAAGCAGTATCATCCTTCCACCATCGATTTCCTTGCGCTCAAAGTAACGGCAGACTTCGAACCCAAAATCCAGAACGGACTTATAGCTGTTGAAGATGTTCAGGACAGCGTTGAATCTGTTCTTATTCAGGCAGGCTATGCCGATATCGCTAAGGCATATATTCTCTATCGCCGTCAGCGTGAAAAGCTCCGTAACCTCAAGTCAACAATCCTTGACTATAAAGAGCTTGTTAACAGCTATGTTAACGTTACCGACAGGAGAGAAAAGGAAAATTCAACCGTTACCTATTCCGTAGCCGGTCTTATTCTCAGCAACTCAGGTGCTATCACAGCTAACTACTGGCTCTCCGAAATCTATGATGACGAAGTTGCCAATGCTCACAGAAATGCTGATATCCACATCCACGACCTTTCAATGCTTACCGGCTACTGCGCAGGTTGGTCACTCAAGCAGCTTATTCAGGAAGGTCTCGGCGGCGTAACGGGCAAGATTACCTCTGCTCCCGCAAGCCATCTTGCAACTCTTTGCAATCAGATGGTAAACTTCCTCGGTATCATGCAGAACGAGTGGGCAGGCGCTCAGGCCTTCTCTTCCTTTGATACTTATCTTGCACCTTTTGTTAAGGTGGATAACCTCACCTACGATCAGGTGAAGAAGTGCATCGAGTCCTTTATCTACGGTGTA
>JAZNRG010000091.1:0-13761 GCA_045590575.1 Acutalibacteraceae bacterium | reverse complement strand
AAAGAATCAATTTAGTGATATGTACTAAATAATTCCCATCCGTTTTGACAAATCAAGCATATTTACGCAGAAAATATCGGACTGTCCCAATGTCATCATTAACGGGTCGCCTTCGCGGATACGCATGGTGCGGCGGATTTCCTTGGGGATAACGACTCTTCCGAGGTCATCAATTCTTCTGACAATACCAGTGGCTTTCATTTTATATCTTTCTCCTTGCATATTGTAGGGGACGCCTGCATTTTTTGCGGGCGAACGCAGTTCGCCCCTACGTTAATTTTAGTTGCTCTGTTATTGTTTGTCAGAAATTGCGGTTTATGCGAAATTTAATTTGTTACTCCATCCGTATTCAAAAAAAATATCAAAAAATATGTTTTTCGATAGACCAATGGGTCGTTTCAATCGTATTAGTAATGAAAGGACTGAAACGGAGGTGTGAAATGAACAATGAAATTAAAATATCAAGAGTCAATCTTGACGGCTTGCATTCTCTTGATATCACGGTTAACGAAAAGGCAAAAACCGTTGTGGCAGAGCTGATTTCGGGCGACAAAACAACCTTTATCTATGCCGAAAAATTTGATTCGCCCTGCAATTATATTCGGACAGCCATTAAAAAAAGCATTGTTTATCTGAGCGGCAATCCGCCGGAAACAAATTGCATTACCGAAACTCAAAAAGGAAAAAACTGTATTTGCTTGAATACAAACGGATATATGATATAATGAAAATATGGAAATTTTGGTGTGATTGAAGGTGATACAATGAAAGATGAAAACAAAAAGATCGCCCGATTAATCAAGCAGATACAGCGCGGAAATCAATCCGCTTTTGAAGAATTCTATAAGCTGACAAGCCCCAAAGCATATTTTATCGCACTCAAAATAACTCAGAACGAACACGATGCAGAAGATATATTGCAGGAAAGCTACATAAAAGCTCTTGAAAAAATAAACGAAATCGATGCTTCGCGGAATATAAATTCGTGGTTTCTTAAAATTGTTTCAAATAAGAGCAAGGATTTGATGAAAAGCAAAAACCGCCTCGTTTTCGAGGGCGAAGAAGACACTGTTTTCGAAGAAATTCCTGAAGATAAAACCGAATTCTGTCCCGAAGAGAATCTGAATCAGGAAGAACTGCGGCTTGAGGTTATGGCAGCTATCGATGAGCTGACAGATGAAAAGAGAGCCTGCATTATGATGATGTATTTCGGTGATATGAGCGTTAAAGAAATTGCCGAAAGCATTGAAGTGCCCGAAAGTACGGTTAAAAACAGGCTCCACACCGCAAGAAAAGACCTCAGAACCAGGTTTGAGAAAAACGGAAACATTCTTTACGGTGCGGCTCTCGGCGGTGTGCTCATATGGGCACTGAGCAAAACTTCGCTTACCGCTTCCGCAGCGTTTCTTGCAAGCGCGGCTTCGGCTCAGATTGTTGCAGGTGCAACGGCCGCTTATTCGGCAGGCGCGGCGGCAACCGCAACAGCGGCAACGGCATCAACAGCAGCCGCAACCACCGCAGCCGCATCAACGGCAGCATCAACAGCTGCCTCGGCGGGAACAGGCATAGCGGCAAAAATCGCCGTGGTATCCGTTGCTCAGAAAATTGCGGTGGGAGTTGCCGCAACGGCGGTTATAGGCGGTTCAACCGCAGGCGTTGTGACCGTTGTTAAAAATGCGGCACCCGAAACAACAACACGGATTATTGAAGAGGTAACAACCGCACCCGAGCTTTCAACAAGATATGCATTCAATGAAATCACTTTTGTTGAAACAACCTCTCAGTCAGCTTCTTCGACGGAAAAAGAAACACGCAGGGAAAGCACAAAACCGGTTACGGAAAGGACAAGCACACAGGAGCACACAACTGCTCCCGCAACCGAAACAAAACCTGCAGCCACCAAGGCAGCAACAACCAAAAAGCGACCTACAACAACGAAGGCTTCAACCTCTCACAGCGAAACCTCATCGCAAACCTCAACAACAACGCAGGTTTCAACAACCTTAACAACCACGCAGGTAACCACCACACGGGAAGAAACAACCGAAGAGGAAACCACCCGCAGACCGACAACCACTCAAAAAACAACAACCACAACCAAACCCGCAACAACGGCAACCACTTCTCAGCCGACCACACAGGCGAAAGCAACGCTGATAATTGAAGTTACGGATTTTGATAACAATGTTGTTGCAACGATAACGGAAACAGTTGATGCGGGCACTCAGCTTACCCGTGACTATCTTGTTTCTCTCGTGAGCGCAAAAGGCTACGAAGCTATGGCAGGAGTTTACGGTGATGCGATAGGTTCTGTTGCCGAAGGCGGAGAAACCTATAATTTTACGGCAGAATTATAAACATATCAACAACAAGGAGGCATAAATATGAAAAAAGCATTGTCTTTATTCCTTGCATTTATATTAGCTTTCGGCGTTGCCGCAATCGGATTCACCGCATTGCCGCAAACGGTTGCCGAAGCAGCACAGACATATATCGAAAACAACTTTTATTATACGGTTTCAGACGGGAAGGCAATCGTTACCGGCTATGCCGATAAGCAGTCAACCGATGAAATTTTCATTCCCGAAACCCTCGGCGGCTATCCCGTAACCGAGCTTGCTGCAGAATCCTTCAGGGGATGTCAGACCGTTGCAATCACCATTCCCGCATCGGTAACACTCATTGACTGTCAGGCTTTCGCTTACGATATGCCGAATATCAAAAGATATACCGTTCTTGAAGGCAATCCCAACTATTATTCCGATGAAGACGGCGTTATCTACAGCGATTTCTCTTATCTCGGCTATCCTTATCTTTTTGCGTATCCCAAAAATGCACCCGCAGAAACATATACCGCCAACGCAAGCAATTTGCTGACATTAATCGGTGCCTATGCTTTTTCGGAAGCGGCAAATCTGAAAAAAGTTAAAATATGGGGACCCGTATACTCCGCAATAGACAGCTATGCTTTTTATAATGCCAAAAAGCTCGAAACAATTTCCGCATCGGATTTGCAGGTTGTCGGCGACTATGCTTTTGCAGGCTGTTCATCGCTTTCGGATATCAGCTTTGCTTTAAACGGTCCCGTTCTCTGGCTCGGATGGGATTCCTTCAAAGATACCGCTTTCACCAACAATCCCGATAATTATGACGAAGACGGCGTTCTCTATTACGAAAACAACCTTATTGCAACTCTCCCCGAAGCGGACAAGGTTTATTACGAAATCAAACCGGGCACCTTGGCAGTTGCGGGCGGAGCATTCAGATGGAACTCGCTCGAAGAGGTTTATATCCCTTCAAGTGTCAGATGGGTATTCACAAATCCCTTTGCTCTCTGTCCGAATATCGAAAGATTCACGGTTGCCTCGGGCGGCAGCTGCGAGGTTGACAAACACGGTGTGCTCTGTGTTGACGATGACATTCTCGCTTATCCCAACGGCATTTATCAGACCTGTTATACCGTTGAATCAAATATTACACAGATATGCTCTTATGCTTTCTATAACAGCCCGATAAAAAATTTCTATATCCCCTCAACAACCGATACTGGCATGGGCTATCTTGCTCTCGGCGGTGACGGAGTAACAGATATCCATTTCGGCGGAAGTGAAGGTCAGTGGGAGGCAATCCGCCACGAAAAAGAGAGCTATGAAACGATAACCGTTGCAGAGGAAGTTGCAGAAATCCATTATAATGACTATTCGGCAACCGAACACCACGCAACCGTAAACAATGAAAAATACACATCTTGTTCCTGCGGATATACCGCAGAACACACTCCCGCAAACGGAGATTTCCGTGAAAACGGCTTTGTTTATACTGTTGTTGACGGCAATGCGGTTATCATAGCATATGAAAACAAATCCTCAACCGATGCTCTTGTTATTCCCGATACTCTCGGCGGATATCCCGTTACCGAAATCGGCGGCGGTGCGTTCAAGGACTGTATGTTCAGCTCGGTGCACATTCCCGCATCCGTAACAACAATCGACTGCGAGGCTTTTGCATATGCGCTCAACAATCAGTCGTTCACCGTTGCAGAGGAAAACGAAAATTACTATGCAAAGAACGGTGTGCTTTGTGATAATATATACGGCATAGTTTCTTATCCTCAGAATGCATCCGCAACCTCATATAAAGTTCCCAATAATGTTATAGCAATCAATCACTACGCTTTCTGCGGCACCAAAAACCTTAAAACAGTTACCGTGCCTCAATATAAGCTCGGTACAACAAACTATTTTGCAGTCCAATTGATAGGAGACTGTGCTTTTCTGAATTCAAGCGTTGAAACAGTTAACATCGAAAGCGAAAATTTCATTTGGATGGGTAATGCGGCATTCAAGAATTCACAGCTTGAAGAAATCAGCTTTGAATTTGATAAGGATGATTACGGTTATAATATCAATCTCGAAATTGATGCTTTTGAATTTTATTTCGGCTATGATGCTTTTGGCGAAACACCCTTCCTTGAAAACGCGGAATACGATGAAGACGGCGTTTTCTATCACGATAATATTCTTATTGCAACAAAAGAAGAAGCAGGCAAAAAGAATTACGATATAAAAGACGGCACAACAGCTGTTGCGGGCGGAGCTTTCAGATGGAGCGGTCTTGAAAATGTTAATATTCCCGCAAGCGTTGAATGTATCGGCGGCTCCGCATTCAGCAATGCAACAAGCCTCAAGAGAATAAATGTGAGCGCAAGCAACGGATATTTCAGCACTGACGATTCCGGAGTGCTTTATAACAAAGACAAAACCACACTCGTTGCTTATCCTGCAGGCAATGAAAGCATTTGCTACGGTATTCCGAGAGGAGTAACGGAAATCGGTTCTTTTGCGTTCGGCAATGTTCAGAAGCTCGAATGCGTCAACATTCCTCTTGATGTTACCGACATAGGCGATTTTGCGTTCGGCATGGGCGGTTTTGAATGCATAACAAATATCCGTTACGAAGGAAGCCGTGAGGATTGGGAAGCAATTACGATTAACAGCTCGGATACGGGCTGGGTAAGCTATGAAAAAGCAATCGTGAAGGTGTTCAATAATTATACCGAAGGCAAGCATACCCTTGCAGCCCACAATATTGATGACCCTTCGTGCACCTGGTACGGCTATGACGAATATGTCTGCTCATGCGGATTCAAGCATAAAATCATAATTCCCGCAACAGGTCATATTCCCGAGGCTGAATACAGAATTACCGATCCGGCTGAATGCGAATATTCAGGTATGGCGGAGCTTTATTGCTCGGCTTGTGAAACAAGACTTGACAGAAAATCAATTCCCAAGCTCGGTCACGACAAAGAGTTTGTTGAATATCTTGAACCTACCTGCGAACTTGTCGGCGGCACTCTTTATAACTGTAAGCGTTGCCAAAAGGAAGTTTTTGAAGAAGAAGAACCCGCTCTCGGTCACAATAAAGAATTAATCGAATATATTGACCCGACTTGTGAAGAATCAGGCGGCAACCTTTATAAATGTAGCCGATGCGAAGAAGAGTCTTTCGAAGAGGATAAATCCGCACCTGCACTCGGTCACACGGTTTCGCAAACAAAAATCATTATTGAACCTACCTGCACAGAAGACGGCGGACTTTTCTATTCCTGCGAAAACTGCGGCGAACCCATTGAGATTATTGAGTATTACGAAGCAACGGGTCATACCGAAGGTGAAGTAAAACGTTTTCAGGATGCAACCTGCAACCAGCCTCAGATTGACATTGTTTACTGTGCCGACTGTAAAAAAGAAATCAGCAGAATTTACGGAGAAACCGGCGGACACAATTATGTGGGTACGATAATCAATCAGGACTGCACAACAGTAATGTGGTATTACAGATGTACCGCCTGCGGTGATTACTACTACGATGAGGTCAAGGGAAGCGAGCTCGGTCACGTTACCGAAACGGTAACTGTTGAACCCACCTGCACCGAAGAGGGCAAAAGCTATAAGAAATGTACCGCCTGCGGAGAAACCGTAGGATATATCACCGTTCTTGATCCTCTCGGTCACAGCTTTGATGAAGTTGTAACAAAAGAAGCAACCTGCACCGAAGAAGGTGTTCTCTCCAAAACCTGCACCGTATGCGGAACTGTTGAAGAAGAAATAATTCCGAAATCTTCCCACACCTTCGGCAGATGGGAATATGAAAGCGGCAACACCTTCTCAGGCAAATGCTCTTTATGCGGAGACACCTTTGACAGCATAGAGGTTGATATTTCTGTCGGTGTTTCGGAAATCAGAATTTATACCCAGACATCCAAGAAACTCGGTGTATCGGTAACCGAAAATATTACGGATAATATCGAATATATTTCTTCCGATACAGCAATTGCCGTTGTTGATTCAAACGGAAAAGTAACGGGCAAGGCTCCCGGCAAGGCTGTTATCACCGCAAGAATCAAGGGCACGGAAATTACGGCTCGATGCGAAGTAACAGTTATCGCAAGAAGTTTCGGCATTGAATGGATTGTTGACGGTGAAACTTATGAATATAACTTCGTTGAGGAAGGCTCAGCGATTGAGACTCCCGAAGCACCCGAAAGACCCGGCTATGTATTTGTTGGCTGGACACCCGAGGTGCCCGAAACAATGCCCTCAAACAGCCTCTCCTTCACGGCGGTTTATAATATTGTTTCTCAGTCATCAGGCTTTGATGTTTCCGCAACCTATTCGCCCGATGCGTTCAGCGAACCTGTTTCAATCGATGTTAAAGAGGTTGAGGGCGAAAGAGAACCCGGCGGAATCTATATGGTTGACGGTCAGAGCTATAATCAGGTCGGTCTTTATAACATCAAGGCTCTCAACGAAGCTGAAGAAGTAGTTCAGCCCAACGAGGGTCACAAGGTAACAATAAAACTTGCCATTCCCGCTACCTATGCAAGCAGAAAGAATTTTGTTGTTTATCACAGATTTGTTGACGGCAGAAGAGAGCAGCTTTCAACCGCAAACGGCACTCTCAGAGTTGAAAACGGATATCTTGTTTTTGAGGTCAGCAGCTTCAGCGAGTTTGAGGTTCTTGCTTTTGCCGCTTCAATAAGAATCACTTCTCTTCCCGAAAAAACCGTTTATGCACCCGGCGAAGAAATTGACCTGAACGGTATAAGAGTTGTTTATACTAATGCAGACGGCACACAGAAGATTATCACAAGAGCCGATTATCTTACCGTCAGCGGATTCGACAGCTCAAAAACGGGAACTCAGACCGTAAAAGTCAAATACGGCAGCCACAGCGACACCTTTGAGGTTACCGTTAAAATGACCTTCTGGCAGTGGCTTCTCAAAATCTTCTCGTTCGGTCTGTTTAAATTCTGAAATTGACAGTGTAGGGCGGGGGCTTGCTCCCGCCGTTACATTCATTGCAATTCTTTAGTAATCATATATCATATTAGCAAAGATATACGAGGAGGTTTTATAATGAAAAAAACCTTGAAAATAACCGCATTATTTATAATAATAATTTCGCTGTTTACCCTGAATGCTTCTGCAGATGGCAAAACCGTTCAATGGGATAACGGCTACGATATTGAAACATATGCTTACGGCGGTGAGCTGAAGCTCGGCGGCAACAGCATTTCTCCCATAAGAAAACCAAATATTTTTGAAACCGAAATTATTTATCTTGATAATGTTTATTATGAATTCAATGCCGGAAAAAGCGGCTACTACAGCATCGTATCGGTCGGCGATTTGTTTCTCACTCCCCAAGTTTCTCAGGATATCAGAGACGGCGTTGTTTACGGCGAAGAAGATTGGATTTTTCTGAACGACGGTATCCTTGTTTATCTTGAAGAGGGAAGCAGCATTTTCGGCGTTTCGTTCATTGTTTATGAACACCTTTATCCTAACGATGTTTACAGCGGTGAAATAAACATTGAATATGTCGCCAAAGAAATAACCGATATGCAGATTGAAGAAGAATATCTTGAAGATATCATTCTTGAAGAACATATCAGGCCCGAGTATGATGACGATAACATAAGCGGCATTCCCGTAAAGGGCAAGCTGATTTTCGATAACGGAAAAGAAGCGGAGTTTGACCAGTATCTTGATTTTGAATATCCCGAAAACATTGCTCCCGGCAAAAACAAAATCACATTCAATATTCCGCACTTCAAAAAGGCTTTTACCGTTGATATAAAAACGGTTGACGATTACATCAGGAATATTGAAATCGGCAACGCAGACGAGGTTGCGCTTGTCAGCCAGAGCTTCGTGCCCTATATCGCTATCCCTCCCGAACCCGATAACATTGAGCTTGTTTTCACCCTGCCCGACGGCACGAAGAAAACCGAATATGTGAGCTATTATTATGATTTTGAGCTTAAAGGGGATAAATTTATTCCAGTATGGTGCGAATATTATCAGAAAGAAGACGGTGAATGGTATCTTGTGGTTGAAGTCACAAACGAAGAATATCTGAGCATTCCCTGCAAAAAAGTTTCTGCATCGTTTACGGAGAATTATTTCCTTTACCTTGAAGGTATAACAGAATTCACATCCATTATGTTTGACGATATTTCGTGGTATGTATCCGATGCATTTAATCTGTTCTCGGGAATCGGCATTGATGAAAGAATGCAGTGCATCTCAGAAGCATTCAACGCAGTAAGCAACTGCTTCTCAGATATCCGCGAGCTTACGGGATATTTTATTGATTATCTCCGCTGAAAATAAATATAAGAAAAGCCATACAAGCTGATTTCAACTTGTATGGCTTTGATTTTATATCGTTTATTTTTAAAAACTATTACTGCTGATATGTGGTAACTCCGAAGAAAAGTCTTCTGATAGCCTGAATTAATCTGTGGAAAAAGCCGTTATTAACGATAATTTCTTCTGTGTCGGCGATTTCTTTGCCGTTGGCATCACGCAAAACGTTTCCGTCTTTATCAAAAGCTTTGACCGAAAGTTTTACGTTACCTGTGCCTTCAAAAGAAATCTGGCTGTCGGTAATGCCCGTATCCTGACCGTTTTTAAACCATTTTATGTAAGCACCTTCGGGCATATTCTGAGCTTCGGCAGAGATGTAAACAACGGTTTTATAGTTCAAAGTAACCGAGCCGGGGTTGTTGACGATTCTGACTGTTGAATCATAAAAAATTACGGATTCATCTCTTTCCCAAACGGCGTATAAAGTTGTGTTGCAGTCAACGGTAAATATTCCGCCGGGATAGTATTCGGGCTCGGTTGCATTTTTATCTGTTGACCAGCCGAGGAATTTATAGCCGTATCTCTGGGGAATGGAATTGGTTAAAGTCAGATTCACTTTCTTTTCTTTGTTCTGAGAGGGGATTTTGCTTGTTCCGCCGTTTGCATCAAAAGAAACAACGTAAATTTTCTTGGCAGGTTCGGGTTTCGGAGTGAAAAGACGTGCGAATCCGAAGTTGCCCAGATTCAACGAAGTATCTCTTTCGAGGAGTGCGTTCCAATACGGAAGAGTATTCTGAAAAGCCTGGTTTGAAAGACCCGCCCAAACCGCAGCGCCGTCAGAACCGATGTATATGTTGGGTTCGCCCACAAAGTCGATATAATGAGGATAGTTTCTGGGATAAATCGTGCCGAACATTCTGTAATCAGCCTCGGTTGCATAGCTCTGAACGGCATAGGAATCGGTATCTTCCGAAGAAACAGCCATATAAGCATATATTTTTCCTTGTAAGATATCCGAGAAGAAATAAACTTTTTCGTTTAACGGATCGTAGTAAATAAGGAACTCCAGAAACATACCGTTTGAGAGGGTGGTGGAGCCGTAGATATAATATACATCTGCGTCGGAATCGTAGGTGCCGTTTTCAAGAAGAAATTCCACAAGATAATCGTAAGAGGCAAGCGACTGTGTTTCAAAATACTCGGAATCTTCCGTTTCTTCGGTTGCATCAGTCTCTTCGCAATATTTCATCGCCTTCTCAAGTAATGCTGCTTCGTCACTTACAGACTCAAGCGAAAAGGCGGTTGCTGAAAATACTGCCGAAAAAACAATTATCAGTGAAAGAATAACCGAAACTGCTGATTTAAATACCCTTTTCATTTATATCGACCTTTCAAAAATAAAATTTTTAAATATTTTATCACAATCCGTATATTTTGTAAACCGTTTTACGGCTTTCTTATTGAGAAATTGAGACCGAGGGCGCAGACGGCAAGGATGAGGAGCATCGTGAACGGTGCGGTATATCCGCCGTACTGTGCGAGCAGAGTATTTGCGAACTTTGCAATGAATGCGGCAACAATCAGATTGAAATTCGTGAGGCTGTAGTTGACGGAAAAATACTTCTGTCCGTAGAAAGACGAGGTAAATGCCGAAGTCAGAGTCGGGCAGGAACCGTAGGAAAGACCGGTAAGGCAAAGACCGACAATGCAAACCGGCAACGAGCCGAGCTGAACGGCAATAAGCGTTGTGCCTGCGGCAACAATAGTGAGAATGTTTGCTGAAATCATCGTTGTTCGGCGGCCGAGCGCATCATAAAGCGCACCCGTAAGGATTCTTCCGATACCGTTACACACGGAAAGAACGCCGACAAGAGTAACGGCAAGGGTCTCAGGTGCGTCGACGGAAATTGCAAGGTCTCGGGCAAAGCTGATAACCGAGTTGCCGACGGCGGTGATGAATGCCATACACGCAAAAGCTCTCCAGAAGGTGAAGCTCTTAAGCATTTCTGCGGTTGAGAAGTCACGGCTTCCGAAAGCCTCTTTTTTGTTGTTCTTGCTTGCTTTTGGGGCGGGCAGCCCGTCATCTGCCGAGGGCTTGCGGAGAATGATTCCCGCAAGGATGAGCACAACCGCAAGAATAATTCCGAGCAGAATATATGTTTTGCTCATACCGAAATCCGCATTTCCGAACAGAAGGCTGATAACGTTGCCCATCAGCAGGGTGCTTATGCCGAATCCCATCATAAGACAGCCCGAGCAAAAGCCCTTTCTGTCGGGAAACCACGAACAAACTGTTGAAACAACAACGTTATATGATATACCGATGCCCGTGCCCGCAAGAATTGCATAGGTTATGTAGAGCAGCCAAGTGCTTGACTCTGCAGTAAGCAGACCTGTTGAAACAAAGCCTGCACCGACAAGCAGACCTGCAATGATGAGAGTTATTTTTACTCCGATTTTTTTGCAGATAAGGCTGCCGAAGAATGCGCCGAGGCAGAAAAAGCACATTGTAAGCGTAAAATTGAGCGAAAGCACGTCTTCGCCGAAACCGAAATCCTCTTTGAACGGAACTTTGAGAATTGACCACGCATAGAGCACGCCCGAGAAAAGCATTGCAAAAACGCCTGCGGCAAGATAAAACCAACGTTTTTTCAGGCTGTTCTTAACTGACATAAAAAATTCTCTCCTTAAAAGAAATTTTAAACAGTATACCACAATCCCTCAAAGGTTTCAATAATTAAAATCCCGGGGTGTTGCTTAAAAAACAAACCGAATACATTCAGAAATCCAACATAATTACAAAATTGATGAATGGGAAACACGGCGTACTGTATTGACAGCTTTTGTTCAAAAATGATAAAATGTTTACGCAATCATTCAATAAAAAGGAGTTTGGATTATGAAAAAAACAACAAGAAAAATTGTTTCGGTTGTTCTTGCTGCAACGGTAATTGTTTTTTCCGCTTTAACAGCATTTGCTTTCACAAGCTGTACGGAATGCGGAAGAATTTTTGAAAACAATTCGGATTATTCAACACACACCAAAATCTGCGGTGCAGGAAAAGCCACTGAAGCAATCACCTATTATTGCGGTTACTGTGAAGCTGTGTTCCAGACCAAAGCACTTCTTTCGGCACACATCGACGGCTGCGTTCTCAAGCCTGCAATTCCCCAGAAGGGCAACAATAACACCTGCCCCGACTGCCTTGAATCCTTTGCTGTTGAAGCTGAATACAACAATCACATTCAGCTCTGCAAAACCGTTTATCCCTGCACAAAATGCAGCCGTGAATTCAAAACCTCCTCGGCAATGAACCTTCATAAAATTGCTTGCACTTTTGTTCCCTCCGAGGTTAAAATTGAAATTTCGATCAAAAACAATCCCGGTTCATCGAAAATCAAATTCGGCGATATTCTTATTCTCACCGCAGAAACAATCAATCTTCCCTCGGGCGCATATGTTGAGTGGAAGGCAGACGGTGATGCAGTTTCAATCGAACAGACTCCCGACGGTAAAACCTGCAGAGCAGAAGCTGTAGGTGACGGCGTGGTTAAAATTATGGCAAGAGTTGTTGATGCTAACGGAAATCCCGTCAAAAATCTCAGCGGCACCGAAATCTATGCAACTCAGACGATTGAGGTTAACGGCAATTTCTTCCAGAAAATTATTTCTTTCTTCAAGAATCTTTTCAAAATGGACAGAACAATCATACAAACTGTTATTTATTAAAACTTAAAATAGCAAACCTCCCGAAAGCAGGTTGAACTGCCCCAAATTGTGCGGACAGTACAAAAACCACCCCTACGGTAGAAAGTATTAAAATTTAAGCAACATACTGACTTCGTTTTTCAAGCGGAGTCAGTTTTGTTTTTAATTGGATTCTTTCGTTGTTGTAGAAATGTATGTATTCGCTTATGAGGATGCTCGCATCCTCATAAGTTTTCAGCTTAGTTCTGTAAATACATTCTGTTTTGAGAATTGAGAAAAAATTTTCAGCCATTGCATTGTCATATGGGTTACCACGTCTTGACATCGAAGGCGTTATGCCGTATGATTTTGTAAGGTTAAAATATGCTTGCGACGTATATTGAAACCCTTGGTCACTGTGGAGCTGCAACTCTGCAGTGACCTTCTCTTTTCTTTTGGCTGCTCTGATTGTACTTAGGACAAGATTGATATTTTGTTCTGTACCGGTTTTGTAAGCAACGATACTGTTATCATACAAATCTCTGATTACAGAAAGATAAAGAGTTCCTTGTTGTGTCTTGATGTATGATATATCCGTTACCCACTTTTGATTCGGTCTGTCAGCGACGAAATCTCTGTTCAGCAGATTTGGATAACGATGAAGATGTTCGCCATAGTTGCGATATTTCTTTCTTCTGATCTCTGATAATAGGTTGTATTTCTGCATAACTCGAAGTATCGTCTTGGGATTGTGATATATCCCGTTCTTTTCAAGCCATATATGAACTCTGCGATAACCGTATGTTCTGCCACACTTATCCTGACATTCTTTTATCTTTTCAGCTAACGGTAAATCTTTTGCAGGTATATCCATTCTTTTGACATTATCATAGTAACCGCTTCTTGATACGTTGAAGAATCGGCACATTTCACTTATTGAATATTTATCTTTGTGTCGGTAGATAACCATAAACTTTACGCTTGTTCTCACTTCCTTTCTGCGAGCGAGAGAAAATCCCGTATCAGTTCATTTTCCATTTCTAATCGCTTAATGTATCGTTCTTTGCTTGCAAGTTCGTATTGCATTTGTGTATATTTGTTTAACTGTTGTATTGATGGTGGTAATTCGTTTCCGTCTTTTCTCGGTCTGCCTTTTGGTTTTATGAGTATTCCTGATGCAATCTTTCTTTGGTTACGATTATATCTGTGAAAAAATTCTTTTATTTGCTTTTGTTCAAACCCTAATCGTTCCGCTATTGCCTTATGCGTTAATCCTTTTGCTCTTAATTCCAATATTTCTTTTTCATATTGCTTGATATGTCTGTAACTTCTGGGCATAAAAATTCCTCCTATGATAGATTCATTCTACCATAGGAGGATGTTTTTTTCATTGTCCGTTTTTACTGGACCTGTTCA
>JAZNRG010000090.1:0-29413 GCA_045590575.1 Acutalibacteraceae bacterium | reverse complement strand
CCATGCGTCTGGGCGAAACATCAACACTTTTCCGTAATGAAGATTCGGGCGAGATGCACGGTCTTATCCGTGTCCGTCAGTTCACAATTTCTGAGGGACACCTTGTTCTCCGTCCTGACCAGCTTGAAGAAGAATTCAAGGGCTGCCTCAGCCTTTGCAAATACTTCCTCAGCACAGTCGGTATGCTTGATAACTGCACGTTCCGATTCTCACAGTGGGATCCCAACAACACAGCTAAATATGAAGGCACCGCAGAGCAGTGGAATGCCGCTCAGGAAACAATGGGCAAGATTCTCGATAACCTCGGCGTAAAATACGAAATCGGTATCGACGAAGCCGCATTCTACGGCCCCAAACTCGACATTCAATACAGAAACGTTTTCGGCAAGGAAGACACCATCGTTACAATCCAGATTGATATGCTTCTTGCAGAAAAATTCGGTATGTATTATGTTGATACCGACGGCCAGAAGAAGCTCCCCTATATCATCCACAGAACAAGCCTCGGCTGCTACGAAAGAACTCTTGCTTATATTCTTGAAACATTTGCGGGTGCACTTCCCCTCTGGCTTGCACCCGAGCAGGTAAGACTTCTTCCCATCGCAGACCGCCATCACGCTTATGCAAAGGAAGTTGCCGCAAAGTTCGAAAGCCTCGGCATGAGAGTTTCTGTTGACGACAGAAGCGAAAAAATCGGCTACAAAATCCGTGAAGCACAGCTTGAAAAGATTCCTTATATGCTCCTCGTTGGCGACAAGGAAATCGAAGACGGCGCAGTTTCAGTCCGTAAGAGAGGCGAAGGCGACCTCGGCGCAAAGAGCGTTGACGAATTCATCGCAAGCGCACTCGCAGACATCGCATCAAAGAAAATCTGGTAAATTCAAGAGAACGGAGCTTCGGTTCCGTTCTCTTTTTTCACAAAAAACGTCCTCCGTTTTTGTAACTTCCAACAACTTTTTTGAAATTTTTTAAAAATTCGCAAGCGAGCTTTTGCTATGAAAAACGGAGAAAAAACGAGCATTTGCGAGATTGCAGAATGTAAATTAAAAAATTCAAAAAAAGCTATTGACAATGCCACAACCTTATGATAATATATGCAAGCACGAAAAAAATAAACGGAGGAAATGTTATGTCCACTTATATGCCTAAAGCGGGCGAAATCACCCGCAAGTGGTACGTGATCGATGCAGCAGGCAAGCCCATGGGTAAAGTTGCCGTTGAAGCCGCTAATCTTCTTCGCGGTAAGCACAAGCCCATCTTCACTCCTCATGCAGACTGCGGCGATCATGTAATCATCATCAATGCTGAGAAAGCAGTTCTCACCGGCAACAAGCTTGACCAGAAAATGTACTACCGTCACACCGGTTACATCGGTCACCTCAAGGAAGTTAAGTACAGCACTCTTATGAAAACAAGAGCTGACTTTGCTATGACACTCGCTGTTAAGGGTATGATCCCCGACACAGTTATCGGCCGCAAGGCTCTCACCAGACTTCGCGTTGTTAAGGGCGCAGATCACGCTCACGCTGCTCAGAAGCCCGAAGCTTGGGAATTTTAAGAAAGGGAGGCTATAAATAATGTACGATTCAAATCCTTATTTCTATGGCACAGGCCGTAGAAAGAGCTCAGTTGCAAGAGTACGCGTTTACGCAGGTACCGGCAAAATCACAATCAACGACAGAGATATCGACGATTATTTCGGTCTTGAAACACTTAAGCTTATCGTTCGTCAGCCTCTCGCTCTCACAGACACAGCAGAGAAGTTCGACATCGTTTGCCGCGTAGCAGGCGGCGGCGTTACCGGTCAGGCAGGTGCTATCCGCCACGGTATCGCAAGAGCACTTCTTCAGTATGACGAAAACCTTCGTCCCGCCCTCAAGAAGGCAGGTTTCCTTACCAGAGACCCCAGAATGAAGGAAAGAAAGAAGTACGGTCTCAAAGGCGCACGTCGTGCTCCTCAGTTCAGCAAGAGATAATCAATCCCGAATGGGGATTATCGAAAACCCTTGGAATCAGAGCGGTTCCAAGGGTTTTTTGTTTGTTGTTAAAAGGCTCCATTTTTTAAAAAACATTATTACAAAAACAGTACTTTTTATCATGTATTATAAAAATTTCACCTTTTCAAATTCTATGTAACTTTCAATTAATACCAGTTGCTTTTGCAGCGTAAATAGAGCTATGAAAACAAATTCAGATACACAACGGCGGCAAACGCAAATAGAATGCCTTTTATTGAAGCTAAACTAAAAAAATATATATTGGCATGAACTGTTCCTATGAGCGCACCAAGCGTCTTATAGAAACAGCTGCTAATTTGCGAATCCCAATATTTAAAATGATTTTTAATGAGTGTAGTAGCACATATGACCTGACAACCAAAACAATCTTAACATACCTTATATACCCCCCACGTTCCTGTTTAGCAGCGTAGAGGGAATTGTGTTATTAATACCAGATAAATCCGAGCAGAAGAATACGAATTATCCATTGCCACCAGGCATAGGAAACCGTGATTTCAAATTCATCCGTGTATCCGCCGTATGAAACTGTAATTGTTTTTGTTCCGACAGAATCAGCATCAAAACCGTATACGGTAACGGCTTTTGTGTCACTTATGATTTTTGATGTGCCGTCGGAATACATCATTTTGATAGCGAGTCCGCTTAAATCAAGACTGTCAACCTTGTATGTGTACTGTGTTTTATTTGGAAGTGATACGATTTTGATGCCCTTAACAGTTACTTTAGGAGGTTCGGGAACATCGGGTGTTTCAGCTTCTTCATATTCTGCAACAACCATTAAATTGTTTGCAGGCATTGTTTCGGGGAGTTCAGGAGTCCAGCCGATAAAGGTATACCCGTCTTTTTCAGGAGTTGTGGGCGGTGTGATTGCTGCACCGTATTCAAGGATAACAGGTGCAATCTCAGTTCCGCCTGCGGTATCAAAAGTGATGGTATATTTATTCACCTGCCATACAGCGCTGAATTCAAGATTCTCGGCGGGCATCGTATCGGGGACTTCGGGGGTCCAGCCAACGAAGGTGTGCCCCTCTTTTTCGGGATTTACGGGTTTTTTTATTGCTGATTCTTCGGTCACGGTCTGTTCTGTTGCAACACCGTCAACAAGCCATTTGATTGTATAATCTTGCTTGGGTGTGTATTCCGTGCAAACCGCATATTCGCTGAAATGATTTGTTTCGAGAATGATATAACCGTTGAGAATCATAATTCCACTGTGAGAGAACACCTCATAATCTCCGGGCTCTGTTCCGTCTGAAAACCAATGAACAATCTTGAATTTGTTAAGTGACTCTTCGGTTGGGGTAACCGATATTCTTTCACCGTTCTGCTTATAGCTGAACTCACCTTTGCTGAATTCAAGAGTCCGGGAATCTATGCTGTCAACATTCAGTATAGATGATGACACAAACTCCATAAACCTGTCGGGTGCTTTGATTTTAACGGTTATTTTCTCATCATCCAACGGCTGAATGGCATTGCCGTCGCCGTCAACAATTTTAATATCAAGTACTTTTATCGGTTCTATCTCATTTTTTATATAATACCCGTTTCGGTCATATTTGGGGCTTACAGGTGTCACTTCACACACATCAAGATGAACATTACCTGCTTCCCAACTGAAGTTTTCGTCTGTATGCTGAATAATAACAGAGCCATCTTCATTTCTGAGAGTGTAATGAACAGTGATTCCCGCAAAGCTTTCGCCTGCAGTTGCACGCTTCCACTCGGCTTTTGTGTTGTTGTAATAAATATCTGTAATGCCGCTTTTTTCAAATGCCGTTGCATCTATCTGCTTGACCGTAGCGGGAATGTCAACGGATTTCAGATTGCGTGTATTATAGAAAGCTCTTTCTCCGATTGACTCAAGACCGTCAGTTATGACAATTTCTTCAAGAGCTTCCACTCCGTAAAAAACAGTAGCCGGCAATGTTGTCAGGCTTTCGGGGATTTCGATTTTTTTAAGTTTTGCACAGCTGTGGAAAGCACTTTTTCCGAGAATCTTAAGATTATCGGAAAGATTAACCGCTTCAAGCTTTTTGCAGTTTATGAATGCACAATCATTTATATGTTCAACATTGTCTGCCATATCAACAGAAGTGATTTCACTGCCGTCAAAAACTCTCGAGGCGATAAGTGTTGTTTTTGTAAAAAGCCTGCATTTGTCAGCAAGTTTTTCGTTATCAACTGCAACAAGGTTTGTGCCTATATACAATAATCCGTTATCCCAATTTGCAAAATCGTTATAGTATCCAGTGTTAAAAAAAGCATTATGTCCTATAAAATTAACTGTTTTGGGAATGGTAATGCTTGTTACTTGCGTGCAGTTATAAAAAGCATTGTTGCCGATTTTTGTAACCCCTTCCGGAATAACAAGATTACCGTAAACCTTCTTTCCGCCAATATAAAGATTATCTGCATAATATGTAGGTACAGAGGTTGCCACCGTATAAGTATCTATATCACACCAACCGGCAACATTTCCCGAATAATATATATCAATCAGACTGTTACAGTTGGAGAAAGCATACGATTCAATCTTTTTTACGCCGCTGCCGATAAACACTTTTTCAAGTCCTTTGCAGTTATAGAAGGTTCGCGGAGCAATCAGCAAAACAGAATCCGCAATATGAGCTTCTTTGACTTTTTCAAACCCCTCAAAAGCTTTGAAGCAGGTGTTTGTTATGCCTTCGGCAACAGTTATCTTGGTGACATCGGCTTTATACGAATGCCAGGGAATGTTCACGTAATTCGATGAAGTTGCTCTTCCCATTTCGCCTTCGCCGCTAATGTAAAGTTCTCCGTCTGCATAAACGGTCCAGTCGATTCCGTCATAATCTCCGCTCGCAATAATTTCTCGCTCCTGTGCAAAAGCGGTAATACCGCCTAACAGCACAATCAAAGCTGCAACAAGACAACAGATTCTATTGAGTTTTATAAAATGATTCATATAAACATCTCCGTTTTTAAATTTCATAAGCCGTTGCAGTATAGTTGCCTCCCGGCTCGGTTGTTACGCTGAAACTGTCTGCCATTGCATCTATGCCGTGCTGATTCATCAGACCCGTTTCTATATCAGAATCGGAAAGAGTAATTCCCGAATCAAAAGTTAAACTATAGGTTTTATACTCACTTCCGGAACCCGCGCTGTAAACTTTAACCGTTACCGTTGCTGGTGAAGACGATTCGGTTGTAGTAGTGGTCGTTGTTGCCTTGGTAGTCGTTGTAGTTTCCGCTTTTGTGGTGGCAACCGTTTGGGTGGTTGTAATCGCTTTTGTAGTAGTAACCGCTTTGGTGGTCGTGGTAGTTGGTTTTGCGGATATTACTTCTTCTGTGGTAGTTTCTTTTTTTGTGGTTGTAGCCTTGGTTGTGGCTGTTGTCTGAACCTTGGTGGTTGCATTAGTTGCTGTTTGCTTTTGCGTTGTAGTATTGGCTTTGGTGGTTGATTTGGTTGTTGTATTATTCGCAACAGTTGATTTCTCGGTTTCTTTTGATTGAGTAACCGTTGTTGATTGCTTGGATGTTGTTGATTTATTGTTCGTTGAATACTCTGCCGTTGAACTTTCCGTTTCCGCAACAGCAGGTATAAACACCGTTTCGCTCTCGAATCCGTAATCGGGAGCAGTTGTAACCTGTTCAACATAAGCGGTTGTTGTTTCTTCTCTTGCTTCTATCTTATTTTTCACAACAACTGTTGTTACAGTAGCCGAACTGGTTGCAATCGTTGCGGCGGTAATACCTGCAACAACTTTCTGAGCAACGCTCATTGCTGCAACCTTTGCGCCTATGCCCGTTGCGGCGGTGGCCGTTGTACCTGCGGCAGATGCGGTTGCACTTGCAGCTGTCGTTGCTGTAGCGGCAGTTGAAGCAGCGGCAATTCCTGCTTGGGAAGCTGCGGTTACGCCTGCAAAAGCAGCGGTTTGTGCGGCACTTCCCGCAAATGCTGCAGCAGTAATATCTGCCGACCTTTTGAGTGCAAATATAACAAGACCGAATGGCGCAATACCGAAAAGCGGAAGTCCTTTTTTCTTCCTCTTCTCTGCTTCTTTTTCAATATCGTCTTTTGCTCTTGAAATCCTGCTTTTGACAGCACTTTCCGTTATGCCGAGTTCATTTGCGATTTCCGCATAACTCATATCATATCTGAATCGAAGAAGAAGACACAATCGCTTTTCTTCCGTTAAACAGCCGAGAATTTCGTTGACATCTTCAATCCGTTCTTCTGTTTCGAGCGATGCTTCGGGTATAACCGAAATATCTTCGTCTTCAATATTATCGATTATTTCATATTGGTCTTCGGTCAGAGCCGAAGGCTTTTTCTTTTTTATGTAGTCGCGGCTTTTGTTTGCAGCAATTCTTATAAGCCAATTTTTGATTTTTTCAGGCTCATTGAGAGTTGAGATGTTTTCCATTGCCGCCACAAAACAATCCTGCATCAAATCACGGGATTCTTCTTTGTTTTGTGTTATCTCACAGGCGATTGCATATATTTCGGGCGAAAGCTCAATATATAACTTTTCAAAAGCCGCCATATCTCCGTCTTTTGCTTTTTGAGCAAGTTCGGAAAGCTGAAAATTATCCATTCTCTACTTCCTTTTTATTATGATGTATTTTCAGTATAGCAAAATATTAAATACATTTCAATTTATTATGACGAATTTCGGCGATATTTGTTGTCATTAAATTTCTGTAAACAATATTTGATGTCTGCAACTTTTTCTCTTTAAATTCGTCGAGTTTTTTTAAAAAACCTGCAACTTTTTGATTTTTCAATCGACTTATTATATAGAAGGTAAAACAAAAAACGGTATCCGCATATACGAACACCGTTTTGTCTTATTCAATTTCCTGCTCAAGATTTTTGAATAAATCCGAATCAAAGAATTCATCAAGCGTCATTTCCAGACCGTCGCACAACATTTTTATTGTTACAACTCCGGGATTTTTGCTTGCTCCGTAAATGATGTTTTTGACCGTTGAAGGTGGAACAGCGGAGATACCTGCCAGACCGTTTACTGTGATTTTTCTTTCTTTGCAAAGCTCGTGTATTCTTTCGACAACCGCTTCTCTTGTCTTCATTTCTACCTCCGACCATATATAGACATAGTTTCAGTATAAAATTATTTATATAAACTATTAGTCTATATATAGACTTTTTTGATAAAAAATATATAATGGTTTATATATAGTCTATAATTTAGCAAAAATCTTAAAAAATATCCAAAAAATCTTAAAACTTAATGAACCGTTTTCATTTTTCGCTCGTCTAATGGGTGAAAGGAGGAGGAAAATGAATGTCGGTTCAACTAAAAGAAGAGTGAATCTTGACGGTTTTCACTCGCTCGATATTTCGGTTTATGAAGAAAAGAAAACCGTAATCACCGAACTTGTAACACTCGATGAAAACCCTGTTATGATTTATGCAGAAAAATTTGATGAGCCTTGTGATTATTTTAAAAAGGGAATTCGCAGAGGCATTGAATATCTTAATGCCAGCATAAAAAACGATTCAAATAAACAGCCGAAAAAATTTTTTGAAAAATAATGAACCGAATTGAAAACAAGCTCGTCTAACGGGTAAAAGCAATAAAACAGAGGTGTGATTTTATGGGACTTGTTGAATTGAAATGTAAATCCTGCGGAGCAAATCTTAAGGTTGACGAAAACAGTGATGTTTTCTACTGTGAGTTTTGCGATGCAAAACTTACTCATGAGAAAATCTATCATGAAATTTCGGGCACGGTAAAAATCGACGGCATAGCAGGCGTTGACGAAATGCTCGAAAGAGCTTCCATTCTCTTGAAGAATGACCGTTTCGCTCAGGCTAACGACACTTATGACAAAATTCTTGAGGTTTCGCCGAGATGCGCGGAAGGCTATTGGGGTAAATTCCTTTGCGAATATATGGTCAGCAATCCGTCGGTGTTTATTGAAACCGCACAGGATATTACAAACAACAGCAATTATCAGCTTGCCGTTGATTTCGCAGAAGGTGAAACCAAAAAGTTTTACATTAGCATCGGTGAGCAGTCAAAAGAGGCTCACGAAAAATTCATATCAATAAACACAGCAAAAAAGAAATATTCCAGAATGGCGCTGTACGGTTCTTTTCCGATAAGCGTTTTGTTGTTAATTGTTCTTATTTTTATCAGCAATGCACTTGAAAATTATGAAACTGCCGAACAGCTTGAAAAGCTATTTGGTCTTGAAAAGGCAACGATGTTCTTCTGGACCATAGCAAGCATCATCTCTGTAATAAGCAATAAAATTCTGGTTACTGCCAAAGAAATGCTCGGAGAAAACCCGCTCGATAAGTTCAAATATATTACATGGGCAATGTTTGCTTTTTCAGCATTGGGATTTTTTGTAACGTTTATTTTTTAATCAATTTATAGTGAGGTAAAAATTATGGGATTCATTTTAAAAGACATATGCAGCAGATGTGGAGCAGAAGCAAGAAAAACCGAGATGTTTTCAACAAAAAATAAGGATTATAAGGTTCTTTGTCAAGAGTGCCTTTCGGAAATGGGCGTTAACGGATTCGTCAAATACAGAAATAATATTTTGGAAAAGATTACTTATGAAGATCTCTTGAAATATGAAAATATGAGAGCTGATATTTTTTCATGTTCTTGTGATTATTCAATGATGGTTCTTGATGAGAATTTTGATAAAGACTATACACCCGGTATGTATAAAACAACTCAGATAACAATAGGCGATGTTTGTATAACTCCCGATTATATTGCACCTCTCGATTATCCGAATCTCGTTATAAAGCCGAGTGATGTAATAGCCGTTACAATGGAAACATCAAATGATTTCAACTTTATAAACGCGGACGTTATAAAGCTTTCGTTTTTTACTAAAAATCCGTTCATCCCTTATTATTCAACGTTCTATGCGTTCAAAACCAAAATTACCTCTTCCAATAAAAAGCAAAAAGCCATCAAAGCAAACGTAATTGATGTTATCAACGGTTGCTGTACAGGTTTGAAATACGAAATAAACACTCCGTCAAAGGTGCTCAAAAAGGTTAAATGGGACTTTTCATATAATATTCCTGAGGTAAAAAAGAAACATCTCTGCTCATGGCTGGCAGATGACAGAGATCACGCCGGATATTTCAAAACCAAAAAGATTCTTAAACAGTATAAATAAAATTTCTTTATTTTCACCTGCATAACAGGTTAAGGGAGAGTTTATGGAAATCGATAAACAAAGGATAGCCGAGCTTGTAGTAAAAATCCAAAACGGTGACAAATCCGCTTTTGACGAACTCTACATGTTAACGAGCAAAAGAGCATATTTCGTTGCTCTTGAATTCACAAAAAATAATCAGGATGCGGAAGATATCCTTCAGGAAAGCTACATAAAGGCTCTTTCAAAAATCAATGAGCTTGATAAACCTGAAAGCTTTTCAAGCTGGCTGAATCAGATTGTTGCCAACAAGAGCAAGGATTTTCTTAAAAAGAAGAAACCGATGCTTTTTAACAGTGACGAGGAAGAAACGGATGCGACGGAGCTTTTGCCTGATGAGGACACCAATTTCAACCCTGAAGAGAATCTCGACCAGGCAGAGCTTCAGAAAGCGGTTATGGAAGTGCTCGATGAATTGAGCGAGGAAAAGCGTGCCTGCGTTCTGATGATGTATTTCGAAGAACTCAGCGTAGGTGAAATCGCAGAAACGCTTGAAATTCCCGAAGGAACGGTTAAAACAAGACTGTTTTCCGCACGCAAGGATTTAAAAGATAAATTCTCAAAGAGAGGAATCACCTCTGCTTACAGCATTGCTCCCATCGGAGTTGTTATCTGGGCACTTCGAGGGATGTCGGATGCAGTTTCAAAAGCATTTGTCAGTTCGGGTGCAGCTGCAAATGTTCTCGCAGATATTACTGTTGCGGGAGCAGGCACGGCAGCAAGTGTTGCGGTTGCAGGCACAACGGCAGCAACCACCGCAGCAGCAGTCGGTACAGGTACAGCAACCGCAACTGCTACTGCAACAGGCATGGGAATAGCGGCAAAGATAGCGGCATTAACCGTTGCACAGAAGGTAGTAGCAGGAGTTTCTGTTGCGGCGGTAGTAGCTGGCGGAACAGCAGGAGTTGTTTCCGTTGCCAATAACAATGACAAAAAAGACGGCATTTCAACAACTGCTTATACAGAAGAATATACTACCGCACCGAGCTTTGAAACAACTCTTGCGGTTGAGGCGTTGGGAACGGTTGAATTCTCCGAAGCAACGGAACTGACGGATAATGAATCAACCGTCGTCGGCAGCACAGCGACAGAAATATCAACAATAGCAGGAAGCAGTCAGAACACTACAACTGCCAAAACAGCATCAACCTCCGCCAAACAGACAACGACCAAAAAGCAAAAAGCCACAACAACCAAGCGGCAACCTTCAACCACAGATAATTCAACCACCGCCGTAAAACAGACAACAACGGAAAAAGCAACGACAGCAAAGGCAACAACCACTGAAAAGGAAACAACAAGGAAGGTTACCGCTACCCAAAAGGTTACAACAACGAAAGCGGTTACAACAACCAAGCCTGCGACGACCACAACAAAACCGGCTGTTTATACTACCACATCAATAGCGACGGAGCCCAAAGGTGAAGCACAAGTAATTATTTTTTCCAAAGAAGAAGGCTCTCAAAATTCTACAAAAACAGAATTTCCTGTTACTGAAGGAACAAAAGTTGATGAGGATTATGTAAGAAATTATATGAAAGACACCCATGGTTACTCTATAGTCGTCATTGATTCCGGTGAAGGAACGAGCTCAGCGGTTGCGAATGAAACATATACTTTTGAGGTAACATGTAAATAATACGAAAGGAAGAAAAAGCAATGAAATTAAAACGAACAACATCAATATTACTTATAGCAATTATGGTCTTGTCATATATTTCCATGGCACAGTTCACAAATAATAATTCTTTGGCAATAACTGCAAGTGCCGAAGAAGCAGCATATTCAGGCACCTGCGGTGAAAATCTCACATGGACACTCAACCCCGAAAACGGTGAGCTTGTTATAAGCGGTGCGGGGGATACTGTTTCATCAAGTGCATTTTACAACAATAAAACTATCAAGAGGGTCATCTTCCCCAGCACCATAAAAAAAATTGGTACTAATGCTTTCAACAGTTGTTTTTCTCTTGAGAAAATCAGTTTTCAGGAACCGCTAATAAATGAACTCGTTATAGAAACAGGTGCATTCCATGCATGCCATAATCTTAATGAAGTCAATCTTCCGGAAGGATTGACCGCTATCTATCCAAATGCTTTTTCAAACTGTTCAAGCCTTAAATCGGTTATCATCCCTGCGTCCGTAACATCCTTGGGAACATATTGCTTTTTTGAATGCGGAGCACTTGAAACAGTTGAATTTGCAGAAGGAAGCCAATTAAAAAGGTTGGGATCCGACACAGAATTCGGTCCGTTTTCCCGTTGCTATAGTTTAAAAAACATAACTCTACCGCAATCTGTTGAAGAAATCGGTTGGGGCACCTTCTCCGGTTGCACATCGTTAGAAACTATCAATATCCCGAAAAACGCCAAAAATGTCAGTTATATGGTTGCAGACGGTTATTATGCCGAAGGTGCAATATTATCCCTTAAAGAAATAACAGTTGACCCCGAAAACGAATCTTGCCTTTTGGATGAAAACGGTTCGTTAATCAAAAATGTTAAAAACGGCGTTTCGTTGATAGCTGCTCCGAATAGAGAAGGAATGAAAACACTGAAAATAATGCCATACAACACTCTGGATATTAATTTCTTCCGTTATGTCACAGATATTGATAAGATAGAAGTAGCAGAAGGTGTTGACGGTTTTACTGTTGATGAAAACGGCATTTTATTTAATGAAGACAAAACCTGCTTATTAAAGTATCCTGCAGGTAGAAATGCAGAGGAATTTATGATTCCTGCTTCTGTTACCTCGATATATGACTATGCTTTTTTCGGTGCCGAAAATCTGAAATCTTTTACTGTTGAGGAAGGAAACACAGCATTTATCGCTGAAGACGGTGTTTTGTATAATACTGAAAAAACAACAATCATTGCTTACCCCTTAGGAAAAACAAACAGTGAATTTGAAATCATCTCATCCGTAAATCAATTCAACCCCATCTCGTTGCATTTTGCAAAACATATCGAAAAATTCACGGTCGCAAGCGGAAACGAAATTTTTGAAAGCGATGATGATGGCGTTCTGTATCTAAAAAATGACAATGGCAGCAAAAGTCTTTATTTGTATCCCGCTAAAAAAGAATCATCAGAATATACGGTCAAAAACGATGTAACAATCATAAACATTGATGCCTTTTATAATTCTGCAGTAGAAGAATTGAATATTCCAAAATCAGTTTCATTAATCGGCTCATCGTTTTTTATGATCAAAAAACTCCGATGCATAAATTATGAAGGTGAATCGCTTTTTGAAAATATCAGACAAGCTAATCGTCTTTTGTCTGTTTCAAACGTCAACAACTCTGCAGAACTTTCTTCTCGTCCGGAAGATGAAACAATTTCTTCAACAGGAACAGACATCGCAACAAACATAACCTATTCCTACGAAAACGGTTGTTTTGATTATGACGGAGATATAGAATTTGAGGTTATAACCAAATCAAAAGATGATTACAAAGAAGCTTTCAGAGGATACGCAAACGAAAGCGATGATATGTTTTTCTATGAGATAAAATTTTATTCCGTTGATGACAGTCAAAATCGCATTGGTGAAATTCAGCCTGCACACGGCAAAAAGATAAAGATCGGCTTCCCGATTCCGAAAGAGTACGAAAACGCCAACCCCAAACTTTTTATGGTGATTCACAACAGATCAGACAACAATAAAACGGAATTCTTCATAGAAGAAAACGGTAATATTGAAGTGAAGAACGGATATGTTTATATATGGGCAGACAATTTCAGTCCCTTTGCTTTGGTGATAAATTATAAAGGAAATATAAAAACTGTTGCCTCAATCTCAATCGCAACTCTTCCTTCAAAAACCTCTTATACCTACAAGAACGGCAACCTTGACCTTTCAGGTCTTGCTCTCACCCTTACATATTCCGACGGAACAACCGAAACAGTAACCGACACTTCAAAAATGAAGGTTACGGGTTTTGACAACTCGAAAACAGGTTCTCAGACAATTACCGTTGAATATGAAGATGCAACAGCTTCGTTTGATATCACCGTTTCATATGCATGGTGGCAGTGGATTATCAGAATTCTTCTTCTCGGTTTCCTTTGGTATTGATATAATTTTAAAGCACGCCTCAACCGTTATGGTTGGGCCGTGCTTTTATGCCTTGAAAAGATTTTATTTTTTTCAAAAATAATGAACCGAAACGAAAAAGAGTTCGTCTGATAAGTGTAAAGATAAAACATCAAAGGAGATGTTCAAAATGAAAAACACACTTAAGAAAACTGTTGCAATCATTATGAGTATTCTTGTGATTTCGGCAATCCCCATGTCGGCGTTTGCCGCACCCGGCAGCGGAACACCCATTGGTGACCAGTACGATCAGGAAGCTTTCGTTTATGAAAAAGTTTCCAGATATATCGAAGAAGAAGAACCTTTCTGGGATTACGCTCCCAATCACCATTATACCGATGAAAACGGAACAGTTTGGGCATATTGGCCAGGTGAAAAGAAAAACTGGATTGTTTCTACTGAAAACCCTGAATGGATGTATAGGGTTCTTGATGACGGTACATTGTATGTAAAAAGTCATGACGGTCAGTTCAAGGATCCTGTAAATGTTATTGTGCCTTCAACTCTTGATGGTAAACAGGTCACAGTCCTTGGAGCGGCTGCAGTTTCTGAAACATTAAGCGTAACAATTCCTGATACAGTTAAAGAAATTGATTATCATGCATTCAGAAACAACTCCAATCTCAAGCGAATTGTTATCGGCAAGGGTATAAACTCAATTGAGGTTGAGGCTTTTTCTCTTACTGACAATCTTGCAATTTACTACACGGGAACAGAAGTTGAATGGGGAGAAGTTGTTGTATGGAATCAGAAGAGCACAATTGATCTTACTACTTGGGCAGTTACAGAATATAATTGGCTTTCTTCACCTTACGGACACCGAACCGATTTAGAGCCATCAATAGCTTCAGTTTATTTCAATGTAAACCCTGATGAGCTCGCACCTCTTGTTCCTGAAGAAGAAGAGCTTACTTTCTGGGAAAAGATTATTGTTGGAATTGCAAATTTTATTGCTAAAATTATAGGTTTCTTCAAAATCAAGTAATCCGACGCTTGCTTTAAGTAATAGTTTTCAACAAAAGGAGTTTTATTGTGAAAAAGATTGTTTCGCTCACACTTGCAATATGTACCGTTCTTTCTGCTTTGATGTTTACGGTATCCGCTCAGGAATCAAACATTGAACTGGCATATATGCAAACAGGTACCGCAAGTGATTTCGGATATCGCAGCTTTGATTATGTTGATGCAAACGGCGATGAATATATAATCGAAGCAGACCCCGATTATATTCATAAAATAAACGGCTCTTTGTCAAATCCGTCTTTGCTGCCTGAAAGCTATGATGCAAGAGACAATGGATATATAACTGCCGTGAAGAATCAGGGCAATTCGGGAAGCTGCTGGTCATTTTCTGCAATGAGTGCTCTTGAAAGCAGCAGTATAATTCAGGGAATCGGCAGCATCGACACGGATTATTCGGAAGCTTACCATGTTTGGTTCAGCAAAAGACTGTTGGCTTCCGACACATCTGATTTGACTTACGGAGACGGGTATGACATTTCAAGTCCTTATACGGAAGGCGGAAATTGGCTTGATTCGGTCATTTCGCTTGCAAGATGGTCGGGCGTTGCAAATGATAAAGAGTTTCCTTTCTATCCTTACAGTCTTTCGGCAATGGGTAATTACGATGAATCGGAAAGATATAACAAAAACAGCGGTGTAATTTTGAAATCTGCCGAAGTGTTATTTGATAACAGCGATGTTAAGCGCTGGATTACAAAAGAAGGTTCGGCAACGGCAGCTTTTCATTATGACAAAAAGTATTTTTATAACGATGAAGCATATAACTGTTATGATGCAAATCTGAACACCAACCACCAGATTGTAATTGTCGGTTGGGATGACACCTATTCTTATAAAAACTTTGATCCCGATAATCAGCCTTCTGCAAGCGGTGCATGGCTGTGCAAAAACAGCTGGGGTACTCCTTGGGGAGATGAAGGTTATTTCTGGATATCCTATATGGATAAAAGCATCGGAAATTTTGTAGGACTCACTTCACAGTCTTCAGAAAAATACAATAAAAACTATACATATAACGGAGCCGGCTTCAATGCCGTTTTAAGCAGTGCGGGGTCAGTTTCCATTGCCAATGTTTTTAAAACGGGAGAAACAGAAGAAACACTTTCCGCAGTGTCCACATATCTCCTCACACCGGGTCAGGAATTGAATATAAGCATATACACCGATTTGTCTTCTGATTATTCAACTCCCGTTAATGGCACTCTTGCATTGGAACACACAACAACTGTTACAAGAGAAGGCTACCACACAATAGAGCTTCCGAATGAAATTTCACTTAATCCCGATTCCTTCTTTTCGGTTGTTATAGAGCTTGTCAATGACAAGGGAGATTCATATATTCCCTTGGAAGTTGATGGAGTAAAAAACATTGCTTGTTCGAGTCAAAAAGGGCAGAGCTTTGCTTATTTGCCTCAACACTATAGTTCCTGGAAAGACACAAAAACCATTAAATCAAATGACGGTTCGGTGTTGAATAATGTCTGCATTCAGGCATTCACAAAATGCGATACACCGTCAGCAGAGCCGAATCCCGATGACACAATTGAAACAGAAGAGCTGGTTAACGGAGAAATCATTGAATTCGGTTCATATCCTAATTCAGAAGTAACCGATGCCGATACCATTGCTGCTCTCAATGCACTTACACTCACCTGGACCTATTATGATTATTATGCAGGCATAGATACGGCAAATCCGACTGCTCTTTCTGTCGGTTCAATGAAAAAGATGAATCTTATGAGGTATGCGGATGTTGAGCATAACGGCGAAAAGTATCGGGCTGTATATATGGAAAAATACAGACCGAATAATACTCTGATTGTTCCTTCGGCGGATAATTCACTGATTGATAACTACGGTTACGAGCTTGGTACCGTGTATTGGTTTAAATATGAGCCTATTACCTGGATTGTGCTTGATGCCGAAAACGGCATAATTATGTCTGAAAACAGCCTTGATGCACAGCCTTTCAGCAATACACAGTACTCAAAAGATAATGTAAGCTATTCGGACAGGTATAACTATTTTGCAGATGATTACAGCCACAGTTCAATAAGAGACTGGCTTAACGGCACTTTCTTTTCTGACGCGTTTAACGAAACCGATGCTTCTCTTATGGAAAAAACCGATGTTGTTTCCGGTTCCGAAACAACTGCAGACTATGTATATCTTCTTTCAGCGGAAGAGTTGTCAAATGAAGAATACGGTTTCAATGCAGACACAACCGTAAAAGATGAAGCAAGAAGAGCTGATGGAACGGATTATGCAATTTCACAGGGTCTTATCCTACAGAGATACGGAACAAACTGGTTTACACGTACCGCCGGTACTTCATCATTTAAAAACAGTTCAATTACAGGCGTAAACCATTCAGGTGATATCGGAACTACTTTTTCGGCATCCTCGTGTACAATGGGCGTACGCCCGGTTATCAACCTCAAAACAGAAAACGAAATCATTCCTGAAACTTATACACTTACCGCAAATGCAAACGGCGGATTATTCGCAGCAGGAACAGACACGATGATTTATGAATATAAAGAGGGCGATGAAATTCCGGAAATTGCAGAACCCTCAAGAAAAGGCTATTTCTTTAACGGTTGGAGTCCTGATGTTCCTGCAAATATGCCAAGTGAAAACATATCTGTAAAAGCTCTTTGGAAAGCCAAGGTTTATTATAATGCTTTTCTTGCAAACGGCGGAAAATTTTCAGACGGAAGCACTTCAAAAACCGTTGAAGCTGCATTCGATTCGGGAATTCAAGCACCGTCCGATCCTGCAAGAGAGGGCTATATCTTTGGCGGATGGTCACCTGAAGTCGGCATCCATAATACGGAAAGCAACAAAATATTCAGAGCCGTATGGATTCCTGCAACAAACACAAAATATACCGTTAATATCCACACAATGAACGCTGACGGTGAATACGAAACAGAATCAAAGATTTTCGCAGGCACAACCGAAGAAACGGTAAATGCTGATTATACTGTTGGTGAAGGCTTTGAGCTTAACGCAAAAAGTATCACAAGCGGAAAAGTTGCCGCTGACGGCTCGCTTGCCCTCGATGTTTATCTTGACAGAAAAAGCTATGCGCTTAGCGTTAATGTTGACGGTAAAACAGAAACGGTTTCTTTGTTATACGGTGAAGAAATTAACATATCAACACCTTCAAAGGAAGATTATGGTTTTATCGGTTGGACTCCTGCTCTTCCCGAAACTATGCCGGCACGGGATGTTACGGTAACGGCTGTGTTTGAACCGATTGTATATTCCGTAACCTTTGTTGCCGAAAACAAGACGGTTGCAACTGAAGAATACACGGTTGAAAACAAAACAATCGCTGAACCCGACGTTCCCGAAAAAGCAGGTCATACAGGCGTGTGGGAAAAATATGAGCTCAACAGCGGCAATGTTACCGTAAATGCCGTTTATACGGTAAACGAATACAATATAACATGGATCGTTGACGGAGTTGAAACAACAGAAGCCCTGTTTTACGGCGATAAAATCAAAGTTCCCGCCACTCCGATAAAGGCAGGCTATACCTTTGCAGGCTGGACACCTCAGATACCCGATACCGTTCCTGATGAGGATTTGATTTTTACTGCAATCTGGAATGTAAACAGCTATAGTGCGGTTTTTGATGCTGACGGCGGCGAGTGGCCAGACGGCGCAACAAAAACGGTTGTTTCCACCAAGTATAACGAGGAGATTGTCGCTCCCGAAATTCCTGCAAAGCAAGGCTACGTATTCTCAAAATGGTCACCTGAAATCGGAAAAATGGACAGCGTTGACGGAAAAACATTTGTTGCCGAATGGATTCCTGCAACAGACACAAGATACACGGTTGAAACATACATTATGAACACTTTCGGTGAATACGAAAAATCATCTCAGACCTTTAACGGAGTTACAGAAGAAACAGTAACAGCAGAGTATACAGTATCAACCGGATTCTCTCTCAATGCCAAAAAGAGCATTCTTGAAGGAACAATTGCAGCCGATAATTCACTTGTTCTCAAGGTGTATATCGACAGAAACACTTACACATTCACAACTGTTGTTGATGACGTTTCTGCTCCCACTGCATATCTTTACGGCTCAATGGTTTCATCACCTGCTGCGCCGTCAAAGAGCGGTTATAAATTTATAAAGTGGGACGGAGTAATTCCTGAAACTATGCCTGCGGAAAACATAACGATTACAGCTGTATTTGAAAAGTCATATGTCTGCCCTGATTGCGGTGATGAGATTCTGGGCGAAGATACAATTACCGAACATATTGCTGCGGAAGCAAGAATGAAAGCAACGGTTAAAATTAAGAATAACAACGGTTCAAACACAATCAGATATGGTGAAACACTTCGTCTTACGGCAATAACAACCAATTTGCCCGCTGATGCAAAGATTTATTGGTATATTGACGGTACAAAGAAGGGTGAAGGTGAAACCTTCAGTGTCAGCTTTGAAAACGGAACAAAGACCGTTGAAGTCAAACTCGTTGATACAAACGGAAATGCAATCAAGAATGCGAGCGGAAATGAAATCTTCGATTCTGAAAGCGTAACAGTAAAGGGCGGTTTCTTCCGGAAGATTATTTCTTTCTTCAAGAACCTCTTCGGTATGAACAGAACTGTTGTGCAGGCACTCTTTAAAGGCGCACTCTGAAACAACAAAGAGCTCATCTTCGGATGGGCTCTTTTGTATGTGTAACAGCATTTTTGTGCGCTATAGCCGGCCGTAAATACAATTTTAGCACAAAATTCATGCGCTATAGAACGTGACGTGAGCCGTAAAATCAGATATAATGTTCTACAGAAGAAACATTAATTGTTGGAACGGAGATTTTATGGGTTTTATTGAAGATTTATATTATGAGAATATTGACGCTCAGGCGTATAGTCCTGAATTCGGTGCGGAATTGAAACAGAAACTCAACGAGCTCACCGAACTTGAAAAACAAATCTCCGATAAACTGTCAGGCGAAGAAAAGGATTTATTTCTGAAATACACAGATAAATACATTGAATTTACCGCCAGAAGTCTTACCGATGCTTTCATTTCCGGTTTTCGTTTAGGCGCAAAATTTACACACGACACATTCATATAAAAAATCCCTTCCTCCTTTCATTTGAGGGTCATGACATATCAAGCTCCGCAGAGTTTTCCTGCGGAGCTTGTGTGTTTTCGGTATGCAACCTGTTGCAACGAGAAAGATTTGTGATATAATGTGATTATTATAATTCAACGATGGGATTGAGATAAAATGGTTCTTTTTCGTTTTTTGCTTGCGTTGCTGACGGTTTTCGGAACGCTGTTTCCGGGTGTCGGTCTGAATTTTGAATATAAGCATCTTCCGATAGAGTTTGAGGTTGAGTCTGTGAGCGATATATACGTTCCTGCGGATAACAACGCAAACGTGGTTGAATATCCTTCGATCATAAAGCTCCGCTATCAGAAGAACGAAGCTGATAACGGCAAGTTGCTCGCAACCTTTGAAAAGTGGGGCGACACATATCCCATATATGAAAGCAACGATGATGCCAAAACGTGGCAATATGTCTGCACGGTAAGAGATAATCTGAACAAAGGCTACTGGAACGAATGGATGCCGTTCCTTTATGAACTGCCTGCGGATATGGGCGATTTTGAAAAGGGCACAATCATTCTTGCCGCAACGTCAATATACGGCGAAGGTGTAACCGACAGCACGATTACTCTTTATTCGAGCAACGATGCGGGTAAATCGTTCAACGCTTTCTGCAACGTTGACAGGGCAGGCGGAATAGATTGGGGTGTATGGGAACCGTATTTGATTTATGAAGAAGAAACAGGCAGACTTTTCTGTTTCTATTCAGATGATTCCGACCCCGAGCATTCGCAGAAGCTTGTTTATAAATACACAACCGACCTTGTTAACTGGAGCGAGAAGTTCGAATGTGTTGCTTGCTCCGATTCATCACTCAGACCCGGTATGGTTTCAATTACCAGAATGGGCAACGGCGAATATTTAATGGTTTACGAGATGGTCGGTATTTTTATGAATCCGATTTGTTGTAAGAGGTCAACTTCTCTCGATGATTGGGGAGACGTTTCGGATTACGGCAAGATAGTTTCTGCAGGCGGCAAAACTTTCGGCTCATCTCCTTGCGTTGCGTGGACACCCGTCGGCGGCGAATGCGGAACACTTGTTGTTACAGGCAAACACTCCGTCAGAGGCGAAAGCGACACGGGTGCGGATATGTTCATCAGCTTCGATTACGGCAAAACCTTTGCTCCGATTGACAATCCCATTCCGTATCAGACCGGCGACCCTTTCGTAAAATGCGGTTACAGTCCGTCGCTCTTTTTCTCGGAGGACGGAACAACTCTTTACTATGTCAATAACCCTCCGTGCTATGAATCAACCTACAAGATAACGGTTGCAAAAATCCGAATTTCGGAGTGAATAATATGATTAAGAAATTGTTTGATAAACACGAAACCCTTATGTGCATACTGCTGATAATTCTCTATGTTGTGATAAATTCGTTTTGTATGCAGAGTTTTGGCGTTGAGGATTACAGAAGCACGCTTATCAACACAGCTTTTTCGGTTGTGCTGATAATCCTGACTGTCAGCCTGAAAAGGGTGCAGTATTACGGACTTACCAAGGTCGGTAACCCCAAAAAGTTTTTATGTTTTCTGCCGCTTTTACTGATTGTTTCGGTTAATCTTTGGTCGGGAATCAACATAAACAACACCCCGGAAGAGATTGTTTTTCACATTCTGACTATGCTTAACATCGGATTTATTGAGGAAATTATTTTCAGAGGCTTTCTCTTTAAAATGATGGAAAAGGACAATCTGAAAGCCGCCATAGCAGTCAGCTCAATAACCTTCGGAACAGGACATATTGTTAACTTGTTTAACGGTGCGGAGCTTATACCGACCCTGCTTCAGATATGCTACGCCATGTCAATCGGTTATCTGTTTGTTATTATTTTTGTTAAAAGCAAGTCGATTATTCCGTGTATAATCGCACATTCGGTTAACAATTCGCTTTCAATCTTCAACGAAGAAAACAAATTGTCGGTGTATATCGCACCTGTTTTCCTTATCGTTTTTCCGTTGATTTATGCTGTATATATCAATAAAACAGTCAAAGAATAACAAACCACCGGTTGAACCGGTGGTTTGTTATTTATCCTATGAATATCATTCCTGCAGCAGGGACTTTTATTTCTTCAATCGGCGAAGCAATAACTCCTGCCGCAATTTCTTTGCCCGTGCAGTCAACGGTTTTATACTTTTTGCCTTCGGCATTTTTGATAATCAGAGCTTCGTGCATTGAGGCGTTGACCGCAACCGCCTGCTCCGTTTTGATTTCAACAAGCGGATTCGTATAGGAAGTGATAACCGATTTGCTGCCGAGAGTTGAACAGGCAAGGCTGTAGTTGCATTCGGGATTCAGAGCCGTCAGCTTACCGTTAAGAAGAACTTCCTTCCACTCTTTCCAGAATGAAACATAATATTTCAGCATTGCATATTGCTCGGCGGAAAGCTTATCCACCCTCACCGAAACCTGCGGCACTCCGTAAAGAATGCTTGCAAACTGCATGGCGGCATTCTCGGCGGTATCTTCCGCATTCCACATTATCATATCTGAGTGAACTGCGGTTTTACCTGAAGTGAGGCGGAGATTTATTATTCCTATGCGGTTTTTGAGAATATCGCACGGGCAGTCGCCGACTCTGAGCATATTGCCGTATTTACGGATTGACGGGCCCACATATGACTGACGGAATTCAATCATAATATCGGGGTTTATGGCAGTAAGAGTTGATTTTATTTCGGTCATCAAAGCGTGAATCGCATCCTCAAGCGACTGATAATCCCTCTTTCCGTCATATTCGAGTGACTTACCCTTAAGCACGAAAGAATCGATAAAATCGAGTTTCAGACCGTCGAGATTCCATTCCTTAACGGCATTTTCATAGATGCTTACAAGGTATTCACGCACCTTTTTATATCTCGGGTCAAGACCAAAGAAGGTTTCGTCATTACCCGAACCTTCAAGAAACATTCCTTCGAATTCCTTGTATTTCTCTGTATAAATTCCCATAAACGGCACGGAATACCAGAGAATAACCTTCATCCCGATTTTATGAATCTTTTCAACAAGCTCCGCCATATCGCCGATTTTCTTAGGTGAAACATGCCAGTCGCCGCAGCAGGAATAGCCTCTCCAGTTGTTATCGGTCTGCCAGCCATCATCAATGATAACCGTTTCAAGGCCTATTTCCTTTGATGCTCTGCATTCCTTGAGAATTTCGTCTTTATCGAGCTTCTGATGGAAGCTGTACCAAAGCGAATCCATAGGCATTTTTGCCGCATAGGGCACATAGGCAGCCTCATATCCGCATTCGTTTTCCCACCATTCGGCAGTTTCACGAATGCTGTCATAATAAGGGATATCCCTCATATCAAGGCGGATAACGGCGGAATACTTATCCGTCGGTGATGTTGGCAGAGTAAAGAATTCGATTTCGCAGGCAAGGGTTGCGTTTTCCTCACAAATACCCGTTCTGATGCTGATGGGGGTGTCAACATCCGAAACGGCAATGCAGAGCTTGTTTGTGCCGTTTTTGGATATAAGTTCCTGAATCGGCATCCACGAAGCAAGGCGGGATTTGACGGTCAGCTCGCTCCAGTCATAAGCAAGACCGTGAATATCAAGCAGCGACGGATTCCAGGTTGAAACGCAATCGCTTGCGCTGAAATTCCAGGTCAGAAAAAGAGGTTCCGGAACTTCTGTTGCCTTAAATTCTACATCAAGATTAAGATAAACTATATCTCCGATTCTGTTTTCAGCAAGATTTATAACGGCATTTTCGTTGCCGCCCGTAACTTTAAAATTCATGGTGTCACACTTTCGTTTTTATCTGACTTCGGGCGATTCGTGAATCACCCCTGCTTAAAATAAAGGAGCTGCTTACACAGCCCCTTTTGAATTTTTTAAAGCTTTGAGAAGCCGTGGCTGTTGATGAGCGCATCAAGCTTCTTGCCCTCTTTACAGAGCGGGCATTCGTGCGACGGAGCGGCAAAATATCCGGGAAGGTCTTTGGGATTGAATACGGAATTGACCTGATATCCGTCGATTTCGTCTGCGGTTGCGAAAATGGATGCAACACCCACAACCTCGCCGCCGTAATATTTAACAGCTTCCATAGCTGCCTTGACTGTGCCGCCGGTTGCAACGGAAACAGCAAGAACAAGAACATGCTTTCCCTTGATCATGGGAACGATGTTATCGCGGAACATAAGCTGGGAAGCGCTTGTTGTTTCGGGAGTTACAACATAAATAGTCTGATGAGCATTGATGTTCATCCAATGGTTTTTGGTCAGTTCATCTGCAAGGCAGGCACCGATAACCTCAGTTCCGTCAAGGCAGAGAATGGTATCAACGATATTCACCTTATAGTGACTGTTGCTGCAAAGCTCCTGCGCAACAGCCTTTGCCTCTGAAAGACGGGATTTCTGCGCAGCAACGTCGATATAGTAGTTGCTGTGAGAATGGTTTGTTGCAAAATGACCCTTTGCAACACGAAGATAGAGGTTGCTTCTCTTGGTTTTTATTTTGGTAATGCTTGAAGTAGGCATATAAACCCTCCTTGCGTGATATAGGTTTGGTAATATTGTATAATAATTTTATTCAGAATGCAAGAAAAATATTATGAATTCATAGGTTTTTTAGCAATAATGACAAAGAGCCCTCCCTGCAAACCGCAAAGAGGGCTCAGATTATGCTTTATTCACACCTTTAACAAGATTAAACCCGACTTTGACCCTGAGTTTCATTTTACCTTTTTCGGGCAAAGAAAGTCCGTCACCGTACTTGAAAGCTGATTTAAGGGTTTTTACCATATCCTTGTTCTCGGTAAAATTCTTTGTTGAAAGAGGTTTTGACCATTTTTCGCCGATTTCTTCATAGGTGTCATAGGTTAAATCGGCAGGTAAAATATCACCGCTGAACAGATAGTTTACAGCATTATCACCTTTGAAATCGCCGAAAAGCCAGGAAACTCCGCAATCGTTGAGAGCGGTAAGAGAATAATCCGCATTCTCTTCCGACCTTATCTTGCTGATAACAAACGGCACTCCCCTGCCCTTTAGCTCACGGATTTCTCTGACAAGAGCATCGGTTTCAAAGGTTGTGCGGAAATGAGAATAAAGACCGTAGGCAACGTTATCCGAATGCCATTCATTTGCGGGCGGAAGAGTTTCGGGGTCGGTCGGCGCCTGCATAATAATGATATGCCTGTCATCAAGATGGCGCACAGCCTTATATATTCTGCGGTAGAATTTATGGAGAGTGTCGAGCTTCTTTTCCCAATCCGCAACGCAATGGAGAGGTCTGTTAAGCAAATCGTATGCCGCAACCGTCGACTCGTTTTTATAGTGGGCTGCAACCTGAGTCCAGAGCTTCACAACGGCATTTCTTGCCTCAAACGCTTCCTTGGTTGAATCAAAAAGAATGCTCTTTTCATCCTTGCCGCAGGATGAGCCGTTATTCTGAAAACCGGGAGCGGAATGAAGGTCAAGGATAACGTAAATCCCAGCCTTTCTGCACTTTTCGATTACAGCATCGAGGCGGTCAAAATCGATATCGCCCTTGCAGTTTTCTTTTCTGTAAAGATAACGGTAGCGCAGAGGAATTCTCACGCAGTTTGCACCGAGCTTGCGCAGATATTTTATATCAGAGGGATTTATCATCCCCTCATTGAATTTTTGCACAAGCTGTCTTGCGCCGTATCTGCCGAAGCGTTTTTCAAGAGCCGCAAAAACATCATAGCTCTTTGCATCGGAATCAAGATCCGCCTTCTGAAAATAATATAAATCATCGTTGAGGTTAACACCTCTCAGACGGATTGTCTCTCCGCATTGAGAAACAAATTCTCCGTTTTCCGTGCCAAGAAAATCCGCATCTGTTATGGGTTTCGGAGCCGTTGCCTTAACATAACCGTAAACTGCCGGAACAGCCGCCGCGGCAACACCCGCCGCACAGCCCGCTGCCATAATTTTTTCGCTGTCTGTCACTCCGAACGCCTCCTTTTAATCATTAATAATAATTTGCCCAAAATCAATGCTCCCGCAATTCCCGCCGCCGCACCGACAGAGTCGATGAATATATCCTTCAGCTGAAAGGCGCGTCCCTCAACAAAAAGCTGATGCACCTCGTCGCTGACGGCATACAGCGCAGATATTGCGAAAGACCAAAAAGGTCTGAACCTCTCCGATGACCAATAAAGCGCATTGAACACAAGCACGGCAAGACCTGCAAATTCAAGGCAATGCGCCACTGTTCTTACGATATCCACGCTCAGCGGAAGACCGAACAGAGCAATAACATCATCACTTGTTGCCTCGGATTGAGAACCGGTTTCTGCCGATAATATGAAGATAACCGCCATACACACCGCAACAAGAATCCAGGAAAAAATTTTTATTGCTTTGGTATTCTTCATCAGTCATACCTCTTTGCGCCGATGAACGAAACCGTATTTTCCGAATCGCCGATAACGATTCCCTCAATATCCTCAAGGGTTACGAATCTGCTTGAGCGGGAATAGAGCGGGAAGAAAATCCCGTGCTGAAGAATATAATGCTCAGCAGTGAAGCAGCCGCCGAGAAGGTCGCTGTCACTTTCAACCTGCAGAAGTTTGTCAATAACAAGGTCAAAATCGGTTGAATCAAAACGGAAGATTCCGCCGCCTCTGAAATCGGCAATGAAGTCCACCGCGCTGTCATAATCCGATTCAACACTTGTGAATGCTATCTGATATTCGCCCTTTGAAACAGCAGCTTCAATTTCTTCGGAAGTTTTTATTTCAAGTTTCACGGCAAGGCTGATACCCATCACCTGCTGCCATATCTGAATCTGCTGCTTGACCGAAGTTTCAAGCCTTTCGGGGCAGACAACAGTAAACTCTACCTTGTCTTTTCCGAGTTCCGAAAGACCTTTCTTCCATTTTTCGACAGCAGTTGACTTATCAAATTTAAGCTCTGCAGTCTGCGAACCGACTGCAAGACGGTAGTTAAGGCTGCCCGCAGAACAGCTTTTGGGAACAAAACCGTTCTGCAGCTCGCCGTTGATTCCATTAGCAGGGAACAAACCTCTGTCGGTTGATTCGCATAGAGCAACTCTGATATTCTCATTTTTCATAAATGAATCCGAGCAGTTGAACGCCATTCCGAAAACGGTGTTTGAATTTTCTTTAACAACAACCGCATCCTCGGGTATTTCACAGTCGGGCGGCAAAAACGCAGCACTGAGATTGCCTGCCTCTACTTTTTGGGCGACCTTTACAGAATCGGGTTCAAAGGTAAAAGTTACACCTGACGGCACAACCTTATCCGCAAAAATATATTCGCTGTTTTTCTTTATAACGAGTGTAGATGTTGAGTCCCACGAGGTAACATAAAAAGGTCCGTTGCAAAGAATATATCGCTGCGCAAGTCCGTATCTGCCGCCCGTTGCATTGAAGAATTCTTCGTTACAGGGCATAAACACGGCCTCGGTGAATCTTTTGAGCATATCGTCGCAGGGCTCACGGAGAGTTACAACAAGTGTGTGGTCATCGGGTGCTGACACACCGAGAGACGAAACCTCTGCCTGACCCGAATAAATCTCCGTTGCGTTGACTATGGCAAAAAGTCTGTGCGCCATAGGCGAATTCGTCTGAGGAGAAATCGCTCTCTGCATTGCAAACACAAAATCGTGAGCGGTTATTCTTACTTCATTCTCAAATCTGTTATAGAATTCTTCACCGTAATGGCTCTTTATAACATTTGGGCATTTCCATCTTGTGCCCTCTTTAAGAGTAAAGGTATAAGTAAGCCCGTCGGGAGAAATCTCCCAGCTTTCCGCAATACCTGGGATAACCCCGCCTTTTTCGTCGAGGCGCACCAATCCCTCATAAATATTGTTTATAACCACCAACGCATTTGTTGTTCCCGAATACTGTGGGTCGAGCGTCTGGGGGGATTTATCGAGAGTATAAGACAAACCCTTACCAACGCCTTTTTCTGAGCACGATGCGAGCGAAAGCAGCATAACAACTGCAATCACCAACGAAAGAACGCGCCTCATTTGTTCTCCTCCATCCATTTTGCAAGCTGGTCGGCAAGCGGATTGCTTGAAGTTTTCTGCTTTGCCTGCTGCTGCATATATTTTGCAACATCTCTCTTGCCTGCTCCTGAGCTTTCTTTTCTTTTTTCAAAATCCGTCAGCTTTTCACGGTAGCCGCATACACAGAAGAATGCTTTTTTATCGCCCTCTCCGCGCATTTCAAGTTTTTTATGGCATTCGGGACATCTTGCGTTTGTAACAACGGAAATGCTCTTGCGGTAGCCGCATTCCCTGTCCTGACAAACAAGCATCTTGCCCTTTTTGCCGTTCACCTCAAGAAGATATTTGCCGCATTCGGGGCAAGCCTCACGGGTCATATTATCGTGCTTATACTTTGCCTCACTTGACCTTACCGAAGCAACAAGAGAGGTTGCGTATGAGCGCATTTCTTCAAGATATTTTTTATCGTCTGCTCCGCCCTTTGCAATAAGCGAAAGTCTTTGCTCCCACTTTGCGGTGAGCTCGGCGGATTTGAGGTCACCCGGAACAATATCGATAAGCTGCTTGCCTTTTGAGGTCGGGAATATCTCCTTGCCTCTGCGTTCAACACAAAATGAATCAAAGAGCTTTTCGATTATATCAGCTCTTGTTGCGGGAGTACCCAGACCGCCTGCAGTTTTAAGAGCATCTTTGAGTGAACCGTCGTCAACCTGACCCGTCGGATTTTCCATTGCCGAAAGAAGGGTCGCTTCGGTGTATCTTGCAGGAGGTGCAGTCTTGCCCGCAACCATCCTCACGCCTTTCACAAATACAGGTGCACCCTGCGAAAGAGCAGGCAGAGTCTGCGACTTGATATCATCATCACCGTCATCCTCATCGGAAAGAGATGAATCATAAAGAGCCTTCCAGCCTGCGGATTTGACAGACTGACCTTTTGTATAAAACTTATGCTTGCCGATTGTTACCGTGACCTGCATTTCGTCATATTCAAACGGTGAACTGAGCACGGCAAGAAATCTGCGCACAACAAGGTCATAAATATGCCTTTCCTCACGGCTGAGCTTATTGAGGTCAACATACTGCTCGGTGGGTATGATTGCGTGGTGGTCGGTAACCTTTGCATCATTGACGATATATTTGGTCTGAATCGGCTTTGAACGCAAAACAGCATTTGCCGCATCCTTATAGGGTCCGATTGCTATCGCACGCAGACGCTCGGGCAATGTTGCCGCAACATCCTTTGTTATATAGCGAGAATCAGTTCTCGGATAAGTGAGAAGCTTATGGGTTTCGTAAAGGCTCTGCATAATCGAAAGAGTCTGCTTTGCCGAATATCCGTATTTTTTGTTGGCATCTCTCTGAAGCTCGGTAAGATCGTATGCAGCGGGAGGAGCCTTGAATTTATATGCTTTCTTGACTTCGGAAAGTATGCCTCTTTTGCCCTTTACATCATCGGCAACTGCCTGAGCTGCCGCCGCATCAAAGAATCTTGCCTGATTGCGTGAATCCTTATATACCGCTGAGAAGCCTTCGAAATCCGCCTTGACAGTGAAATAATCCTTCGGTCTGAATTTAAGGATTTCTTCTTCTCTTTTAACTATCATCGCAAGGGTGGGAGTCTGCACTCTGCCTGCAGAAAGCTGGGCGTTATGCTTGCAGGTGAGCGCACGGCTCACGTTAAGACCTATCAGCCAATCTGCCTCCGCCCTGCATTGCGCGCTTTTATAAAGATTATCATACTGCGAAGCGGGCTTCAATGCCGCAAAGCCCTCTTTGATTGCCTTGTCTGTCTGTGAAGAAATCCAAAGGCGGAGCATGGGCTTTCTGCAATTTGCTTTTTTGATTATCCAGCGCGCAACAAGCTCGCCCTCGCGACCCGCATCGGTTGCAATAACAACCTTGTCAACCTCATTGCTGCCGAGAAGCGAGCTGACAAGTCGGATCGTAGCCATGTCGTTCT
>JAZNRG010000089.1:0-3711 GCA_045590575.1 Acutalibacteraceae bacterium | reverse complement strand
ATGAGGCGGTAAGCGTTGATACAGAGGAGGACCTTCAGGAGGTTATCCGTATTTATAAGGAACGCCACGGCTGCTGATAAGCCTGCAGATGCCCTGAATGAGATAAGAAAAATTTCATTCGGGGTTTTGTTATTCTGATATTTTAAAAGGTGAGTATTATGAAAGTTACACATATTCCTGTAGCTTTTGATGAACCCAGCTTTTTCGGCTGGCCTGCCAATCACGGTATATGGAAATTCAACGATGAATTGCTTGTAGGTTTTGAAAAGGGGATACATCATTACAACGGCCCCGGTGTTCATGCACTTGACAGAACAAAACCGACAATAAGAATGTTTGCGAGATTCCGCCCCGAAACCGGATGGGTTCACGAGTATCCGGAAATTCCGGCAATTGACTACGAAAACACCCGGCGTCTGCCCGATTTGCCTGCAGACCTTCTTACCGCCGAAAGCGGTTTGTATCTTATGCCTTCGGGCTGGGACGGCAATGTGTTTACGCAGCTTATGGTTACAAACAATGGCGGCAAAAGCTGGGAAGGTCCGTTTTATATTCCCGATTTCGGACTTGTCGGTGTTGCGGCAAGAACCGATTATCTCGTCTGTGACGGATATTATCTTCTTTCAATGACAGGTGTTAAAGCAGACGGTCTTGAGGGCAATGCATTTGCAGCAAAGCTTACCTTTGACGGCAAATGGGAAATGCTCGGTATGATGGGTGAAGACCCTCCCAAGGGTGATTTCCGCATCATGCCTGCTCTTGCAAGGCTTCCCGACGGTTCACTTCTCGGAATTGCACGCTATGCCAGCGAAAACGAACCGGGTTTCACACAGCTCGATGTTTATCTGAGCGTCGATGAAGGAAAAACGTGGAATTATGAAACAAAGCTTGCCTTCATAGATGAAGATATGAGCGGCGGAAGTCCTCCTGCTCTCTGCTCTTTGCCTGACGGAACCGTTGTTCTTGCTTTTTTCCGAAGGCAAGACCCTTGCGGTTTATTCATCACCGTTACTCGTGACGGTAAAAGTTGGAGTGAACCCAAAGCATTGCGAACCGATGCGGTCAATACAGATATCGGTTATCCCAGAGCAGCGTTCTTCAACAACGAAATTCATATTCTTTATTACTATAATCTCGGTGAAGAGGAAAACCGCTTTGTGGCAGACACAGTAATTTCAGAATGGGAGGAATTGACAAATGATTAAGGCTGAGCTTTTATATCAGGAATACCTTGCGACCGAAGGTATTAACGAAGAAACAGGCGAATGTCATGCAGCAACGGTTGCTGTCTGCGACGGTAAGCCCACAGCTGCATGGTTTGGCGGCATAAAAGAAAAGAATCCGAATGTCCGCATATGGTTTGCACGCCGTGACGGAGAATGGACCACACCCGTTGCCGTAACACCCGATGACGGTGAGGCTGACTGGAATCCGACTCTTTTTGCAGAAAACGGTGTGCTTACATTGATTTACAAAAGCGGTATCGACGAGGGACATTGGTACTCAATGAAATCCGTTTCTTGCGACGTAGGCAAGACATGGTCGGAACCCAAAGAGCTTGTTCCCGGAGATATCGGCGGCAGAGGTCCCGTAAAGAATCAGATGATAAGACTTTCAAACGGCGCACTTCTCGCTCCGGGGTCAACCGAGGATTTGGCTGACCGCTGGGAATCCTGGACAGATTACAGCGAAGACAACGGCGAAACCTGGAAGCTTTCCGCTCCAGTTGCATTTGAGCTGCCCGATGGCACAATATGCAACCGCAAAGAGGAGCTCCCCAACGAAGGGGAAGGTCTTATTCAGCCCGCAATATGGGAAGATCAATCACACGACGGCAGAGTTTATATGCTTGCCCGTACAAATCTTAATTGGATTTATCGAAGTGAGTCAACAGACTTCGGACGCACGTGGTCTGTAGCACGCCCCACGGATATGCCCAATAATAACAGCGGTATCGGTGCTGCGATGACAGATTGCGGTGTTCTCGGACTTATCTGCAATCCCGTAAGCGAAAACTGGGGTGATCGTACACCTCTCTGCGTTTTCCTTTCCGAAGATAACGGTGCCACATATCCCGTGCGCATCGAGCTTGAAACCCAGCCCGGAGTTGAATTTTCATATCCCTCAATAGTTGCTGAGGGTAATCTTCTTCACATGGTCTATACTTGCGGACGCAAGAAAATCGGTTATGCGGTTATCCGTGTAGAAAAAAATTAAACTGAAGAAAGGTTTTTGCTTATGGAAACTCAGAACATATTTGCATTTTTGGCTATAAGTATGGTAACCATGTGCTTCGGATGGGGTATGCGCGGCTCTGCAATCGGCGGAGAAAAAGGTGCTATGCTTCCCGGTGCATTTATGGGTATACTTTGTGTATGGTACACAGGCTCGGAACTTCTGATGGATAATGTTTATCTTTTCGCTGCAGCCTGCGCACTCGGCTATTTCTACGGCGGTATGGAGCCCTACGGCTCAACAATGAGTCTTGTTCTTCATCACAATGAACCCCGCTACAATCCGTCCCTGGGTTATCTTGCCCTTGCATTCAAGGGCTCAATCTGGAGCGGTCTGGGCTCAGCATTTCTCGGCGTAAGCTTCTCCGCAATGAGCGGCGTTGTTTATAAATGGTACGATTTCGTTATTTTCTTTGCTCTTGTTCCTTTGGTGCAGGAGATCGGCTATCGTATTTTCAACACACCCTATGACCCCGAACACGGCAGAATTCCCAAGGTTTGCTTCTCAAAGGACAGCCGTGAGGAATGGGGACGCAATCTTGTTGTTGTAGCAGGTTTGCTTCTGATGATGGCAATCCGCCGTGATATCTTCGGTATTATTATGTGGATTGGCGGTGCTCTTGCAGGCTCAATAGGTTGGGTTGTTGCCATTACCTTCTACGACAAAGAAATTAATCCTCTCAAGAACGGTAAAATTCTTTTCGGCAGATGGGAAAAGCTCAAAATTGTTGACGGTTGGAAAATTATGGAGTTTACTCAGGGCTGCTTCAACGGTCTCGGCATCGCAGGTGCTTTTGTTCTCGGCTGGCCTCTTGCAGCAAAGAATCTTGAGCAGGCTGAAACCGCAGGCAAGCTTTGGTATATGCTTCCCGAAAAGGTTGATATCACGCTTTCGTGGGTATTCTGCGCATTAATTATTCTTACTATTTTCCTCTTTATCATTCCTTATCGCAGAAACGGCAACAAAATAACACGTGCCTTCGGCGAGGTTGATATGAACATTGTTGAGGTGCTTGAGCGCCCCTGCTATATGGTCGGTCCGCTTTGTCTTGTTATGCTCGGTTCAACAACAATGGCCTCAATTATTTGCTGCTTTACAATGTACTATGTTATTGCTCAGCACGACGGTCTTGAACGCTATTGGGATTATAAGGGCATAAAATTCATCCGCATTTTCCTCATTCTTGTCGGTGCGGTTGCCCTTGCAATTCAGGCGGTAAGAGGCTACACTCTCTGGGAAACATGGATTTTCTACTGCGTAGGCTATATTATCTTTGACCTTGTTTACTTTGCACGCCCGAAGCGACTCAAGGAAAACAAGGAAAAATCAAAATCTTTAAAGGAATTCATTGTTTCATTCGGCGGAGATGCAACGGTTCTTCCGTTCTTCTACATCTTAATGATAGGTCTGCTCGTTTTCGGTTATATGAATTTCCGTTAAACAATAATAAAGCCGGTTCATCAACGTTGATGAACC
>JAZNRG010000088.1:0-4220 GCA_045590575.1 Acutalibacteraceae bacterium | reverse complement strand
TCCGACTTGGAACAGCTTGCTGAGAAAATCGGAGTGTCATTTCAGGCAGTCAGCAAATGGGAAAACAATATAGCTTTGCCCGATATAACTCTGATTCCGGTTATTGCAAATTATTTCGGGGTGTCAACCGATGAAATACTTTCGTATAATTCGTCTGAAAAAGACCGTGAGATTATGGATTATGCCCGAAGGTCGCAGAAATACAGAGAAACAGACCCGAATAAGGGTTGGGAGATACTTCAGGAGGGTCTGAAAAAATATCCCGACAATGATATTCTTTTATGCAACTTACTTTATGTAATGAATTATAACGAGAACCTCGGCAAGTATTGGGATGAAACTTTAAAGATTGCAAATAAATTAGTTGACAAAACTGATTCTGATGAAATCAGATACGATGCATTGCGTTTTATTGCATATGCTTATAATGCCAAAGGAGATACAGAAAGTGCGGTTGCGGCATTGGAGCAGATTCCTGAAATGTATTTCACTAAACTTTCCGAAATGGCATTTGTTCTTGACGGTATAGCCAAATTCAAAGCAGCAGAGAAACAGAAATGGATTTCTTTTGAAACGCTTATTCAGATGATGTGGAAAATTGCTGAATATTACCTGGATAACGGCGACAAGGAAAAAGCTGTTGCCGAAACGGAAAAAGCGTTGCATCTTATTTCTGTTTTGGACGGAGAAGGGGATATCTTCAAATTCGGTAATTACTCGGAATATTTTAATAAAATGATAGAGAAAATGAAAACTTGTGATTAACGAAAGCACCCGAAATGCAATTCGGGTGCTTTTGATGTATGAAAATCAGAAAAATGATTTTATCAATTCTTTGAAATCTCTTTAACAAACAGACCGACCGATAATGCAATCAGAGCAATTACCCACATATTTAACTCCCCTTTAGATTCAGTATGGTTTTACAACCCTTTTGTCCATGATTTATAGAATATTAATAATCCTGCTAATAGGAAAAAACACCACATATTTCTGCCTCCATTTTAAATAAATAATTAAATAAACCTTTAAAAGTCTTGAATATAGTAAAACGACAAGAGCGATCATTCTCATATTCAACACCTCTCAAAAATCAGTTTTATTTAACCTATGGTTATATTATAAAACATTTGATGTCCCATAAAACTCTCTTTCGGTAGGATTTTGAAGTGAAAATAAAAAAATCTCCGTAACTGAAGTTACGAAGATTTTCTGGTGATCCATCGGAGATTCGACAGTTTCACTGTCGTGAATTCGATTGTATGTCCGTGCGGCTCCGCCGAGGCGAACCGCCGCACATGGACTGTGTCGTTCGAATCTCCTGAAAATAAAAAATCTCCGCAACTGAAGTTACGAAGATTTTTTGGTGATCCATCGGAGATTCGAACTCGGGACACCTTGATTAAAAGTCAAGTGCTCTGCCTGCTGAGCTAATGGATCATATTTGATTTTAGAGCTTTTTGACAGCTTTAATATAATATATTATTTGTGTTCGGTTGTCAAGCCCTTTTTGGGAAAAAATTAAATAAAAATTTGACTGAATTAAAATAAATTGCTTGAAATGGCACTATATATAGTTTATAATATTAACAACTATGGTCGGTTTATTCTTTTTTTGTGAATTGCATTTGCCGATCGGACATTCGGAGGGTGTTTTATATGAGATTAACGATGGCTCAGGCTCTCGTCAAATTCCTCGATAATCAGTATATCAGCTTTGACGGAGTTGAAACAAAGTTTGTTGACGGTATTTTCGGCATTTTTGGTCACGGATGCGTTGTAGGCATCGGTCAGGCTCTTGAGCAGGGCGGCCATAACCTTAAATTCTATCAGGGACATAACGAGCAGGGTATGGCTCATGCAGCCATTGCTTTTGCAAAGCAGAAAAACCGCCGTCAGATTATTGCGTGCACCTCTTCGATCGGACCCGGTGCGCTCAATATGGTAACAGCGGCAGGTACCGCAACAGCAAACAGAATCCCTCTTCTCCTTCTTCCCGGTGATACTTTTGCTTGCCGTCAGCCCGACCCCGTTCTTCAGCAGGTTGAACAGCCCACAAGCTACAGCATCACAGCCAACGATTCATTCAAGGCTGTTTGTAAATATTGGGACAGAATCGTAAGACCCGAGCAGCTTATGACTGCTTGCCTCAATGCAATGCGCGTTCTCACGGACCCCGCAGAAACAGGCGCGGTCTGCCTTGCGATGCCTCAGGATGTTGAGGGTGAAGCATTTGATTATCCCGATTATTTCCTCAAAAAGAGAGTATGGTATCTCGACAGACGTTCACCCACTCAGCGTGAAATAGAAGCTGCTGTTGCGGCGATTATGCGCAGCGAAAAGCCGATTCTTGTTGTTGGCGGCGGTGTAACATACTCCGAAGCATGGGAAACAGCCCGCTTCTTCGCTGAAAAATTCAATATGCCCATTTGCGAAACTCAGGCAGGTAAGGGCAATATTCGTTGGGATTTACCGCTTAACTTCGGCGGTATCGGTGTAACGGGTGGTCCTGCAGCGAATGCTGTTGCAAAAGAAACAGACCTTGTTATCGCTGTCGGCACAAGACTTACAGATTTCACAACCGCATCAAAATGGGGATTTCAAAACCCCGCTTGCAAAATGCTTTCAATTAACATCTGTCCGTTTGATGCATTCAAAATGGATTCAACCGCTGTTATTGCCGATGCAAAAACAGCTTTGCTCGATATTATGGGTGCGCTCTCTGCAAGAGAGTATTATTCAAATTGGGACAGCGAGGAGCTTGCCCGAATCAAGGAAGACTATAATGCAGAGGTTGACCGTATGTACGGTGTATATCTCAAGGAAGGTCTTTCTCAGACAAGAGCACTCGGCGAAATCAACAGGCTTATCGATAAGGATGCCATTGCCATCGGTTCTTCGGGTAGCCTTCCCGGCTGTATGCAGAGACTCTGGAGAGCGTCTGTTCCCAAGACATATCATATGGAATACGGTTTCTCTTGCATGGGTTATGAAATCTGCGGTGCACTCGGCGTAAAACTCGCAGAGCCCGACAGAGAAGTTTACACAATGGTCGGCGACGGTAGCTTCCTTATGCTCCACAGTGAGCTTTACACCGCTGTTATGGAAGGTGCAAAGATCAACGTTATGCTCTTTGATAACTCGGGCTGGGGATGCATTGAGAATCTTCAGAACAATCAGGGTACCGATACTTACGGTACAAGATTCCTTGCAAGAAATCCGCTTACGGGTATGCTTGACGGCGCTGTTGTTCCCATCGATTTTGCAACAATCGCCGAAGGCTACGGCTGCAAGGCATACAGAGTAACCAATGTTGCAGAGCTTCGTGATGCTATCAAGGATTCAAAGCAGCAGACCGTTCCCTGCCTTTTCGACATCAAGGTTGTTCACGGCAGCATGAGTGACGGATATGATGCTTGGTGGAGAGTCGGCGTTGCTGAGGTTTCAACAAGCGAAACAGTTCAGGCAGCTTATGAAGATATGCAGGCAAACATTGAAAAAGCAAGGCTTTATTAATATATGGAGGAGTTTAAAATGCTTAATAAAGAAAAAGTAAATCTTGCGATAGCTCCTATCGCTTGGACAAATGATGACCTTCCCGACCTCGGTGCGGAAAACACCTTTGAGCAGTGCATCAGCGAAATGGCTCTCAGCGGCTTCAAGGGAAGCGAAATCGGTAATAAATATCCCAAGGATGTTGAAACTCTTAAGCATAAGCTTGATGTAAGAGGTCTCAGAATCTGTAACGCTTGGTTCTCATCGCTTCTTCTTTCCGACGGTTACGATGCAACCATCAAGGCGTTCATTGAGCACAGAGATAAGCTCCACGCTCTCGGTGCAAAGGTTATCGGCGCATCCGAACAGGGCAACTCAATCCAGGGCAAGGCTCTGAGTATTTTCGGCGACAAGCCCGTTTATACAGAAGAACAGTGGGAACTCATTGCAAAAGGTTTCAATGAAATGGGCAGGCTTGCAAAAGAAAAGGGTATGTATTTTACCGTTCATCATCATATGGGTACGGGCGTTCAGACCGAAGCCGAAATCGATAAACTTATGGAAATCACAGATCCTGATCTCGTTTATCTCCTTTATGATACCGGTCATCTTTCATTCTCGGGTGAGGATGCAATCGGCGTTCTTAAGAAGTATGTAAACAGAGTCAAGCATGTTCACCTCAAGAGCATCCGTCAGGATGTTATCAACGAGGGCAAGGAAAAGGG
>JAZNRG010000087.1:0-21702 GCA_045590575.1 Acutalibacteraceae bacterium | reverse complement strand
CAGAGCTTCTGAGAGTATTTTTCTATTCTGTTATAAACCGACTGTGGGACCTGCATAATCATACCTCAATTATTTTGTGCCGAAAATTCTGTCGCCTGCATCACCGAGACCGGGAACAATGTAGCCGTGGTCATTAAGCTTTTCATCCATTGCTGCACAGAAAATTTCAACATCGGGATGTGCCTTCTGCAGTGCTTCAATTCCCTCGGGAGCACTTATAATACAAATAAACTTGATATTTCTCGGCTTACGCAGCTTAATCTGAGAAATAGCATCAATAGCTGAACCGCCGGTTGCAAGCATCGGGTCAACAACTATAACTTCTCTTTCTTCAATATCTGCGGGAAGTTTGCAGTAATATTCAACGGGCTGAAGAGTCTCTGGGTCTCTGTAAAGACCGATATGACCGACTCTTGCCGTGGGAACAAGAGCAAGAACGCCGTCAACCATTCCGAGGCCTGCTCTGAGAATGGGAACAAATGCGAGCTTTTTGCCAGCAATCACCTTGGTTTTGGCAACGGTAATCGGAGTTTTGGTGTCAACTTCTTTAAGAGGAAGGTCTCTTGTTGCTTCATAACACATAAGCATAGCGATTTCACTCACAAGATTTCTGAACTCCATTGAAGTAGTTTTCTCATCACGAAGAAATGTAAGTTTATGCTGAATAAGAGGATGATCCATTATTACAACGTTTGACATAATCTTACCTCCCGATTAAAATCTGTTTTCAAGGTCTGTTATCTGAGCGATTCTTCTGATATGACGCTCATCGTTGCTGAATTCCGTATCAAGGAAAACATCTACAAGCTCAAGTGCTTTATCAACCTCAAGGACTCTTCCGCCAAGGCAAAGCATATTTGCATCGTTATGAAGTCGTGTCATTTCAGCAGAGAATTTATCGGAACAGCAGCAGGCACGGATGCCTCTTACTTTATTAGCGGCAATTGAAATGCCGACACCGGTTCCGCAGCAGAGAATGCCGAGTGTGCATTCGCCACCGACAACACCTCTGGCTGTCTTTTCAGCATATACGGCATAATCAACGGATTCATCGGAAAAAGGTCCGTAATCCTTATATTCAATATTTCTCTCTTCAAGATGGTTTTTAATTGCCTGCTTGAGTTCAAAGCCTGCATGGTCACTTCCCAAAGCTATCATTTCAATTCTCCTTTTCTTAATTTAAGTTCTCTCTCAGCCTGAGGAAGCCTCAGATAAACGGGAGCAAGCTCAGCCGAGTCTTTAAATAAGTCTTTATTGTTAAGAGCCGCAACGGCACAACCGTAAGCTCTCTGATATCTTCTGATTTCACTTGCAAGTTTGCAGTCGGCAAGTTTTTCAGAAAATGATCTGAAACAGATTTCCGCACCGTCACCAGCAAGAATTATCTTCTCGTCATAACAGGAAAGCTCATTGCCGAGTTCCTCAACAGAAACAGCTTTATCCTCACAGATACGGTTCACAATACCGTTTTCACATCTGAATATCGCGGTGTAAACCTGATTGCATCTGGCATCCATTGAAACACAGACAATACAGTTCTCGTCGGCAAAATTATATGCGCAGGCTTCAAGAGTAGAAATTCCCGCACAAAGCTTGCCCGAAGCAAGAGCAAGACCTTTGAGTGCTGCAACGCCGATTCGAATACCGGTAAACGAACCGGGGCCGGCATTAACCGCAAATGCATCCACTTCTTCAATTTTCAAATCAGCCTGAGTTAAAGTATTATTAACCATAGGCATAAGGGTTCTGCTGTGCGTAAGCCCTGCATTGACAAAGCATTCGCTGATGAGAACGCCGTCATCAACAAGTGCAACGCTCGCCGTTTTTGCCGATGAATCAACCGCAAGTATCTTCAATCAATTCAGCTCCAATTATTTCAATATTTCTTTCATTAATATCATCTGTTTTGGTGATGGTTACTCTGACACAGTCTTCGGGAAGAATAGCCTCAATATTTTCGCTCCATTCGATAATGAGGGTTCCGCCCATATCGAGATAATCAAAATATCCGGTTGAATACAAATCATCCCAACCCGTAATGCGGTACATATCAAAATGATAGAGAGTATTTTGGGGTCCTCTGTATTCATTTACGAGAGCAAAAGTAGGGCTGCTAACATCACACATTATACCCATTCCCCTTGCGAACCCTCGGGTAAAAGCCGTTTTACCCGCGCCAAGATCACCGAACATAGCAATAACTGAGCCGACGGGAACGGATTTTCCGAGACGGTAACCGATATTCTCGGTTTCGTTTGAACTGCTTGAAATATACACTGCCATAATCCACCACCTTAAAGCATTATAACACAGTGAATTATTTATTTCAACACGAAACAAAAATAAAATCCCGACACCGAAGTATCGGGATAAAAATATAACTATTTTTTAAAGCGAACAATCAAATCCTTAATCATAATCGGATCATTGGTAATTATGCCGTCAACTCCGCACTCAAGCATTTTCTTTGCTGTTTCGGGTTTATCAACTGTCCATACATTTATACCGATACCGGCTTCGTGAAGGCGGCGGACATATCTTTTATTAACGGCAAGAAAATGAGGATGAAGAAAATCTGCTTTAATTTTCTTCGCAAACTCAACATAGCCGAACAGCATATTAAAATAATATTCTTTTTTATTGGGAGCGTAGAGAAAGCCTGTTTTACATTCGGGGTCAACATTCTTGCATTCAATAAGAACATTTGGGTCAAAGCTCGAAATAAGAAGCTTATCAAAAAGACCATGTGCCTTGACCGCATCAATTGTCTTTGCAACTATTTCCATATTGCCGTCTCTGGGAGGCTTGATTTCAATATTCATTATTTCAATATCGGCTTTTTCACACAGAACAAGGAACTCCTCAACTGTAGGGATTTTTGTACCCTTGAACTTTTCGTGGAACCATGAACCGAAGTCATGTTCAAGAAGCTGTTCAAAAGTCAGTTCGTTGATATCACCTGTACCGTCGGAAGTTTCATCGATAGTATAATTATGGCATACAACGGGCACTCCGTCTTTGGTGAGATGTATATCGGTTTCGAATCCGTCAACACCGATTTCAATAGATTTTATAAAAGCAGGCAAAGTGTTCTGCGGTGCTTCAAGGTTTGCGCCTCTGTGCGAAATTACTTTACATACTGCCATTTAATCTTCCCCCGTTACATATTATTCATAAAACTGACAATATATTATCACATTTATAAGATTATTTCAATAGCTTCGAAAAGAAAATAAAACGGTGCAGCACAATTTAACAGCTGCACCGTTTATTGAATTAAATATTATTAATTCGGAAATTAGAGAGGCATAGGCATACCTGCAAAAATAGCTTCAAGTGAATTCTTAATGATTTCAATGATGCCTGCAGCTTCGCCTTCGTGAGTGAAGAGAAGAATGTTTTTTACCATCTCAAGGATTTCGGTAATAAATTCCATTATAATTTCCTCCTGATTGTTATTACGGATTTAACCGCAATACAATTATATTGAAAAATCCAAATACTGTCAATATCAAAGTTATATACAATTTTAGTGTTTTGTCTATTTTGATGAGGGTATGAGAAGCATACATTCATTCGTTACGGTTTCATCCTGCATATTATTTTCAATCATTATTGCGTCAACTGTTGTATTATATCGTCTTGCAATATTCCATATATTTTCACCTTTATCACAATAATAAACAGTCAAAGCACAATCATCACACTTCTTTTTTGACTCTGTTTTAACATCAATTGAGCTCACATATTTTCTGACCGAATTCGTGAAAACGGTTCCGTTCGCAATAATTTCTGTTTTGAGCTCAAGTCTGCTTTCACCGGTTACAATACAAGAGCATCCGCTTATCTGAGCCGAACCGATTGCTTTCATTCTTTCGGCTCTGTTTCTGACCTTAACAGTATAATCAAAATCAACAGCTTTTGAAATTGCGCCGGGAATTCCGTCGGAATCCTTATAAATGACTGTTGCAGCATACGAGCCCGATATAATGCATTTATCGTCTTTTGCGGTAAAATTATATTTTAATTCCGAGCACCAAACCGCAAGCACGCAGTCAACCGTTACACCGATACTTTCAAGCACAATCTTGTTTGTGAACGAAGTGTCAAAAGAATCGTTTTTTTCGCATATCTCAAGGGTTCTGAAAGAGTTATCAGTTTCATACTCAATCGAATAAGCATCTGTTATCAAAGACATTTCTTTCTCTTCAAAAGCAGAAAGAAATACATTTATTCTGACATTAAGGTCAATCAGCCTCATATTACCCGATGAATCAATCTTAGGCACTGCTTCACACGAAGAAACAGAAAGCTTATCGACAAGCAATGATTTTTCGTCAAGACCGTCAAGCTCTATAATCTGACTTATCGGCATTGAATGTTCAACCGATTCAACGGAATTACCCTCTTCTGCAATATAATGAATTTTAACATTACAGTTACCTTTTATAAGTGCCTTATTGTTTATCTTTTTTATTTCACTGACTTCTGCGCAGGAAGAAACACTTACAATACTGCCTACAGTTTTCTTTTCCCCCGAAAGCTCAACAACCTCGCCAACATTAAAAGTTTTATCAACAATACCGATTAAAGAAAGAGGGTGGGTTTCTTCCGTTCTGACTTTAACGCCCGCACCTTCGGCATAACAAAGAATATTATCTTCTGATTTCTTTTCTGCTTTAATGATAAATGTCAGCATCCCTTTTGCTTCAAGTTTACGGGGACTGACAGCACGACAGTTCAGATAATCCGTAATCACTCTCAGATAAACAACGCAGTCGGATGTTATCTTTGATGAATCAATGAATTTCTGAATCGGATAGCTTTGTTCATATCCCGAAAGAGCACCATTATCTCCGATATAGATAAGACTGAGTTTTGCGCTGATATCTGCAGTTATTCTTCCCGAATTATTCTGAACTGAAACAACATCAGAAGAGAGTGAGCATTTCAGAATCTTCTGTATTTCAGGACAATAATCCGGAAGATTTATTTCAGCATCAAAGGACTGCTCGGCAGTTGTTTCACAAACCGTATCAAAAAGTCCGAAATTTAAAGAGTCGGTGTTGAATTTCATTTTTTTCTCTCCTTGATAAAAATATTTCATCATAATATATTCATTGCCCGTCCCGATTATGACCGATTAACAAAAAATGAAAAAGCACTTGAAATATTATGAAAATAATTAAAAATTTTTTAAAAAGATATTTACAATTTAAAACTGATATATTATAATAAAACCGTATAAAATTGAAAGGAGCAACACCATGCCCGAATTTACTTATGAAATCGTTGAATCAGTAGCAGTTCTTTCAGAAAATCCCAAGGGTTGGACCAAAGAGCTTAACCTCATCAGTTGGAACGGAAGAGATCCCAAATATGATATCCGTGAGTGGGCACCTGACCATGAAAAAATGGGCAAGGGCGTTACTTTAAGCCAGGAAGAAATGGCAGCTCTCAAAGATGCCGTAAAAAATCTGTAATGATTCAAAAGGCGCTGCAGCAATCTGCGGCGCTTTTATTTCTAAATAGAAGGTGATTTCATTTGAGCAGCAACACTTCCGCCCCCGAAAGTAACGTTTCCGAATTCAAAGTTTATGACAGAAGATACGTCGGCGCAAAAGAAACCTTTGCATACCTTCTTAACGACTTTTCAAACGCTTTTAATATAGGTCAATTTACAGACCGATTCATCTGGGATATTGTTAAAATCGACTTCAAAACAAATGCATTGGTCAGTCTTTTTACCGGCGCATGGGACGTTATCAATGACCCGATTATCGCAGCATTAGTTGATAAAACAAGAACAAGATGGGGTAAATTCAAACCATATCTTGTTGCGTTTCAGATACCGATGACGCTTCTCGGCGCACTTTATTGGTTTCTCCCCTTCTTTTTCCCGGGAACTGCCGCAAATCACATCCCGAAACTTATATATTATTTTGCGTTCAATGTTATCAATGAAACCGCAGGTACTTTTACAAGCATTGCAAAAGCGGGTTACATGACAACGATAACTCCCCACCCTAATGACCGAACGCGTCTGATAACAATGGCTGAGCTTCTGACCGGTTATATGGGCGAGGATTTGCCGAATTACATAATGGGCGTTCTGATTGACCTTATCAACAATAAAGTTATAAAATGGAAACTTCAGAATGTTTTCCTTGCAATGGGTCTTGGAACCAGCATTATTTCTTCTCTGTTCACCCTTTATTTCTTCCTTGTTTCAAAAGAACGAGTTATGCAGTCAATAGAAGCTCCGAGTGTTAAACAAGGTCTTAAAGCGGTAATAAACAACTATCCCGTTCTGCTGATAACCATCTCGGATTTCCTCGGAGGTTTCAGTGTCAGCGGAAGCAACACCAACTATTTCATTGATGTTCTCGGCTCAGCTTCGCTTCTGACAATTGCCAATATTCCGTCAGGTCTTAACGGCAGTATCAGCTACGCATTCGTAAAACCTATCCGTGAAAAATTCTCTTCAAAAGCAATCTGGGTTTTTGAAGACTTATACACAAGATTCTGGTATCTCGCCCTGTTTGCCATTGGCTCAATCGGCAAGAACTATCAAAAGCCGCTTCTTATGACCGTTTTATTCGGCGTTCAGGCGTGGTTTGATAAATGGGCATTCGGTATCCGCAAGGTAGTAAAAGCAGAGCTTTACAACGAAGCTATGGACTATTGTGAATGGAAAAACGGCTACAGAGTAGAAGCAACAATCGGCGTTGCGCGCAGCCTTATAACCAAGCTGCAGAACCTATTTATGAACTCTGCAAAGAACCTTATTCTCGATGCCATCGGTTATAAACAAGGTATTGAAATAGGTACTCAGACCGATAAAACAAAATGGTGGCTCTTTGCTCTCTGCACAGGCATACCTCAGCTTACGGGAATTCTTACGGTTATCCCGAAATTCTTATATCCCCTTTCTGGTCCGCTGAGAAATCAGATGTATTCAGAGCTTATGCAACGAAGACACGAAATGAGCGAAAAAATCACCAAAGAATCAAACGAAATCAAGATCAAAATAGAGGAAGCATTCTGACATATTATGAACAAACAACCCGTAAAAACTATAATCGTAGGCGGCGGTCACAGAAGCCTCACCTATGCCGAGCTTGCAAATATTGAAAGTGATAAAATGATTATCGTCGGCGTTGCTGACCCCGATGAAAACAGAAGAAACATGATTGCAAAGAAATTCGGTATTCCCGAAGACAAATGCTTTGCAACTGCCGAAGATCTCGCAAATTCCCCTAAATTCGCTGATGCAGTCATCAACGGCACCATGGACCACATTCACGTAAAGACCACTATTCCTCTGCTCAAGGCGGGATATGATGTGCTTCTCGAAAAGCCTTTCTCAGTTAATGAAGAGGAAGCTCGCGAGCTTGTTGAAGCCGCAGAAAAATACAACAGAAAAGTTATGGTCTGCTTTGTTCTTCGTTATGCTCCCTTCTACCGCAAAATAAAGGACACTATTCTTTCAGGTGAAATCGGCGATATAATCAACATTCAGACCAATGAATATGTCAGCTATCATCATATGTCAACAAGCCATGTCAGAGGCAAATGGAACAATTCTGAGCGTTGTCACAGCTCAATGCTTCTTGCAAAATGCTGTCATGACCTTGATATCATGATGTGGCTGATGAGTGAAACAAAGCCCGAGTATGTTTCATCATTCGGTTGCAATAAACAATTCGTTAAAGAAAACGCACCCGCAAATTCGGGCACAAGATGCCTTGTTGACTGCCCGCTTGTTGATGAATGTCTTTATTCAGCAAAGAGGATTTATATCGATCACCCCGACAGATGGTCATTCTACGTCTGGGATGCTCTTGAGTATCTTGAAAATCCGACTATTGAAGATAAAATTAATCTCCTGAAAACAAGTCCCTACGGCATATGTGCTTATAAAAGCGACAATAATGTTGTTGACCACCAGACCGTCAGCGTTCAGTTCAGAAACGGTGCAACGGGCACCCATGTTATGGTCGGCGGCACAAGCTACGGTACCCGCACTATCCACATCACAGGTACAAAGGGTGTTATCACGGGCGACTTTGAAAAAGGAACATTCACTCTTTCAAAAATCGACCCAAGCCCCGGATGCGAACACGAAGATACAGAATTTGATGTAAAAGTCGGCGATGATACACACGGCGGCGGCGACCTCGATCTCGTAAGAGATTTCGTGGATTACGTCAGAGGCGATGAACCTTCTGTTTCATGCACATCTATAACCGATTCTCTTGCGGGACATCTTGTTGTTTTCCTTGCCGATAAATCAAGAGAAAACGGCGGTATCCCCGAAAAGGTTATATTATAAAAAAGACCCTGAGATTTCTCTCAGGGTCTTATTGTTTTATTTAACATCGTTTTCGTCGAATCTGTCACCGCATTCGGGGCAGAATTTGGGAGGATTTTGGGGGTCCTCCGGCTTCCAGCCGCATTTATCGCACTGATAAAGAGGTGCACCCTCGGGCTTCTTCTGTCCGCAGTTGGGGCAGAACTTGCCTTTATTGACAGAACCGCAAGCACATTTCCAGCCTTCTTCGGGCTTCTTTGCACCGCATTCAGCACAGAAATTACCGCTTACAACAGCTCCGCAAGCGCATTTCCAGGAGTCTGCAGGGGCTGACTGCTGTGCCGCCTGCTGCTGAACACCTGTATTATACATCTGTGCGGCATTGAAACCACCGCTTGCGTTCATAGCCATACCCATACCCATAAAACCTGTCATTGCGCCTGCTTCATTATTTGCAGCACCTTCCAGAGCATTCGATTGAGCATCGGTCATTCTGCCTGCCATCATAAACGGATTTGAACCCAACGTTGCGGCATCTTCCATCTGATTGATTTTTTTCATATCCTCTTCTGTGAGGGTTATGGGATTAATGGCAATGGATTCAACCGAGATACCTCTGCGGTCTGTCCATTCGCTCTTGAGAGCAGAATTCATAGCGTTCTTGAGCTCGTTAGTGTGAGCAGGAATCTGTGCAGGGCGAAGCTCAAGCTCTGTGAGAGCTGCAAATGCAGGCTGAAGAGCCGAAATGAATTCAGTTTTAAGCTGCATATCAATTTCTTCGCGTCTGTATTCATCCGAAACATTGCCCGCAATCTTGGAATAGAAAAGAATGGGGTCAGAAATTCGGTAGGAATAAACACCGTTACATCTTACCTGAACGGTGCGGCTCATACCGATTCTTTTATTGATTACTTCAAACATAATCGGAGTTGCCGTTCCGAACTTGTTATCGAGAATTTCTTTGGTGTTAAAATAATAAACTCTCTGGTCTTTTCCCGTATCTCCGCCAAAAGTAAATCTTTTGCCGATAAGCCTGAAGGTTTCCTTGATGCTGTCGCCGAGCTTACCCGCAAAAATGCTGGGTTCGGTTGAGCTGTCATAAGTGAACTGGCCGGGTTCTGCACAGATTTCAACAACCTTGCCTTGCTCAACGATAATCATACACTGACCGTCGGCAACCGCAATACCAGAGCCGTTTGAGATAACATTGTCGCTGCCCTTGGTGTTTGATGAACGGGAGCTGATTCGCTTCTGTCCCTTAACCATAAGAACATCATTATCAAGAGAATCGCAATAGAAGAACTCTTTCCACTGGTCTGCAAGAACGCTTCCCACTGCTCCGATACCGGCTTTAATAAGTCCCATTTATATCACTCCTTAAGTTATTTGATAAGTTTATCAACATCAGAAAGTCTGATTCGTTTTGAAACAACATATGTTTTATATTTGCCGTCAGCTGTTTTTTCGCCAAAGCAACCGTAGGTTGAAGTTACAACCGTGCCGTCTTCAAGAACAACATTTCCGCAATAGCCTGTGTCGCCGTTGGCAGTTATTGAAGGTTCTTTCTGATCTGAAAGATATGTATGTGCAAGCTTGATTCGGTACTGACCCTCTCTGCCGTTTTTAAGGTCATCATATGTACCAACCCAGGCAACCCAGCCTTCACTGTACCAGTTTCTTCCCTTAACTTCATAATTAGTCTTGATACGCTTTTTGCTTCTTTCTATAGAACGGAAGGTAATAAAGAGCCTGCCGTCGGGTGTATAATCAGCCTTGTGACGTTCGCCGTTAAGCGCACAAGGAACAAATTTCGGCTCTGACCAGGTTTTGCCTTCGTCTTTTGAAAAAGAAATGAGCGAGTTATAACTCTTGTTGTTGCTTCTTGCAATAAGGCAAAGCTCGTCGCCTTTTCCGCAATCGGAGCGGATAACTTCAACTTCACACATCTTAGCCTTCTTTTCAAGATTTCTGTACGCTTTAAAATAAGGCTCGGGGTCGCTGAAAACAACCTTACCGTTTTCAAAAGAAAGAATGGTCTTGTAGTTTACAAAACCGCCCCAATGGTCGTGGAAGAACGCCATCCACTTATCTACAAACTTACCGTTTTCCTTAAGCCTTGTAAGCGATGCCATTGCAACGGTGGGAATAACCGTTACTTTATCCTTCTTTGAAAAAACAAGTTCAAATTCGCTCCAGGTTTTACCCTCATCATCGGAAAGCGAATAATTGAAACCGCCGACGGTACCCTTTCCGTCACGCCAATCGGGATTTCCCGAGAAAAGTATTATCTTATCGGGTGTTCCGTCTGAGAATTCAAGGCGGTAAACGGTTGGCGTTTCTCTTGAATTTTCCCAGGATTTCGGCTGATTGTCGATATCCTTATCATAAGTTACACCGCTGTCCGTACTGATTTTTCCTCTGATTGCACCCTTGCCGTGACCCGAGGGGTAAACCTGAAGAAGGCTGCCATCCTTAAATAGAATGGCATCGGGATGGCCGATATAATCAAGACCGTTATCAACAACAGAAAAATCATACAGATATTTAAGTTCATCGGGAGTGTTTTCGGGCTTCACATCAAGACGCACCATCGGAACCGTATAATCTCCCGCACCGTTTTTAAATTTATTGAAAATCATAGTTTATTTCACCTTTACTTTAAATACTCTGACTCCGTGACCCGGAACCTCAGCATTGATATTATCGGTAACAACAACCGTTTCTTTACTCCATAAATCAACAGCTTCATATTCGGCGGCTGACGGAGTTGTGACGAACGTTTTGCTGATTATTTCGGAAACAGAACAATCCATAACAGTTGATGACTTGGCTTTGTTGAAGAAACAAACGGCAAACTCATCGTTTGCAAGAGGTTTGATAAGCACATCCTCTGCACCGTTAGTTTTAATCCTGCGGCACTGAATACCGAGAGCATCCTGATCAACTGCAATCATATCCTTATTGGAAAGAATTTCAAGTGTCATGTTCTCATAATCAACTGAGCCGTCGGGATTAATGAATTCTCTGATATCATTTCCGAGAATTAGCGGAGCAGCCATCATACACCATAAAGTAAAATGAGTTTTGTTTTCTTCATATGTAAGACTGCCGTTACCGACTTCAAGCATATCAGGGTCATTCCATCCGCCGATACCCGAGTATTTTGAAAGAAGAACATTAAGTTCATAAATACCGAGCACAGAAGCCCATACAGGTTTAATATCGGGAGTTGTTCTCCAGAGATTGCCAGCAGATGCACCCCAAAGCCACGGGAAGTTTCTGCCCCATTCACAGATTGAAAAAACAATCGGCTTTTCCTCTGTACCGTTCTTTTGGGCATATTCCTTTGTTGCCCGTTTGAGTTCAAGTCCCATATTGCGGTACTGAATTGCCGCACTGTCCGCCTTGGAAGCAACGGGATTATAAAACCTGAGATTGTTTTTGCCCTCATTAAGTTTAACCTTAAGCTGATGTCTGCCGTCAAGAGTAAAACCTTTCGTGCCGGGAACGGTTGTTGAAAAAACTTTTTCTCTGTTGACAAGAACTTCAAGGTATTTATCGGATCTTCCCGTTTTTCTGAAGGTAAGAGTGATTATGTATTCGCCGTCTTGAGGTACTTCAATATCATTCAGTTCAAAATAACCCTTTTTCGACGAAAGACCGCTGATAAATCGGCATTTCTCCTCTGTTACAATCTTTGCTTTACCGCCGAGAACAGCCGAATCGATATCAATTGCCACATCCAAACCTTCACCGGAAAGATTGAGAGCAATGATTTTCGGAGCTTCGGAAGGAATTGCAATGTTATGGCAGAAATCATATTTAAAATATTCAATACCCCACTCCGCAAAAGTTTCGGCATCGATTGATTCATTACCGAGAGTTGCGGGTAAATCTTCGCAGGTAAGAGTACCGTTTGACGAATAGATACCAAGCTTCAGACCGAGAGAGTTAACCTTTTCAACAAGTGCTTTTATTCCGCCCGGAAATGAACCAAAATCGCCCTGAAGTCTGCCGTTTTCATCCCTCAAAGATGACTGCCAGCAATCATCTATGTTTATATACTTATAACCGCAGTCTGCAAGACCGCTGTCTTTAACCGCCTTTGCGGTTTCATAAATAAGATTTTCGTTGATTTTATTTCTGAAAAGATTCCAGCTTGACCATCCCATTGGAGGAGTAAGCGCAGCACCGTTGCCGTATTCACCGTCAATTGAACGATTATATTTAACGCTCTGAAAAGCACCGTCAACAATATCTTTGGGATTCACGCCCTTATCTTTAACAAGTTTTGCAAAGCCTGCAGCACCTGCCGCAAGCAAAGCCGCAGAAAACAGTTTAGCCATTCAAATCAACCTTTCAAACACTTTTTAAATACGGAATAATATATGTGTAGCCGCCAAACATATTGCTGTCTCTGAGCGAATCGGCTGAAACAGTTTCGATGTTATATAAAGTAATCATCTGTCTCTGATAAAGCGGATATTCAACCGCCTGCTCCATAACGAGTTCAAGCAACGAATCTGTCATTTCTTTTTTATCCTCAAAACCGACTGCAGATCTGATGTTCTTGGTAAGCGTATCAATTTCGGCGCTGCTCACGCCTGTTTTATTAAGACTGCCCTGCGAATGGTAATAATCATATTTATCGCAGGTTGAGCCGTCATAAACATTTTCAATCCATATATCTGCCTCACCCGAATTGATTGCCGCTTCAAGACCGGCATCGTCGGTGAGCATGATTTCAAGAGTGATGCTTACTGCTGAAAGATTCTCTTTATATTTCTCAAGAACCGCATATTCAGTATCAGATTCCTCTCCTGAATAATAAGCGGTAATTTTGCTGATTTTTGTGTCAGAATAGCTCTGATAAGCCGAATAAGCGCTGTCGTTATAGAAGGGTGCATCATGCAACGAAAGAAATTCATCAAAACGGATGCTGAGTGGTCTGAACAGACGGGTATAATAAATGCCGATGTTCTTTTCAGCTATTTCATTAACATCGCAAAGACCCATTAGTGCTTTTCTTGCGAGAGAATTATTAACGGTTTTAGCATTGAAAAACATTGATGTATAATATCTGCAATCATCAAGCTGATACGAAACAGGTTTGTCGGCAATCGAAGTTATTACCGACTGCTCCGCCTGAACGGTAACAATATCCACCAGACCCTCAGAAACCGCTTCAACAGGGTCTTCTTCCTCCGGTTTCAAATCTACAAATCTCAGCTTTCTGAAATCCGAATCAAAATCAAAATAGAAATCATTTGCGGTCATTGAAACTTCATTCCCGTCCTGCTCAACAAGAACATACGGACCCGATGAAACCGAAACAAAGCTGATGTCCTTAACTTTATCGGCAGAACCTTTAATATATTCATTTGCAAAAAAACTCTGAGGCACAAGAAGAGCATTGAGTTGCGAAACAGCATTGATATTCTTGGAATTGAAGAGAACGGTGCAGGTATAGTCATTTATCTTTTTGATTCCTGATATATCCGCAACATCCGTACCGTTTGAATAATTCTTATCAATATAGCTCTTTATCAACTGCTCTCTGTACCATTCACTGGCATCATAAGATGAAGGATTATTCTGTGATTCAAACTTCGAAACAAGCGAAAGAACCTTATCCTCCGCAGGTTTCTTTCCCAATGCTGAAAGCTCGGAAACAAGTGATGATTTCTCAATCGCAGCACGCCAGCTTTCACCGTTTGAACGAACCTCATCAAGATTTCCGCTGAATAAGCCGTTAACAGATGTTGCTTCAAGATAAACAGCAAGATCATCAGAAGTTATATTTGCCGGAGAATATTTTTCGGTAACAGTAGTTTCGATAGTATTTATTTTATCTGCAAAACTCTTATCGTCAAAATAATATTCCTTGAGACCTTCAATATCATTGAGATACCAGTCTTTATATACACCGTCATAGCTTGCATCGGCTATAAAATGATAAAAGAAAATAACGTCGTCAATCTTTATGTTAGAACCGTCAGAGAAAAACATATCGTTTCTGATTGAAACGGTATATTTGACCTGACTGTCACCGACGAATTCGTACGATATACCGCCTGTGTGATTAACAAGTGAATTATCAGTATCGCTGCGCTGAATGGGACTGAACATCTGAGATATTACGCTTTTATCCGCTTCAGTCTCCGCATAAAAAGGGTTGAAAACGCCTTCGATACCCGACACACCGATTTTCAGAACCTTTGAACCTGATGTAAATACACCCACGCTCTGGCAAGAAGATAATAATATAACACTAGCGCATAATAAAAGCGCAGTCAATTTTCTCATTTTTTTCATCAGGAACGTACTCCTTATATCTATATATAATTTATTTTATCATATATAAATAAAAGTTACAATATATAAAAATGAAAAAAGATGCCTTTCCGAAAAAAGGCACCTTTGAATAATTATGATTAGTTCTTATATTCTTTGAAATCTCTGTAGATAGCTTCGGTATAAACGTTATCTTCATCCTTATCGTGGAGAGGATACCAAACCTGAGCAAAGAAGGGGTTAACCTTAGCTTCTGCATCATATGCCCAACGGAACTTCTTCTGCTCAGCCTTTTCGAGGGTTGAGGGAAGCTCTTCGTTACACCAGTGACCGCCGCGGAGAACAAGGTTGGGAGACATCATGAATTCGTGACCGTGTGCACACTTCCAGAGAACGGGAGTATACATATCAACGATTTCAGTTGCAAGGCATTCGCCGCCTCTGAATGCAGCTGCCTTCTGAAGGTCTTCAATAGTAAGTGAATCAAAGTCCTTTGTTTCATCATAACCGTGATCAAGAACGAGAGCCTTCTTGGGATCGTCGTTGGGACGGTAAACCTTAACCTTGCTCCAGTCGTTGCCGATAGAATCCCACTTTTCCTTTGAACCAACATAAGCGTTGATTCTCTCGGTAACATTGTTTTCTCTCCACCAGAGAGTACCGTAAACGGGAGTCTTTGCAATCTTCTTCATAAAGGGCTTAACAGCAAATGCAAAGGGCTTTGCAAGCTTAGCAAGCTTATAGAACCATTCAACTCTGTTCATAACGCTCTTGAAGTAATCTTCAATGGGCATATTGGCACGGAAGTGACAGTAGCTTTCAAGTACATCCGAGTCAAGATACCACTGACCGTGGAAATTTCTTGTGATGAACCAGTCAGGATCAAAGAGCTTTCTGGGATCGCCGAGGCCAAGACCGTATTTGCCAAGAAGGAGCTTTTCGAATTCAAAGTTTGTGATTCTGTACTGAGCACCGGAACCGATGTTGTAGAATCTTCTCCAGAATTCCTCAGGAATATCATCGCCGCAAACATTTACCATAAGACGGCCTGAGTCTTCGACAGTAGCCCATTCAAGAACACCGTTGATAACAACATGGTACATAATGGGTTCCATATTTTTAACAATTTCAGGATAAAGGATACCTGACTGGCGGAGGGATACCCAATGCTTAAGACCTGATTCAGCAAAAACCTGTTCTGCAAGAACTTTTGAAGTTGCATAATGGTCATAAACGCTGATTTTGATGGGGTCACCGGTACGAGCCCAGTGGATAGGATCGTCTCTTTCACCGGTTTCGGCAACAGTACCGATATATACAACCTTAATATCGTCTGCATTGGGCTGCGCCTTAACTGCAGCAACGATATTCTTTGCAGCGCCAACGTTTGTTTTGATTGTGTTAATGGGATAATAGTCAGCAGAGGGAGAAACCATACCGCCAACGTGAAGAACATAATCTGCACCTGTTACACATTCAAGAACGCTTTCATACTTCTTGAGGTCGCCCCAAACAACCTTAACTGCGGGGTCGTTCATATAAGGAGCAAACTGCTTTCTGTTCTTTTCACTGTCACGAAGAAGAACAACGATATTGAACTCATTCTTCTTTGCATAAAACTGTTTGAAGCTTTCCCAACCCATTGTGCCTGAAGCACCGGTAAGGAACACTGTCTTTTTCTGTGCCATTTTTCATTCCTCCAAAAATAAATCTTTATTTGCAAAATTAGACAATATTAATTTAACATATTAACTGACATAAATCAACAACATTTTTAATTAATTATGTTTAAATTTCATTGAATATTGAACATTTCCTTAAACATTTTTTCTACGGTATACATGTGCTTGATTTCTTTTTGTCTTCCTTCAACAAAAAGTGAAGCATCGCTTACTCTGCAGTTATATCCGATATCAACTCCGCAAAGGCCGAGATGATATTTTGCGTTAATGGGATACATTTGGCATTCGGCAACTGATGCAAAAGCAAGGAAAGCCTGAACCAGCTCTGCCTTTTCGGGCTCGGTCTTATAATTTTTGCAAAGCCAGGAATAGATCTCGGGATGGAAGTTTGCCATAACGCCAGAGAAACCGGCGCATCCTGCACGGAGAGACTCAAGAAGAGTTGCGGAGTTTGCATTGTAAATCTTAAGTCCGAGACCTTCAACAGCCTTGAGTTTTTCTTCAATCAAACCGATACGGCAGCAGGTATCCTTAAGAAATCTGAGTTTACCGTCGAGTGCGCATTGTCTGAGAGTATCAGGCATCATAATACGCTTGTAAGGATAAGGACATTCATAAATACCGAGACCGATTTCGGGAATTGAATTAACCATTTTTTCATAGTTGCGAAGAAAAACAGAATCATCTTCATCCTGCTTTGCAAAACGGTTTGCAATAAATACATATGCATCGATTCCTTCATCAATGAAGGCATTTGCCTCATAAATCTGTCTGTCAAGATCATCAGCGGTATGACCCGAAGCTATTACGGACATTCCCTTGGGTGCATTTTTCATGATAAACTTAAGAAGCTCCAGTCTTTCTTCAAACGAAAGAAAGAAAATTTCGCTTGACTGACAAATTGCAAAAATGCCGTCAACACCGTTTTTCTGGTACCATTCAAGAATCTGAAGAACACCGTTATAATCAATTTTGTTATCAGCCGTAAAAGGCGTTACCATTGTGGGATATACACCGTCAGGAATTGTTTTAATCATAAATATTATCTCCTATAATGAATTAAGCGGCAGAAACCTGCCGCTTTAAGTTTATTCTTTATATTCAATTTTGTCAATGCTAAACAGTCAATTTTTTTCTTATTATTTCAAGCACAGCCTTTTCTCTTCTTGAAACCTGAACCTGCGACATTCCGAGAACCGCCGCAGATTTGGATTGAGTAAGACCTCTGAAATAACGAAGTTCAATCATAAGCCGATCTTTTTCTTCAAGAGAATCAATAACCTGACGAAGCGCCAAAAGGTCTGAAATCTTATTTTCATGAGATTCAACAGGAATATAAACGCCGTTTTCTGTTTCATCATCAGCCGACAAAGAAATCGCCGGAACTGTCGCATTCATCAGCATTGCCGTTTCGGCAATATCAATTCCGATTTCGTCTGCAAGCTCGGAAACCGTAGGTTCTCTGCCGAGTTTTAAGGTGATTCTTTCTTTTTCTTTTAACAAAAGGCGTGATTTATCTTTAACTGCTCTGCCTACTTTGACACTGCCGCCTTCTCTGAAAATTCTTTTGATTTCACCGAGAATAACCGGAACAGCATAAGTTGAAAAAGCAAATCCTCTTGATTCATCAAAATTATCTGCAGCCTTGATAAGACCAACACAACCCGCCTGAAACAAATCGTCATATTCCGCTCCCCTGCCTCTGAATCTGTTGGCGCAGGAGCGAACAAGTCCGAGGTTATTCTCAACAAGCTCATTTCTTTTCGATTTGATTTCAGTCATTTCCGACTCTGCCCTCGAATTTCTTTTCAAGAGTTACGGTTGTTCCTCTGCCAACCTTTGAAGTAACCTTTATTCTGTCGCAAAAGCTGTCCATTACTGCAAAGCCGAGACCCGCTCTTTCACCTCCGAGCGTTGTAAACAACGGCTCCATAGCCTGCTTAATATCGGATATTCCGCATCCCTTGTCACGGATTTTAACTTTGAACACAGAATCATCGTAAATTCCTGCCCATATGTAAATTATTCCGACGGATTCTGCATAGGCATGAACAATGCAGTTTGTTACCGCTTCGCTGACTGCAGTTTTAATATCAGAAATTTCTTCGATGTTCGGGTCAAGCTGTGCCGCAAACGCCGCAACCGTAGCTCTCGCAAATGCCTCGTTAACGGAACGGCTTTCTATCTGTAATCTCATTTCATTAATCGGTTTCATATCATTATCCTTTCGTTTTTAACTTCACTAATTTTTCGAGTCCCGCTAGCTTCATCATCATATATAGCCTCGATGAAAGATTCACCACTTCAAGCGCTCCGCCATAACTTTCAACAATTTTATATCTGCCGAGAACAAATCCTATTCCCGAGCTGTCCATAAAAGTTACATTGCCGAAATCAAGTCTGACCGTAGGCAAGAGCGAAGCCTGAATAGCTTCATCCGCCTCGCAGCGAAGCACGGCGGCGTTATGATGGTCAATTTCACCGCTCAGACAGACGGTTAATCTGACTGCGGTTTTTTCAATTCTGATTGCCATTTTAAAACTCCTTAAAATAAAAAAATCCCTTATCCAAAAGGATAAAGGATTATTAATAAAAAATTTGTTGAATTGATGAATCAATAAAAAAGAATATCTCTGACTGCACCTGCAAGATAAAATGAGCCGCAGATAATTACCGCATCATCATCTTCCGCTATATTGAGTGCTGCATTGACTGCCTTTGACGGTTCAGAAATATCATAACAGTTATTGCAGAATTTTTCGGCATTAGCCTTGAGTTCTTCGCTCGAAAGCGCACGCGGCATATCAACTTTTGTTGCAATGAATGTGTCGGCGTGCGGAGCAACAATCCCGAGATAAGAAAGATAATCCTTATCAGCCATCATTGAAGAAACGATAATGATACGCTTATTTCCGAGATGCTTTTTAATGAACTCAGAAAGTGCTTCGGCACAGCCTTCGTTATGACCTCCGTCAAGAATAATAACGGGTCTTTTCTTTATTAGTTCAAGTCTTGCGGGCATAACCGTGCTTCGGATACCTTCTGATATTGATTCATTGCTGATATTTATACCGAGCCTCGAAAGACTTCTGACAGCCTCAATCGCCGTGATGCAGTTATAAACCATATGCTCACCTGCAAGAGGGAGAAGAAACTCTGTTCCGTCATACTTTGCCTGCGTACCCTCAAGAATTTCATCGCCGATTTCGAGGCGTGAAATATCGGGTATTATCAAATCACTGCATTTTTCATTGCAGGTTTTTCTGATAACTTCCATAGCACTTTTATTCTGTAAAGGATAGGCAACGGTTGATGCACCGTATTTGATTATCCCGCATTTTTCGGCAGCTATTTCTTCAATCGTATCTCCGAGAATTGCGGTATGGTCAAGAGATATGCTTGTTATTACACTTGTGTACGGAGCATCAATAATATTGGTTGAATCAAGTCTGCCGCCGAGGCCGACTTCAAGCACAACGAAATCGCATTTTTTCTTTTCAAAGTAATAAAATGCCGCCGCAGTAGTCGCTTCAAATTCGGTAGGCTGAATATCTCTTTCAGCAAGAATATCTATTGCTTCTTTGACCTTTTCAACACATTCCGCAAGCTCGCTCTTTTCAATCATATTGCCGTTATACTGAATTCTTTCTCTGAAATCGGTTACATAAGGCGAAATGAAAAGACCCGTTGTATATCCGCTTTTACGAAGAATATTGGAGATAAGAGTTGATGTTGAACCCTTACCGTTTGTGCCCGCAACATGAATTATCTTCAGCTTTTTCTGAGGATTGCCGAGCAATTCACAAAGAGCGCGGATTCTTTCCATTCCGGGTTTAATTCCGAATTTTTCAAGTGAATGGATATATTCAATTGCTTCATTACAATTCATAATATCACCTATAAAATACGGCGGGAGATAACTCCCGCCATATCATTTTTAAATAAGAATTAACCAAGCTTTGCGATGCTTTCCTGAAGCATTGCAATCTTTTCCGCATACTTTGCAGCCTGTTCTCTCTGAGCGGCAACAACATTTGCAGGAGCCTTTGCAACGAAGTTCTCGTTGTTGAGCTTATTGTTTACAAAATCAAGGTCCTTCTGAACAGCTGCAAGCTCTTTATTGAGCCTTGCTTTTTCTGCCTCAAAGTCAACAAGTTCACCCATAGGAATATAAATCTTTGCGTCCTGGGTAACAATTGAAACCGCACCGTCAATTTCAAAACTGTCTGCAACCTCAACTTCTGAGGCACTTGCGAGTTTCTGCATAAATACGCCACCCTGCTCAAAAGTTGCCTTATGAGCGGATGCAATGTAAACTTTAGCTTTCTTTGAAGGAGGAACATTCATTTCTGCTCTGCGGTTACGGATAGCACGAACTGCGGTCATAATTCTTTCCATCTCAGCTTCCTCTGCAGTGAATGAAAGAGCTTCGTCAAATTCGGGCCAGGCGGAAATCATAATTGATTCACCGTCGTGAGGAATGGTCTGCCAGATTTCTTCGGTAATAAAAGGCATAAAAGGATGGAGAAGCTTGAGAATCTTATCCATAACCCAAACGAGAACCTGCTTAGCGGTCTGCGCCTCATTGCCGCCCTTCTGAAGACGGATTTTTGCTATTTCGATATACCAGTCGCAGAATACATCCCAGATAAAGTCATAAAGCTTTGCAATAGCTACACCAAGCTCAAATTTATCAAGATTATCGGTTACATCCTTGGCAAGAGTATTTACCAGGCTGATAATCCACTTATCTTCAAGAGCAAGGTCTGCAGGAAGAGTGCAGGGAATTTCATCATCGCCGATATTCATAAGAATGAATCTCGATGCATTCCAAAGCTTGTTTGCAAAGTTACGGCTTGCACTCACCTTTTCATCGGAGAAACGCATATCGTTGCCGGGGCTGTTACCCGTTGCAAGAGTAAGTCTGAGTGCATCTGCACCGTAGGTATCGATGATTTCAAGAGGATCAATGCCGTTGCCGAGTGACTTACTCATCTTTCTGCCCTGAGCATCTCTAACAAGACCGTGGATAAGAACGGTATCAAAGGGAACCTGACCGGTATATTCAAGAGCCGAGAAAATCATACGGCTTACCCAGAAACCGATAATATCGTAGCCTGTAACAAGTGTGCTTGTGGGATAATAATGCTTCAGATCTTCTGTTTCATCAGGCCAACCAAGAGTTGAGAACGGCCAGAGAGCTGATGAGAACCAGGTGTCAAGAGTATCTTCATCCTGAGCAAGATTCTTGCTTGCGCAGTGAGGGCAGGTATCAACATCTGTCTTGGAAACCATTGTTGCGCCGCAATCCTGGCAGTACCATGCGGGAATTCTGTGACCCCACCAGAGCTGACGGGAGATACACCAGTCACGTGTACCACGCATCCAGTTCATATAGTTCTTCGTGAATCT
>JAZNRG010000086.1:0-5464 GCA_045590575.1 Acutalibacteraceae bacterium | reverse complement strand
ATCAATGTTTGAAAGCTCAAAATTCATTTTTCTGTTAATCTTATTCTTGACATCTTTTTCAATCTTAACACCCATAAGATATAAAGATGCATCCTGTGCACCGATAATTGCAAGAATATCCTCAATGCTTTCGCTGTCTTTAAAATAAATAATATGATTGCCTTTTCTTACTATGTATTTTGGATTAAGACCGAGTTCATCAAGAAATTTTATAAGATCCGTGCATAGTTTTTTATAAGGAACGACAAATTCAAGATGATATCCCCTCTCGGGTGCCGTAACCGTGCCGCATGCAAGAAATGCACCTCTGAGAAAGGCACTTGCACAGCATTCATCCGAAATATTTGCTCTGTTGATACGAAGTGAAGTTTCATTAAGAGTATGACCGAATTTTTCGAAAACCTTTGATTTGTCAACATCTGTCTTAAGATATGCCGTCAGCTTCTTTGTTCCCGAATCACTGATAACGGGATTTACTTTGCAGTAATCCTTAAGATAAGAACAGTACAAATCAAAAACATCGGTATTTTCAGTTGTGATAGATAAATTATATTTTGAGAAATGAGCAAAAAGCACAAGCCCGTAGACTTGTGCGTGCAGGCAGCAGGAGGATAATATCTCAGCTTTTGCTATTTCACTTTTAACATCAGAAGAGAACGACATATTAATCCTCCCTGCCAATAATTTTTACTTCAGGTTCAAGAATTACACCCTTTTGAGAATAAACGGTTTCTTTGCAATGCTCAATAACGCCGATAACATCCTTTGCGGTTGCGTTACCGATATTAACAACAAAGCCTGCGTGTTTTTCGCTGACCTGAGCACCGCCTACGGTGAATCCTTTAAGACCGCATTCCTCGATAAGCGCACCTGCGAAATATCCTTCAGGTCTTTTAAAGGTGCTGCCCGCACTCGGGAATTCAAGAGGCTGCTTATCTCTGCGTCTGCCCATAAGATCATCCATCTTGGCTTTGATTTCAGCTTTATCGCCTTTTAAAAGTTTAAGAGTGAGCGAAACAATGAGATTATCGGTATCTGAATATGCACTGTGACGGTAGCTTAAATCAAGCTCATCGCCCGCAAATTCTTTGATTTCTCCATCTTTGGTAATGTGTTTGCAACTCACCAGAACATCCTTCATTTCGCCGCCGTAGGCGCCTGCGTTCATATATGCCGCACCACCTGCCGTGCCGGGAATACCAAAAGCAAATTCGAGACCCGTGAGCGAATGCTCAAGAGCAAATCGGCAAAGTCTTGAAAGCGAAACCCCCGCAGAACAAACAATTGTTGTTTCATCGGCAAGCTCAATGCTGTCAAATCTGCAAGTGTTTATAACAACACCATTGAATCCGTTATCGGAAACAAGAAGATTGCTTCCCTTTCCGATAACAAGATAAGCGGTATTATTATTTGATAAATAAGAAATTATGCTGCTGATTTTATCAACAGAGTCGGGAAAAACCATAACGTCAGCCTTACCGCCGATTTTGAAGCTGGTATAATCCTTTAGCAAGGCATCGATTGAATATTCACATCCGATTTTTTCGCAAAAAGAGCAAAATTCGTTGTAAAAGCTCATGGCTTCCTCCAAAAAATTATTCGTCAAGAAGAGCTGCGCCGAAGATACCTGCATCATTGCCGAGTTCAGCCGCAACAACCTTGCACTGATTTGATGAATGAATGCTGTATCTTTCTTTTTCAACATGATTTCTGATGGGTTCAAGAAGTGTGTCACCCTCATGGCTGATTCCGCCGCCAACGCAAACAAATTCAGGCTGGAATGTGTTGATAATGTTGATGATACCGACTGATACATAATAAATATAGTTATCAACAACCTTCTTGGCTGTTTCATCACCGAGGCGCATTGCATCAAAAGCTGTTCTTCCGCTTGCATTGTCAACGCTTCCGTTTGTGAGCTGCCACATCTTGCTGTCTTTATTTTCAAGCATAGCTTCTTTGGTCTGAGAGATAAGTGCGGTTGCGGATGCATACTGCTCCCAGCAGCCTTTTCTGCCGCAGTTACACTGTTTACCGTTAACCATAATAACTGTGTGTCCCATTTCACCGCCTGCATAGTTAACACCGCTGACGATTTTACCGTTAACAATAATACCGCTTCCGACACCTGTGCCGAGAGTAACAGCAACGAAGTTACCGACACCCTTGCCCGCACCTGCAACAGCCTCACCGAGAGCAGCGCAGTTTGCGTCGTTATCAAGATAAACTGTCTTACCGATTCTTTCTTCAAGCATTTCCTTTGCGGGAACCTGATCGAAACCGAGATTATTTGCAAACTCGATATATCCGTTATCCTTGTTTACCGAACCGGGAGTACCAACGCCGACTGATAAAACCTCATCCATTGAAATGCCTGCATCCTTGATTGCCATATTAACGGCAACAGCAATATCATCAAAAATTTCCGCAGCAGGTCTGGGGCACTTTGTCTTAACCTTACCTCTGCCGATAATCTTCATATCCTCCGAAACAACACCAACAGCGATATTTGTACCGCCGAGGTCAACACCTATTCTGTACATATTATTATACCTCCAAATTTTTATGTTTAATTAATAATTTATGAATTATGCCAGAATTCAAGCTCCTGCTTTGCGGGAATGATATCATCTGTCATTCCGAGGCTGTGAAGAAGCTCTCTTGCAGCATTATATCCCATCTTCTTCTGTCTGTTATTCATAGCTGCAGCTTCGATGATAATTGAAAGATTTCTGCCGGGCTTTACGGGAACAGTTGTTACGGGAACCTTAATGTCGAGAATTTCGGTATATTCATTCTCAAGACCAAGTCGGTCATATACCTTCTCGCTGTCCCACTGCTCAAGCTGAACAACCATATCAACCTTTTCGGTCATCTTGACAGCGCCCATACCGAAAAGTCTTCTTGCATTAAGTACACCGACACCGCGAAGTTCGATGAAATGGCGGATATTATCGGGAGCAGAACCGACAAGAGTTTTGTTGGATACTCTTCTGATTTCAACTGCATCGTCGGCAATAAGTCTGTGTCCCCTCTTGATAAGTTCAAGTGCAGTTTCACTCTTACCTACACCGCTGTCGCCCAGAATAAGAACACCTTCACCGTAAACCTCAACAAGAACACCGTGGCGCGTTATTCTTTGGGCAAGCTCAACTCCGAGATAAGATATCGTTGCAGACATTGAGCTTGAAGTTGATTCATTAGTTGCGAGAACGGGAACTTCATATTCCTCTGCAAAGCTGAGGAATCTTTTTCCGCACTGCAGACCTCTTGTAACAACAATTGCAGCAGGTCTTTTGGAAAAGAATCTTTTAAGGCATTCAAGGAAGCCCTCTTTGGTCAGGCTCTTGAAATATTCAAGCTCCGTAAGACCGATGAATTGAATTCGTGCAGGGTCAAAATAATCTTCAAAACCCGTAAGAATAAGACCGGGTCTGTTAACATCCTGCGCCGTTATATAAATATCGGCAATATCCTTCGGAGTATAAATCACCTGAAACGAGAGGTCACGCACAACCTTTTCAAGTGAAACGGAATACTTGCTCATAAGCTTTCTCCTTAATTTCATTTATGCATAGGTTCACATATTTATTATATTATAATGTATTATAAAGTATTTTCCAACCCTTTTTTTAAATTTTTTCAAAAAATGAAGCGGATACAACCAAGTATCCGCAATAAATCAAAGTTGAGTGGCAATACCTTCAAATTTTGTTTTGGTTTCGTTGATTTTCTGTGCTTCAGCGGCAGCCGGGCTGTACCATCCTCTTTTCTGCATATCGCTGAAAACTGCAAACTGAATGCCATGCTCCTCTTTAAGAATATTCACCATATCACTCTGAAGCTGCTGATTGACGCATTCATTTGAAAAGGTATTATAAACATCAGTGATATGCTTCTGTGACGAAAGAATATCGTCCATAATCTCTCTGTCTGAAAAAGAACCGTTCATATTCATTCCGACCTCCGATTAATTAAGATGACCCATAAGGGTATTATAGTGTTGCTTGTGCTGATTTGCAACCTGCTCACAGGTTGTTCTGATTTGAGGGTCGCTCGCTGCCTGCGCATATGCTTTATACTTCTTGATAAGCATCTGTTCGCAGTTAAGCTGATCTTCGATAGCCGAAAGCTCTTTCGCGGTTAAGTTTGCCATAATATCTCTCCTTTATAATTGGTATTTATATTATGGTCTTTTTAAAATCAAAAATACAAAAAGGCTGCTACCTTTTGGTAACAGCCTTAAATTATAAGCAAAATTTATTTCATCATGCTTGCAACTTCTTCTGCGAAGTTGTCTTCTTTCTTTTCAATGCCTTCGCCCTTTGCAAGACGGGTGAAGCCTGCAACCTTGATATCTGCACCGAGCTTCTTTGCAACATCTGCAACATAGCCTGCTACAGTACCGTCAAAGAGGTCTGAACGAACGAAAGTCTGCTCGAGAAGGATGATTTCCTTGAGCTGCTTCTTAACACGGCCTTCAACTGCACCTGCAAAGATCTTGTCAGCTGCAATTTCTTCCTTGCCTGCAACTGCAAGTGATGCAAGAGTAGCAACTGCTTCCTTTGAAAGGAAGTTGAAGAGGAAGTTGTTGTTCTTCTGCTCTTCGTAAGCTGCGCAGTCTTCATCGCTCCAGAGCTTCTCAGCCATAGCCTTATCGATAAGCTTTCTGAGAATGGGCTTGGGAAGTGATTCGGGCTTGTTGAGTGAGCTGTCAACTGTGATTGACTTGATCTTAGCAAGCTCATCAGCTGAGATGTCATCCTTGCTGAGATATTCGGGGTTCATAGCTGCAACCTGCATAGCGATGTTCTTACCCATTGCAACGAACTCTGCGTTGTCAACAGCAAGATCTGTGTCGAAGTTAACAAGTACGCCGACTGAACCGCCGCCGTGAATATATGATACAGCTTTGCCTTCAACAAGAGCGAAACGGCGAAGCTTGAGATTTTCGCGGATCTTAAGGAAAAGTTCCTGGATTGAATCAGCAACTGAAAGGCTGCCTTCTGAAATTGTTGTTGCAAGAAGTGCATCAAGATCAGCGGGCTTAACTTCAACTACTGTCTTTGCAATCTGATTTGCAAGAGCCTTGAATTCGGGGTTGTTACCAACGAAGTCTGTTTCGCAGTTGAGTTCAACAAGAGCTGATGCAGCGCCGTCTGTATAAAGACCGATAACGCCTTCAGCAGCGATTCTGCCTGCCTTCTTAGCTGCAGTAGCAAGACCCTTCTCACGAAGAATGTCTATTGCCTTTTCTACATCACCGTCAGCTTCAACGAGTGCCTTTTTGCAATCCATCATGCCAACGTTTGTTTTTTCTCTGAGAGCCTGAACGTCTTTAGCTGTAAATGCTGCCATTGTATTATTCCTCCTCTGATGCTTCTGCTGCGGGAGCTGTCTGCTCGCCCTGTCTGCCTTCGATGATAGCATCAGCCATTGCGCCTGCAATAAGTTTTACAGCGCG
>JAZNRG010000085.1:0-16167 GCA_045590575.1 Acutalibacteraceae bacterium | reverse complement strand
TATCCGCACCGCAATCAGGGCATTTTGCACCTGTGTTAACGATAAGCGGCTTTGCGTTCTTGCATTCGGGGTAACCCGGGCAGGCAAGGAATCTGCCGAAGCGGCCTGTCTTGATAACCATCATTCTGCCGCACTTATCGCAGGGGATATCGGTTGTATCTTCTTCAAGCTGAATCTTGACGTTCTTCATCTCGGACTTCGCTTTATCAAGTGATTTTTCGAGGTCTGCATAGAATTCGTCAAGCATCTTGATATAGTCAAATTCGCCGCAGCCTACCTTGTCGAGGTTGGTTTCCATCTGAGCGGTGAACTTTGTGTTTACGATTTTGGGGAATTTATCCTTGAGAAGTCCTGTGATCGCAACGCCGAGTTCTGTGGGAACAAGCTGCTTGGACTTTCTCTGAACATAGCCTCTCTTGATGATGGTTGAGAGTATTGTTGCGTATGTGCTGGGTCTGCCTACGCCGTTTTCTTCAAGCTCCTTGATGAGCGATGCTTCGGTAAAGCGTGCGGGAGGCTGAGTGAAATGCTGGTTGGGAATAAGCTCGCGGAGCTTGAGAGCTTCATCTGCCTTGAATTCGGGAAGAACGCCCTTCTCGGCATCCTCTTCGGGGAGCTCATAGAGCTTTGTGAAGCCGTCAAACTTGATTGAATAGCCTGCAGCGGTAAAGATGCAGAATTCCTTTGCATCGGTTTCCTTTGCGGCAATGATTTCAGCCTTTACGGTATTCTGAACACAGCTTGCCATAAGGCTTGCCATAAAGCGCTTCCAGATAAGATTATAGAGCTTATACTGGTCGCTTGAAAGGCTGTCCTTAACCATATCGGGAGTCATTGACGGAATCGAAGGTCTGATAGCTTCGTGACCGTCCTGAGCATTTGCTCTTGACTTATAATAAACGGGTTTCTCGGGAAGATACTCGCTGCCGTAGGTGTTTGTTATAAATGCGTTTGCGGCTGCTCTTGCTTCTTCGGAGATACGGAGTGAGTCGGTTCTCATATAAGTTATAAGACCGACCATGCCCGTGCCCTTGACGTTAACACCTTCGTAAAGCTCCTGGGCTGCTCTCATTGTTCTTTCTGCCTGGAAGCCGAGCTTTCTTGATGCTTCCTGCTGAAGGGTTGAAGTGATGAACGGAGGAGCGGGATTCTTCTTTCTTGTACCCTTCTTAACGGATTTTACGGTATAATCCGAACCGTCGAGGCGGTCAAGATATTTCTTTGCTTCCGCTTCATTTGTTATCTTTATCTTGCCGTTTTCATCGGAATAAAGAGTTGCGGTGAAGGTTCTTCTCTGCGATGTTGCGAGCTTTGCTTCAAGAATCCAGTATTCCTCGGGCTTGAATGCGTTGATTTCGTCTTCTCTGTCAACGATAATCTTCAGCGCAACGCTCTGCACACGGCCTGCTGAAAGACCTCTTCTGATTTTCTGCGAAACAAAGGGACTGAGTCTGTAACCCACAAGACGGTCAAGGATTCTTCTTGCCTGCTGGGCATTGACGAGATCTGTGTTTACCTTGGTGGGGTTTGCCATGCCGTTCGCAATACCCGTCTTTGTAATTTCGTTGAAGGTTACTCGGTTGGGCTGATTGAGGTCAAGACCGAGAACGGTTGCAAGATGCCACGAAATTGCTTCTCCTTCGCGGTCCGGGTCGGCTGCAAGATAAACTGCTTCGCTGCCGTCAACCATTTCCTTAAGCTCCTTGACGAGCTTTTCCTTGCCCTTAATAAGAGCATATTTGGGAGCAAAATTGTTCTTTACGTCAACGCTGTGCTTTGCTGCGGGAAGGTCTCTGATATGACCCTTTGATGCAACAACCTCATAGTCCTTGCCGAGATATTTTTTGATTGTGTTAGCCTTTGCGGGAGACTCAACTATAATTAACTTTGACATTGTCAGACTCCTATATATAAATTTTTAATTATTCAAAACATAGTTCTTGCCGTTGGTCTGCTTTATCAGACCGTTGATTTCAAGCATCATCAATGCCGATATAACCTTCGGCATCGGAAGTCCGCTTTCTGCGGCAATATCGTCGGGGTGAAGCGGTTCTGTGCCGAAAAGACCGTAAACCGCCTTGGCATTCGGGTCAAGATCTTCGGGCATCTCTTTTTTAACCGGCATCGGTTCCGATGGCTTTTCTTTTACTGATTCATAATCGGGAACGGTATCAGCCTTCGACATATCCAGTCTGTCGGGATACATAACGGCATAGGATTCAAGAATATCTCTTGCACAGGTGACCGCTTTTGCACCGTCACGGATAAGATTGTTTGCACCCGTGTATGCGGTTGTGAGCACGCTTCCGGGAATGGAGAAAACCTCTCTGCCCTGTTCTGCGGCGCATCCCGCAGTTATCAGCGAACCGCTTTTTGCACCCGCTTCAACCACAAGCACTCCGTGGCTGATACCCGAAATAATTCGGTTTCTTATCGGAAAAGTGGTTCTGTTGGCATTATAGAACGGCGGAAATTCTGAAATCACCGCACCGCTTCGGGATATATCTCTGCGCATTGCCTCGTTTTCAAGAAGATATCTTGTTCCGAGTCCGCAGCCGAGCACGCAAACCGTTTTGCCGCCCGCTTCCATTGAGCTTTCGTGAGCCGCTCTGTCAATTCCGAGAGCACCTCCGCTGACAACCACCGCTCCTGCCGAGGCAAGACCCGTGCAGATTTTTCTTGCGATTGCGATACTTTCGTTGCAGGGCTTTCGTGTTCCCACAACTCCTATCATCACCTTGCCTCTCACGCAGGTGATATCTCCGTCAACATAAAGCACTATCGGAAAATCCACGAGCTTGCGAAGACCTGCGGGATATTCCTTCATATCGGGAGTGAGCACTCCCCAGCCGTTTTTATCGCAAACGGAAAGTATGTTTTCCGCATCGCTGAGCTTTGTTGTTCCGGAGCGTTCAAGCTGTTTCGGAGTAAAAACACCCGTGAGCTTTCTTTTGGCATATTCGGTTTCGTAAACCTCCTGCGGATTCTTAAAAGCACAGAAGAGTTCGTCCGTCCTTGAGCCTGCGCCCATAACGAGCGACAGCCATACCCAATATTTTCTGTCACTCATCGTTTCAGCTCCCACGCAAGAATTGCGGCAGCCGCCGAAGCGTTGAAGGATTCTGCTCTGCCCGACATCGGAATAACAACCGCCGTTTTGCAGGCGTTGATAACATCATCGGTCAGCCCCGAGCCTTCGTTGCCTACGCAGCACACAACGCCGCCGTTCATTGATATTTTGCGGATATCTGTTGCCGTGCTCCTGGGAGTTGATGCAAGCGTCTGCATTCCGCATTCGTTTGCTTTTCTGATAAGCTCAACAAGATTGTCTTCAACGATAACGGGCATTCTCAGCGATGAACCCATCGCCGCTCTGAGAGCCTTCGGGTTATAGATATCGCATCCGCCGCTGACTATCAGCCCGTCGAGACCGAGCGCCTCAACACTTCTGCATACCGCACCGAGATTTGAAGGGTCCTGAAGATTTTCAAGTGCAATGTATTTTCCTTCGGGATTGAGGGAAACTGCATTGCAATCCTCACGCATTCCGCAGATGCAGAACACACCCTGAGGATTTTCCGTGCCCGAAAGTTTCTGAGAAACCTCTGCGCTTATTTCATAGCATATGCCCGCCGAAGCGATAATGCTTTCAACATATTCGGAATATTTCCAAAGAGCTTTTGCGGTAAAGAACGCCTGCTTTATCTCAATGCCGGTCTGAACCGCATCAAAACAAAGGCGTGCGCCCTCGAGAAAAAATTCCCCTTCCTCTTTTCGGAGCGAAGCGCTTTCCCCAAGGCGAACGGCGTGTTTGATTTTTTCGTTAGTTCTTGCAGTTATCTTTTCCATCGTCAAAATCTCTTAAAATTCCCTATATTGATATATTATTTGATACCTTTATATGTATGTATTTTCGAGTGAAAAACTTCACTCAAAAACAAACAATCAGAGATGTAACGGAATGCCACATCTCTGATAGTAAACGTAATTAGTTGAGGGCTGCCTTTGCCTTTTCGGTAAGAGCGGTGAATGCTGCGGGATCTGCAACAGCGATTTCAGCAAGCATCTTACGGTTGAGGTTGATATCAGCCTTCTTGAGACCGTTGATGAATGTTGAATAGTTCATACCGTTCATCTTGCAAGCAGCTGAAATACGGGAAATCCAAAGACGACGGAAATCTCTCTTCTTCTGCTTTCTGCCGATGTAAGCATAGTTGCCGCTCTTCATAACTGCCTGCTTAGCAGTCTTGAAAAGGGTGCTCTTTGAGCCGTAGTAGCCCTTTGCCATCTTAAGTACTTTATTTCTTCTCTTGCGAGTCATAATAGCGCCTTTAATACGAGCCATTTTTAATATCCTCCGTTATTTATAGTAGTTAGTTGTTTGGATTATTTGTAAGGAACAAGACGCTTGATCTGCTTGCAGTTTGTAACGTCAGCAACAGTTGTCTTGCGAAGATTTCTCTTACGCTTTGTGTTCTTCTTGTTGAGAATGTGTGACTTGTAAGCATGGGCGCGCATGGGCTTACCGCCCTTTGAAATCTTGAAGCGCTTCTTTGCGCCGCTGTGAGTCTTAATCTTAGGCATGGTTATTTCCTCCTTAATAATTTCTGAACTTATTATTTTGTGCTCTTCGGAGCCAGGAACATCAGCATCTGTCTGCCCTCAAGTTTAGCGGGCTTTTCAACCGATGCGCAGTCTGTAAGTGCTTCTGCACAGCGCTTCATAATTACCTGACCAAGCTCGGGATGAGCCATTTCACGGCCTCTGAAGCGGATGGAAACCTTGACCTTGTTGCCTGAACCGATGAACTTGCGTGCATGGTTGATTTTGGTGTCAAAGTCGTGCGTATCGATGTTGAGAGAAAGTCTGATCTCTTTGATCTCGATTGTTTTCTGATTCTTCTTTGCTTCTTTCTCTTTCTTTGCTTTTTCAAATCGGAATTTGCCGTAATCCATTACCTTGCAAACAGGGGGCTTAGCCATGGGAGCAATCTTAACAAGGTCAAGATTTCTGCTCTCTGCAATCTTAAGAGCCTCTGCTGCAGACATAATGCCGAGCTGTTCACCGTCATCAGAAATAACTCTTATTTCTTTATCGCGGATTTCCTCATTGATTTGCTGTTCTTGCTTGCTGATGTTAAAGCACCTCCGAATAAATAAAATAAAAAAGCGAGGGCAGGAAAACCCCGACCTCGCATAAAATCAACGCTCTTCACGGGCAGAAAACACCCGTTGAAAGATAAGCTATTGACCGACGCGGGACTTCCCCGGAAGGTGAGAGCAAAACCCTGCTCTGCTTTATTGTGCAAGTTATTTTAATACATATTCCTGCAAATGTCAATAGCTTTTTTGCGAATTTTTATTTTATTTTGCTCAGAATCATTGCTCCTGCGGATATTGCAAGACCTGCGCCGATGAAAAGTGCTGCGGTTATACCGTTGAAAAGCGCACCCATCGATGTGCAGTAAAGAGCCATTGAAAGCACGAATCCGAGAGCGCAGAGAACAATCTGAATGATTGAGCCGAGCTTTGTGCTCTCGCCCATCTTGCAGGCTGCCGAAACCGCCTTGAGCATCGAATAAGCCGTTCCGTCGTGAACAATCTGAGCGGGGAGCTTATCGCATACCGCATCTCTTCTTCTCTTGAAGAGTCTGCCCGCAACAGATGAAAGAATCTTGAAATTCTCCTGAGGCATACCGAAGCTCTTTGAAATAAGCTCCTCGGTAACGTTAACGTCGTTTGTGCGCACAAGCACCTGAATTCCGTTTGATTCAAGGGATTTGAGATAACCCGTAAGGTTTTTGTCAACCGCATAGCTCACAACAAACAGAGCCGCAATTTTTCCCGCAACGGCAAGGTACATAACCTTTCTGCCGCTGTGTGAATATCTTTCTTCAAGAGCCTTTTCGGGCACTTCGATATTATGGTGAACGAGAAGGTTTCTGTTGCCTAAAAGCACCTTCTGATTATGGATTCTGGCTGCAATACCGAGCTTGTCCTCATAAACAAGCTCCTTGACGGGAGGAAGAAGGTCCTGCCTGCCGTCAACAACCTGCTCAAAGCTCTCTCTGAGAGGTCCGCCCGACTTGATAACCATTGCCGCCGCATAAAGAAGAACATCGTCGATACGGATATTTTTGAAATCCTTCATGCCGTGCATTGTGCAGCGTGAACGGTCAAATATATCTGCCGAATCCATAACAACCGCATTTGCGCAGGATGCTTTTGCAGCTGCATCAAGACCCGAAATCATTGTTCCTTCGGGGTTGAGAGTGCGGTTGGTGATTCTTGCAATAAATGCGGGGATGAATGCCGACAAAACGGGTGAGCATACACAGAAGGTGCCTGCGAATGCCGAGAAGCCGCTCATAAAGCTCTTTTCAACAATGCCTGCCGCAATCGCTGTTACTGCCGCCGCACCGAAAGCCGCGGGAATAAGAATCTTCATCAGCTTCTTTTCGCCCGAATCGGACTGCGAATTTTTGACAAAATCGGAGGGAAACGCAAGTTTTGATGAATAGAGAAGCTCTGCATTGCCCATCATAAGACCTCTGCCGAGCTCAAAAACTTCCGCCTCGTTTTCGATGGGATGAACGGCATACATATTATGTTCGTATTTATATGCACAGACCTCAAAGTTGCCGAGTATACGCTGAGCATCCATTCTGTCTGCAATCTTGCCGATAAGCACTGCGGTTATTGCCGCAACTGAAAATACTGCGGTCTGAGTGCCCTCGCCGCCGACTACCGCCGCAAGAGTGCTCTGAAGAAGAGCAATGGCGATTGAAAGGCTGACCGCGGTATCAACGGTAAATCTGCGCTTTATGAAACCCATAAGTCCGTCAACAAACTTAATGTTGTCAACAGCCGCAACCACTATAAGAAGCAATGCGTTGATGATACTCATCGATACCGAACCCGAAACAAACATTTCGGTTTCTATCGAAAGCTTCTCGCAGAAGAAGGGAATTATATTAAGGATAACCGAAAGAAGAGTTATTGCACCGACAATAACGACTCCCGTTGTTGCCTTGCTGAGCTTTTCGTTAAGAAGAGTGAGAACCGAGGCTCGTTCTGCAGGAGAAGAATATTCGTTTGCAACGGGTCTTTTCTCCTCGTTTTCGATTCTGATTTTCTTCTCTCTCTTTTTTCGTGCCTTTTCTTCCTTTGCACGCTCCTCGGGGGGTGCTTCAAAGTCGCCCTCAAATTCGCTTTCGAGGTCTATTGCATTAACGAGCTTGAAGTTCTTCGCCTTCTGCCTGCGCTTTTCCCAGAGGCTGGCTTCAACATCGTTTTCTCTTGCCTGGTCTGGGCTTGATTCATCCTCATCGTCAAAACCGGTGAGCACAATCTGACCCTCAACATCGTTGCCCGTTTCACGCTCTTTCTTTTCGGCAACACCGACCTTTTCCATAATGCGTGTTTTTTCGTCAACGATTTCTTTAACATCTTCAGCCGCAAGAACTCTCGGCATTGCCTCAAGACCGTTTTCGGCTTCTTCGCCCGATTTTTCAACAATAATACCCGAACGGTCAATGGGTTCATCCGTAACGGGTTCAAGCTCTGCGGTGCGCTCGAGCTTGAGGGTTGTGAAGAATCTTGTTCTGTAATCCGCCTCGCTGATATGTTCAGGCTCTTCCTCCTGCTTTACCTCAACCTTCTGGGTAAAGAACTGCGAGGGAGCGGTTTCGCCCTCATAGAAGGTTTTTATCTGAGAAGGCTCCGTCTTTACGGGCTTTTCTTTTTCTTCTTCCTTCTCCTGCCACGCAAACATCGGAGCGGCAGGCTTCGGCTCATCCTCGGGCACGATAACCGTTTCTATTTCGAAAAACGATTCGTCAAACACTTCTTCGGGTTCATAGAATTTTTCCTGACCGTCAACCTCAGCATCAAGTGAAGTTGAAGAAATATCTGTATATTCTGTTTCTTCTTCCTCTTCCTTTTCGGAAACAAGAGGCTTTACGGTAAATATGCCAGTATCAAACTCACGGCTGAGGAACTTTTCAAGGTCCACCGACGGAGCCGTTTCTTTCGGGGGTGCTGGAATATATTCTTCACCGTTTTCCCTTGCAATAAGCCTGTCTATATCTTCCATTGACCAGGTTTTTGCAGGCTCTTCGTCTGCATCGGCAAACTGCTTTGAATTCTTCACTTCCGCAAGAATCGCATCAAGCTCGCTGTCGTCCGAATTAAATTTCAAAAAATCACTCAAAGCATTCACCTACCTGTTTTTTGCTATTTCATACATAAGAATTCCCGCCGCCACGGAGGCGTTGAGAGAATTGATTTTACCCTTCATCGGGAGAGATACGATAAAATCGCATTTTTCTCTGACAAGTCTGCCGATGCCCTTGCCTTCGGAGCCGACAACAAGTGCAACCTTGCCCGAATAATCCTGCTTATCCCAGCGTGTGCCGTCCATATCCGCACCGTAAACCCAGAAACCCTTTTCCTTGAGCTCGTCGATAGTGCTGGGAAGATTTGAAACTCTCGCAACGGGCACATATTCAACCGCGCCTGCCGAAACCTTGCCGACGGCATAGGTGAGGGCAACGCCCCTTCGCTTGGGAATAATGATTCCGTGAGCACCGCAGGCATCGGCGGTTCTGATGATTGCGCCAAGATTATGCGGGTCTTCGATTTCATCGCAGATAATAACAAAAGGTTCTTCGCCTTTTTCTTCGGCGTTTCTCAGAATATCTTCAACATCGGCATATTCATGGACTGCAGCCCACGCCGCAACACCCTGATGGTTTTCGCCCTCGCAGATTTTGTCGAGCTTTCTTTTATCTGTTTCTTTAACAACAATGCCTTTATCTCGGCACTGACCGATAATTTTACCGATGGAGCCGCCTCTCTCGCCCTTTGCGACCATCAGGCAGTCAATCGTTCTGCCGCTCTTAAGTGCTTCGGCAACGGCATTGCGTCCGATTATAAGACCCTGACGTTCGTTTTGATTTTCCATAAAAGCAGACCACTCCTGTTTTCAGCTATATTCAGCCTATTATAACATATATTTACACGCTTGAACAGTATAAATATCAATATTTACAAAAAATTTTTTGCATAATTTTATATCTGCGTAAGAATTATGACAGTTTTTTCCTTGCGCCACGGATAGAATTTAGAGTGAAACGAAAAGGAAGGACTTTTAAAATGGAAAAAACAAGGTATATTCAAGGGCAGGATATGTCGGACAGGCTGTGGGAACACGGCACACGGATTCTCACCTGCTCGTTATATTTCGTTGCATCGTTCATTCTTTCGGGAGCTGAACTGCTGTCACTCAGAGTGCCGCTGAGCATCGGCCTTGCTGCTGCCTGCACGGGCTATGACCTTGTCTTTGCCGTTGCGGGCGGAATCCTCGGCGGTATTCTGAGGCTGTCGGGCGGTGAAATAATCAACTGCATCGTACCGCTCGGAGGCATTGCCGCCGTGATTGCCGTGCTTGAAAAAGCGGAAATAAGAAAAAAACGGCGCACCGTGCTCTCAATCTGCGCCTTTCTTTTGAGTACCGCCTGCCGCACTGCCGTTATGTTTTCGCAAAACGCAACCCTCAGCGGGTTCGTGCTTGCGCTCTGCTCAGGCCTGATCTGCGGAGCATCGGTAACCTTTTATTCGGGAACGGTTGACTGCATAAGAAAAAAGCGAAGTCCCTATCTGCTCGATAACCACAGCCTTGTCTGCATCGTTGCAAGCCTCTGCACTCTTCTGCTCGGTTCATCGGAAATTGCTCTTATGGGATTCAGACCCGCAAGATTCTTCGGATGTTTCGTTATTCTCACCGCCGCCTATGTTTTCAGCAGGTCAGGGGGCAGCATAGCCGGAATTGCAATCGGCGGATGCATTGCCGTTTCTGGCACGGGCGTTGCTCTCAGCGTCTGCTACGGCATCTGCGGACTGCTGTCGGGAATTTTCTCGAGATTCGGTCAGTTTGTCTGTGCCGCTGTTTTCTCCGTTACCGCAGGAATATCCGCACTTCTCGACGGCTCTGCGGAAGGGGTTTCCGTTTTCGCCGAAGCTGCAGCAGCATCGGTTGTTTTTGTGTGTATACCAAGAAAAAAGCTCTCAAAAGTCAGAGCCGAAATGCTCAATCCAAAGATGCGGAGAATCGGCAGCGAATTTACTGCAGCAGGCGAAAAACTGCTTGAAGCATCAAGAGCCGTCGGCTCCGTTTCGGAATGCGTCAGCAAGGTTTCAAAAGGCATTGATGCACTCACTCCGGCAAACGACGAAATGATTTGCATGAGAGTAAAAGAAAGGGTCTGCGCCGAGTGTCCGCTGAGAGATACTTTCTGCCCCGAGGACGGCGAATTTGCTGCCGCACTGGGAAAAATTTCTCAGGGAGAGGCGGTTACTCCGCAGGATTTTTCGGCAAATTTCAATGCGAAATGTCCGAGTGTTCCGAGGATTGCCGACAGCTTCACCCGAATCGGAAACGGTGCCGCTGCACTCAATGCCTTGCAGGCAAATTCGGCAAGAAGCAGGGAGCTTGCCTGCAGCCAGTTTGACTGGATTTCAACGCTTCTCAGTGAGCTTTCCCTTCAGATAAGCGGCGAAGGGCTGACCCTTTTCAACAAAGAAAAAAGTGCGGTCAGAGTTCTTTCAGACAACGGATTTGACGTTATTTCCGCAAGCTGTATATCTCCCCGTTCCGGTGCGCTCAGACTCAGATGCACCGTTAAAGACATTCCGACATCAACAAGCCTTTCCCGCCTCACAAAAGAACTTTCAACCGAGCTTGAAGCAGAGCTTTCTCCGCCTAAAATCCGTGAACACAAAGACGGCAAAGAGCTTGAATTTACAAGGAAAGAGCTGTTCCGCATACGCTTCGGCTCGGCGGCAGCAAGCTGCGGCAGGCAAAAGCTCTGCGGCGATTATTTTGAATGCTTCCAGACCGAATCAAAAGCATATATCGTGCTCAGTGACGGTATGGGTACGGGCGGCAGGGCGGCAATAGATTCAGCAATGACAGTTGAGCTTTTTTCACGGCTTCTGCGTGCGGGAATCAGCCCCGATTCGGCGCTGAATATAACCAACTGCGCGCTCTCCGTCAAATCCGAGGATGAGTCTCTTTCAACACTCGATGTTGCCGAAATAGACCTTTTCACGGGCAGCACGGTGCTTTACAAAGCCGGTGCGGCACCCTCTTTTTATACTGCATCGGGCAGGGTCAGAACGGTTGAAATTCCTTCTGCACCCCTCGGAATATTAAGCAAAGTAAAATTCTCCAGATATGAGCTCAGGCTCCGCGGCGGCGACACACTCGTTATGGTCAGCGACGGCATTCTCGGTGGGGGCACGAGTATGATAAAAGACGAAATCAAGGCGTTTTCGGGCGGCTCCGACGCAAGCGGTTTCTGCGAAAACGTTCTCGATTCCGCACGCATAAGGCTCGGCGAAAGATTCGATGATATGACGGTGCTTGCCGTTGTTGCCGAAGAAATATAGACTGAAAATCCTCTCTGACCGAGAGGATTTTTTATTATTTTTATCAAATATACTTTACAAATCTTTTAATTTGTTACATAATATATTAATACATTAAAGTGAAAGAGGAAATGAAAATGAAAGGAAAAACACCTCCCGTGCAAGAGGAAAAGAAGAAAAATTCAATGAAAAAGAATTTTTCGCTGATGGGAAGATTCTTCCCCTATCTTAAAAAGCATCTCGGCACCGAGGCCATCGTGCTTTTGTGCGTTGCGGTTACCGCCGCCTGCGATATAGCTCTGCCCCTCATTGTCCGAGAAATCACCAACGCAGGTGTTGAGGATATCGCATCGCTGACCCTCAAAAGGATTCTTTCCATCTGCCTTTTCTACATAGCCTTTAAAGCAATCGCCTGCTTTGCAAGCTACTGCCAGGCATATTACGGACATATAATGGGTGTTAAAATCGAAAACAGAATGCGTGAGGATATGTTTGACCATCTTCAGAAGCTCTCGTTTTCATTCTTTGATAACACCAAGGTCGGCCAGATTATGAGCCGTATGACCTCTGACCTTTTCGATATTGCCGAATGGGCGCACCACTTCCCCGAAATGGTGTTCAACACGGTCATAAAATTCTTTGCAAGCTTCTTTATCTTCGCTTCAATGGACTGGCGTCTTGCAATCTGCGTTTTCGCAATGATGCCGTTTATGGTTATTCTCACCAAGAAAACACGCACAAAAATGCGTGACACCTTCCGTCAGAGCCGCCATCAGGTTGGCGAAATCAATGCACGAATTGAAGACAGCCTGCTCGGTGTAAGAGTTGTCCGTTCGTTCACTAACGAACAAACCGAAAAAAGAAAGTTTTCCGACGGCAACAGAGATTATGTGAACATCAAAAAGAAGAGCTACGAATATATGTCCAAATTCCATTCAACCGTTACCCTGCTTGACGGCACGATGTATATTGCGGTTGTGGGAGTCGGCGCATATTTTATGCATATAGGTGTTACCAGTCCCGGCGATTTTGCGGCAAGCCTTCTGCTTGTTTCAACGCTTCTCGGCTCAATCCGTTCAATCGTTGACTTCAGCGAACAGTTCAGCAGAGGTATCACGGGCATCGAAAGATTTGCCGAAATTATGGACGAGGTTCCCGAAATCACCGACAGCCCCGATGCGGCCGAGATTAAAGACGTCAAGGGCAACATCGAGTTCAGAGACGTCTGCTTCAGCTACGTCAAGGGCGAGAAAACAATTCTTAACCACCTCAATCTCAACATTCCCAGCGGTTCAAACGTTGCGCTCGTTGGCCCCAGCGGCGGCGGCAAAACAACTCTTTGCAACCTCATCCCCAGATTCTACGAAGCCGAAAGCGGCGAAATCCTGCTCGACGGCAAGAATATAAAAAACATAACTCTTCATTCCCTCCGCTCCAACATCGGCGTTGTTGCCCAGGATGTTTATCTTTTCAGCGGCACAATCCGTGATAACCTCATCTACGGCAAACCCGATGCAACGGAAGAAGAAATCATTGAAGCCACCAAAAAGGCGGGTGCATATGACTTTATCAGCGCACTTGCCGACGGCTTTGATACATATATCGGCGAAAGAGGCGTTAAGCTCTCGGGCGGTCAGAAACAGCGAATCTCTATTGCAAGAGTATTCCTCAAGAATCCTCCCGTACTTCTGCTTGACGAAGCGACCTCAGCTCTCGATAACGAAAGCGAAAAGCTTGTTCAGGAATCTCTTGAACGACTTGCCGAGGGCAGAACAACCCTCACCATCGCTCACCGTCTGACCACCACCCGCAATGCCGACGAAATCCTCGTGCTTACCGAAGACGGCATCGCAGAGCAGGGCTCCCACTCTGAGCTGATGCAAAAAGGCGGCATCTACAGCAATATGTACAGCATGTATGCGGTAATGTAGTTTCGCTTTGCGAAACAGTGATATACGGCTTACGCCGTGTGATATATTGCTTCGCAATGTGATATTTTCGGCTATGCCGAAAGTGATATTCACCTTCGGTGAGTTTCGGATAGGCTCCGCCTATAACCGATTATATATTTTGCAAAACAAAACAGAAAGTAGGTAAATATTATGCTCAAAAATATCTCCCCCATCATCTCACCCGAACTTCTTAAAATTCTTATGCAAATGGGCCACGGCGACGAAATCGTTATCGGCGACGGAAACTTCCCCGCAGCATCAAATGCACAGCGCCTTGTCCGCCTTGACGGTCACGGTGTTGACGAAATCCTTGCCGCCATCCTCAAGCTCATGCCCCTTGATACATATGTTGATGCTCCCGTTGCTCTTATGGATAACGGCGATGCATCAAATCCCCCTCCCATCTGGGCAGACTACAAAAAGACCGTTACCGCCGAAGAAGGCGAAAAGAAATTTGAGCTTGTTGAACGCTTTGAGTTCTATGAAAGAGCAAAGAAGGCATACGCCATCGTTGCAACCGGCGAAACAGCAATTTATGCCAACATCATTCTCAAAAAAGGCGTTGTTATTCAGTAATCAAATGAAAAATTAATAATGAATAATGAAGAATTTCGGGTGGGCTCTGCCCACACCCATTATTAATAAGCGGGGCAGCCCCTTAATTATTCATTTTTCATTCTTCATTTTTCATTTAAAACGAAGGAGTTTCCTATGGAAAAACGAGTATTAGCCATCGACTTCGGTGCATCGAGCGGCAGAGCCATTCTCGGCAAGTTCGACGGCGAAAAAATAACCCTTGAAGAAGTTCACCGCTTCTCCAATGACCCCGTAAAGGTCGGCAACACAATGTACTGGGACGTTCTGCGCCTTTTCTATAATATCAAGCAGGGTATTGTTAATGCAAAGAACGCAGGCGGCTTTGACAGCATCGGTATCGACACCTGGGGCGTTGACTTCGGTCTTATCGACGAGTTCGGCTGCCTTCTTGAAAACCCCGTACATTACCGTGACGAGCGCACAGTCGGTCTTATCGAGGAATGTGCCGAAATAATCCCCAACAAGGATTTCTATTTTAAAACAGGCATTCAGTTTATGGAGCTGAACACCGTTTATCAGCTCTATGCACTCAAAAAATACCGTCCCCATATTCTTGAAAGAGCGGACAGACTTCTCTTTATGCCCGACCTTTTCGGCTATATGCTTACGGGCAAAAAGACAACCGAATATTCAATCGCAACAACCTCGCAGATGATTGACCTTGAAACAAAGGGCTGGGCAACCGACTATATCGAAAAGCTCGGCATCCCCTCAAGGCTCCTCGGCGAAATCGTTCCCTCGGGCACGGTTCTCGGCAAGGTAACCGACGATATCTGCGAAGAATGCGGCATCAAAAACATTGACGTTATCAGCGTTTGTGGTCACGATACACAGAGCGCAATCACCTCCGTTCCTGCCGAAAGCGAGGATTTTGCTTTCCTTTCGAGCGGCACATGGTCACTTTTCGGAACCGAGCTTAAGGCTCCCATCGTCAACGAAACATCCCTTGCAATGAACGTTACCAACGAAGGCGGCTGCGATTCCTCCGTCGGCTTCCTCAAGAACATAATCGGTCTCTGGCTCATTCAGGAAAGCCGCAGACACTGGAACAGAAACGGCAGCGATTATTCATATGCAGACCTTGAAAAGCTCGCTCTTGCTGCAGAGCCCTTCAAGTGCTTCATCGACCCCGATGCTCCCGAATTCGTGCCCCACGGCAACATCCCCGAGAGAGTTCGTGAATACTGCCGCAAAACAGGTCAGCCCGTGCCCGAAAGCGTGGGCGAGGTTATGCGCTGCATCTACGAAAGCCTTGCAATGAAATACCGCCTCACCATTGACAATCTTGAGGATTGCACAGGCAAAACCTACCCCGTTATCCACGTTATCGGCGGCGGCACAAAGGATACCCTCCTTTGCCAGATGACCGCTTCATCTTGCGGCAGAAACGTTATTGCAGGCCCGATTGAAGCAACCGTTCTGGGCAATATCGCCGTTCAGCTTATGGCTTCGGGTGCTGTTAAAGATGTTGCCGAAGCCCGCAAAATCGTTAAAGCAAGCGAAAAAACCGTTGAATATTCTCCCGAAAACGCCTCTGCCTGGGCAGAAGCATACGAGAGATTCAAGAAAGTTATAAAATAATACACATCAACTATAGAAAGGAAGATGCTATTATGGCAAAAAGCAGACTTATCGGCGATTATCCCGTTATCGGTATTCGCCCCATCATCGACGGCAGAAGAGGACCCCTCAAGGTAAGAGAATCCCTTGAAGACCAGACCATGAACATGGCAAAGGCAGCCAAGGCTCTCTTTGAGGAAAATCTTCGCTATTCAAACGGCGAACCCGTAAAGGTTGTTATCGCTGACACAACCATCGGCCGTGTTGCAGAAGCAGCAGCCTGCGCAGCAAAGTTCAAGAAGGAAGGCGTTGACATCACTCTTTCCGTTACTCCCTGCTGGTGCTACGGCTCTGAAACAATGGATATGGACCCCAACACAATCAAGCGCGTTTGGGGCTTCAACGCAACCGAAAGACCCGGCGCAGTTTATCTTGCAGCTGTTCTTGCAGCTCATGCACAGAAGGGTCTCCCGGCATTCGGCATCTACGGCAAGGACGTTCAGGATGCTCACGACACCTCAATGCCCGACGATGTTAAGGAAAAACTTCTTCGTTTCGCTCGCTCAGCTGTTGCAGTTGCAACAATGAGAGGTAAGAGCTATCTTCAGATCGGTTCAACCTGTATGGGT
>JAZNRG010000084.1:0-5105 GCA_045590575.1 Acutalibacteraceae bacterium | reverse complement strand
GAAACTCCCGTTGCCTCTGCAATCTCGAGTTGCGAAAGACCTTTGTCAATGCGAAGTCTTTTGATGTTTTCACCAACGCTCATTTTAAATACCTCCGATTTCACTCTCATCTTTTTAAATCTTGCTTTTTCTCAAGTTATTTGCTATGATGTAACCAAGCAGTAACCACGGGTACATAATAACACGTGATTTGCGTACTTGTCAATAAGAAAAGTACGTGTTTTATAAACTTTGTGAAATCTAAACAAAAAAGGAGTGAACATTTTGCGTGTTTTAAACAACATTATTTCGGAATTAAAGAGACAAAACAAAAAACAAAAAGAATTAACCGATTATCTTGATATAACAAAAAACGTTTTTACCGATTGGAAAGGCGGAAGAAACAAATCATACATGAAACACCTTCCTCAGATAGCAGAATTCTTCGGCGTTTCCGTTGACTACCTGCTTGATGACAATAAAAAAAGCCCCGACACCTCACTTGATAGTGAAATGTCGGAGCGTGACCGTGACGCCGCCCGCCTCTATCGGGCATTAATCGCCTCGGGTTATGTCCGTGAAGGCGAAACCCTCTCCCCCGAGCAGCTCGGAACCCTCAAGGCTGTCATCACCCTGCTCGATGCTTCCTTCGGCAAAGGCAAAAAATAATTCCTTCGTCTCTTCGGGGTGTTTCATTGTTTCTATGTAATCTATAAGCTCATATATTTCTTTCGGTATTGTCAATGTAACTCCCCCTTCTTTTATCGAACATTCGTTCGATTTGAATTATAACCCAACTGTTCATTTTTGTCAACCTCCTATTTTATTCAGGAGTCACCCTCCTATGAATTAATGTCAAAAAATTGCATTTGTTACGCCTTTTCGCCGTTTATTCCCGTATATGGGAAAACTTTACTTTTCGGAAATAAAAAACAGCTCTGAGGGTTCAACCTCAAGAGCCTTTGCCAATAAGCATATTGTGTAAACCGTCGGGTCCGTCTGACCGTTTTCTATTCTGTTTATCTGGCTTTTGCTGACTCCCGATTTTTCCGCAAGCTCTGTAAGTGTCAGCTTCGCTTTTTCTCTGTATTCGTAAATTCTGTACTCAACCTTCATTTTCATCACCGAGTATAGTTTTTCGGAATATATATTTTTTATTCATTATTTGAAAGGGTGTTTTTGTGAAACGATGTATAATCACTCTCAGTATTTTCTGTGTTTTATTTTCCTCTTTCACCCTTCTTGTTTCCGCTCATCCGGGCAGAACCGACAGCAACGGTGGTCATTTTGACCATAGCTCCGGTGAATATCATTATCACACCGGAGAATATGCAGGGCGAAACAATTCCTCTCAAAGCAATAAAACCTCCGACGAACAGAACCGTCGCACTGTTACTGTTTTAAAAATGTTCGGCAATCTCGACGGCTCTGTTCAGGCAGCTAATGACCTTATGTATTCGGTAGGTTATAACATGGGATTTCACGATGCCGTTAAAAAATTCGAAGGAACTCATCCGTTCTTCAGGCTGTTTTGTTCTGATGTTAATGGTTTGCTGTTTAGCGCCGAACCCGCTTTCGGCGACAAGCGTTATAAAACTGTTCGAGAAAAGCATTTTTTCTCTCACGACTCCGATATTTCTTCATATTATTGGTCAGATGAATGTGAAGCGAGTTATAATCAAGCTTATGACCAAGGATATAAAAGTGTGAATGTCACTGAAGCTTCAAACTACGAATCGGCTATTGATGCGAAATCCGAAGGATACGAAGACGGTTATAAATATTTCTCAAATGAGTATATTAAGGAGTTTGAAAAAGAACATCCTATTTTATCCACCTTCGCGTTTATACATCTCGGTTCTGTGTGGGTTGTATCTATCGCAATATTTATTTTCTTGATATACTTGTTAACAAAACTTTTAAAAAATAAAAATCAGCGCAAACAACAAAAAGACCTTGAGTCCACATTTGTTTCTGACAATTCCGCAGAAACGTCTTCCGAAAAATCTGCGAACCCCGATTCTCATGCCACATCAGAACATAAATCCCTTATCCCCGAATTTGTTTCGTCAAGCAAAAGCTCTGATTATTTAATTGTTGGCGAAGATATACCATGCAACAACACATATTTTTCCCCGATAAATGAAAACGAAAAATCATTTATTCGCATATGCACACAAAGCAATAGTGCAGAATATGAATTTCCCATTTTGTATAAAAAGCAGTATATCACCTTAATGAAGGGTGAAAAAATCAAACTTATAAATTGCCGTTTTGAACTCGAAGAATAAACTTCGATTCATAGATGAACTGTTCTACCTACACAAATAAAAAAACCCCGGGTCTGAAGGACACCGGAGGACAAACAAACCGTAACCAATCTCGCCACAAGATAGGATGCTTAATGCCTCCCTCTTGAGGGAGGTGGCACGGCTCCGCCGTGACGGAAGGAGTAAAATGCATTACGCAGGAGGTGATATAATGAAAACAGCAGCAGCGTATATCCGAGTTTCAACGGATGACCAGATTGAATATTCTCCCGATTCTCAGCTGAAGCTGTTAAGGGAGTATGCAAAGAAGAACGATTATATTCTTCCCGATGAATTCATTTTCAGCGATGAAGGCATCAGCGGCAGAGACACAAAGCACCGCCCCGCTTTCAACCGTATGATTGCTCACGCAAAATCCGATGAACATCCCTTCGATGTTATCCTCGTCTGGAAGTTCAGCCGTTTTGCCCGCAATCAAGAAGAGTCCATCGTCTTCAAAAACCTCCTGCGCAAAGTCGGTGTTGAAGTCCGTTCAATTTCCGAACCCGTGGACCCAAACAGCTCCTACGGCTCTCTCATCGAGCGCATTATCGAATGGATGGATGAATTCTATTCCGCAAACCTTGCCGTTGAGGTTAAGCGAGGCATGCAGGAGCGTTTCTCCCGTGGAGAAATCGTCACCACCGCTTCCTTCGGTTATAAGGTTGAAAACGGCAACTATGTCCCCCACCCGGAGCAAGCTCCGATTATCAGGCGCATATTCGAATCCTATGCCGCAGGTGTCGGTACCCGAACCATCGCCCGCTCTCTTGCCGCTGACGGCATCAAAACAAACAGAGGTAATCCGCCCGATAACCGTTTCGTTGATTACATTCTCAACAATCCCGTTTATATCGGCAAACTCCGTTGGTCATCAGAAGGCAGAGCCGCTTCAACCCGTGATTATAAGAGCGATAAAATCATAATTGTTGACGGCCACCACACTCCGCTCATCGGAGAGGAGCTCTGGAACACTGTTCAGCAAAAGCTCGAAGAAACCAAAAAGCTCTATCCCAAATTCCAGCGCAGAGAACAGCCCATCGGATATATGCTTAAAGGTCTTGTGCGTTGCAGCTCTTGCGGTTCAACTCTCGTAATGAGTCAGTCAACGGGTTCTCTGCAATGCCACTCATACAACAGAGGTGCCTGCACCACTTCCCACAGCATAACTATCAAAAAAATTGAGCAAGCAGTTATTGAAGCTCTTGAGCTCTCCGTTGCTACCGAAAGATTCACCATAAAGCCTTCAGAACAAAAAACTTTTTCGGAACTCGGAACAGATATTGATAAGCTCATAGCCGCAGAACACAAAAAACTCGAACGAGTAAAAGCGGCATACGAAAACGGCGCAGATACCCTCGAAGAATATGCTGAAAACAAAAAGAAGATTCAGGCAGCAATCAGAAAGCTCGAAGCCGAACAGCCTAAACCGAAAAAATCTCTCAACAAAAAAGCCTATGCCAAAAAGATAAGCTCCGTGCTGACCATCATCAAAGACCCCGACCAACCCCCCGAAGCAAAAAACGAAGCACTCCGTACAATCATTGACCACATAACCTATGTCAAATCAGACCAGTCCCTCGATATCGTTTTCCACCTCTAACTTCATACCCAGCACTATATCTAAAAACCATTAGGCGGTCCCGACGGTGAACTCGGAGCTTCCTTACGTTATCTGAGCCAAAGATACGCAATGCCTTACGATGAACTCAAGGGTCTTCTGACGGACATCGGTACATCGGTTGTACTATGATCCCTTTGAACATTTTCGCAATCATTCTCGGTCACATTTTCGGAATATTGTTCAGCTTTCGGATAAAAAGAAGAACCTGCCGCCGTCACAACGGCAGATAATGCGAATTTCCATTTGAACGGCAGCAGGTTTAATTTTACTGTTATTATATTGTCTTTTGATACGGTCATCGACTCAAGTATCTGTTTTATGAACTCATCATTGTTCTCTCCCGAAGTGAGTATTGCTTTTGCATACGCAACGCACTCGGCGATTATTTCATCCTTTTTCTCACGGTCAAGTGTGTTGGCAACACAGCTCTGAAGCTCGGTTTTAAGGCTTTCGATTTCACTGTCAAGCTGAACGGACATTTCTTTGAATTCTTCTCTTGTTATACACTTATCGAGATACAAATCCACAAGTGCTTTCCTGCGTTCGGTTTTCTTGTCGAACTGCTCTTTTTTACGTTCAAAATCATTGTTATCGCTTTGCAAAAACACCTCTTCAAGCTGTTTTTTCAGCAACGAAAGGAATCTGCTTTTATCGGCGGTCATCGTTTCGATAACGCTTGCCATAATGTTTTTCAGGTCATCGTGAGCAATATGGTCTATCGAGCAGCCGACTTCTTTGCCTGTCACGGAATCAATATGCTTTGTCTTTCCGTTTTGCCTTCGGTTATAGCATTGCCAGTATTTGAAATAATTACCGTTTCTCAGCTTTTTATTATGAAACACAAAGCTTGAACCGCATTCCTCGCAGGTGATTTTACCCGAGAAACAATAGCGGTTGCCGAGCTTTTTCTTTTGCTCATCACTCGGAGAACGGCGTTCAAGCTCCTTTTGAGTCAGTTCAAAAAGCTCACGGCTGATAATCGGTTTGTGGTGGTCACGGATAATAACAAACTTTTCTTCTCCTCGGTTGAGAACCTTTTCGTGGGTTAAATAGTTCGGAGTCAGGGTCTTTTTCTGCACCAAATCACCACAGTATTTTTCGTTTCGGAGGATTCGCAGAATAACAGTATTCTGCCACTCCCCGCCCCGACGCACAGAAGTCGGATCGTAGCCATGTCGTTCTGTGAGCCAAGG
>JAZNRG010000083.1:0-27651 GCA_045590575.1 Acutalibacteraceae bacterium | reverse complement strand
CAATGACGAGCATTTTGTCTTGTTCAACAAAGATAAGACTGAACTTTTAATTTATCCTCCTGCAAAAACTGATAAAAGTTATACTATTTCTGACAGCGTTACTATAATCGGAATGCATGCGTTTTTTAATTGCTATTCGCTGACTGAATTAAATCTCGGAAATTCTGTGAAATATATATGGGAAGAAGCAATCATGTGCAATGGTTTAAAAAGCATAACAATCCCCAAAAGTGTTGACCGTATGGGATATTGGGCTGTTGGTTATTGCTATTCGCTTGCAAGGGGGATGGATGCAACTCCTATTAGGATTCCAAATTTTAAAATCTATTGCTATTCAGACACTAAGGGTTTGGAATACGCAATCGAGAACGGATTTGATTATGAAATAATTGGCGGGGCAAACAATATTGAAATATCTGCAAAAAACATATCGTTAAATTACAAGCAAGAAGCAAATATATCTGCAAAAGCTTTCTTTGAGGAAACAGAAATCCCTGAAAAAATCACATATAAGTCTTCGAATACATCAGTTGCAACAGTTGATGAAAACGGAAACATAAAAGCGGTTGGAGAAGGTAATGCGATAATAACCGCAACTATAAATGGTACGGATATTTCGGATACCTGTGAAGTCGTTGTTACTTATACATGGTGGCAATGGTTAATCAGAATCTTATTACTTGGATTCTTGTGGTATTGAAATAATATAACGATATAACAAAACCGTCAGCTCATATCAAGCTGACGGTTAATTTTATTGATTATATCAGAAAGCTTCAACTGCTGCTTTTTCTGCGGCAAGACCTTTCTTATAATTTTCAAGGAATGCCTTGAAGCCTGCAATATCATCGGCATCGGGAGCGATTTCGGTTGATTCCTGGCCTGCGAATACCTTGTTTTCAAGATATGCATCAAGTGTTTCACCGTCAGCCTTGCTTACCATGTATTCGGCAAGGATAGCAACGCCCCAGGGACCGCCTTCACCTGCAGTTTTCATAACGGAAACAGGAGCTTCGAGTGCCGCACCCATGATTTTCTGACCTGCAACGGGAGCCTTGAAGTAGCCGCCGTGGCCGAGAATTCTGTCAATCTTAACATCTTCGTCGGCGAGAATTTCCATGCCGAGGCTGAGTGTGGCTGCTGCTGAGCAAAGCTGTACTCTTGCAAAGTTTTCAAGATTGAATTTGCTGTCGGGACCTCTGAAGAAAAGAGGCTTGCCGCTGTCAAGACCGGTGATAACTTCGCCTGAAAGGTAGTTGTAAGCAACAAGACCGCCGCAGTCCTTATCGCCTGCGAGAGCGGATTCAAACATCTTGTCGAGCACCTTGTAGATGCTGATATCAAAGCCGAGAGCCTTGCACATTGAGGTGAACATTCCTGCCCACGCATCAATTTCGCCCGAGCAGTTGTTGCAGTGAACCATAGCAACGGGCTTGCCTGCGGGAGTTGTTACCATATCGATTTCGGGATAGAGCTTTGAAAGTGCCTTTTCAAGAACAACCATAAGAAAAATGGATGTGCCTGCGGAAACGTTACCTGTTCTTACTGCAACGGAGTTTGTTGCAACCATACCGGTGCCTGCATCGCCTTCGGGAGGACAGAGTGCAACGCCTGCCTTGAATTCGCCCGTGGGGTCAAGAAGGAGTGCGCCTTCTTCGGTAAGCACGCCTGCGTTTTCGCCCGCAACGAGAACCTTGGGAAGAATGCCTTCAATAGTCCAGGGGAAATTCTTATCTGCGATCTTTTCGTCAAACTGTGCAAGCATCTTCTTATCGTAATCGTTTGTGAGGCTGTCGATGGGGAACATACCCGAAGCTTCACCAACGCCGATAACCTTGTTGCCCGTCAATTTCCAATGAACATAAGCAGCAAGGGTTGCGATGAAATCAACGTCCTTGACGTGCTCTTCACCGTTGAGAATTGCCTGATAAATATGAGCAATGCTCCAGCGCTGGGGAATGTTGAAATCGAAAAGCTCGGAGAGTTCTTCTGCAGCCTTTGCTGTGATTGTGTTTCTCCAGGTTCTGAACTGTGCAAGCTGATTGCCATTCTTATCAAAAGCAAGATAGCCGTGCATCATACCGCTGATGCCGAGTGCGCCAACGTTTGTGAGCTTAACACCGTATTTTTCAAAAACGTTTGCCTTGAGCTTTGCGAATGCGCCCTGAAGACCTTCCCATACCTGCTCAAGAGGATATGTCCAGATGCCGTTGTCATAGGTGTTTTCCCAGTCAAAACTGCCCGAAGCGAGGGGCTCGTGGTTTTTGCCGATGAGAACAGCCTTGATTCTTGTTGAACCGAATTCAATGCCCAAAGCTGTCTGCGCATTTTCAATAGCAAGCTTTATTTTTTCCATTTTATATCACTCCGTAGTGTAAAAATATACATATTTATAATATCAAATACGCCTGCCGCCGTCAAGAATTAATAATATATTTTAACAAAAGTGTCTTTATATGTTGCATTTTTTTGTGAGTTTTGATACAATTACTTTTATATAAGCCTTAAGGAGGAAAATTATGAATCTTGCAGCAACTGCGAAGAGTGCTGTTTCCAAGGTGAAAACATACTGGAAAACACCGCCTCTCGGGAATTACATGAATTTCAAAGAAATAGCTTCACTTGCGGGTGGCGGCATAGGTGTTAAGTTTATTATCACTTGCGTTTCAGCCGTTCTTCTTTCCGCAACCAACGTGTTCGTCGGCAACACAATCGGTATTGAACCGATGAATATGTATTTCATCTATATCATTGCCGTTATTATCAGCTTCCCTCTGACCATGTTCAGAGCGTATATTATCGATAATGCCCGCAACAGAAAAGGTAAATACAGACCTTATATTCTCACTATGGGTCTGCCGACAGTTCTTCTTTCAATCGGCTATTTCTGGATGCCTTATGAAAAGATGGGCAGTCAGGCTCTCAAGTGCGCCGTTGTTCTTCTGTTCAACATCGGCTTCCAGTTCTTCTATAATTTCCTCTATGATGCTTACGATAACTACATTGTTGTTCTTTCACCCAACACTCAGGAAAGAGCCAACGTTTCATCGATAAAGTCGGTTACAGACTCGCTCGCTCCCACCATCACCAATGCTGTTATCCCTCTTCTTGCAACCGCAATTATCGGCACAAACAATCTCAACGATATCAGACTTTACAGATATATCTGGCCTCCCGTTCTTATCATCGGTTTCCTTCTCAGTGTTATTGTTTATGTTAACACCGAAGAAAAGATTGTTCAGGCAAAGACCCATGTTGTTCAGCTCAAGTTTGTTGATGCTGTCAGAGCTGTTGCGAAAAACAAGTATTTCTGGGTTATTTCGCTTGCAGGCTGGCTCGGTTTCCTCGAGAGTGCTTTCTTGAATATTCTCAACTGGCTCTATTCTTATCAGCACGCCTGCACCGCAGGTGAATATTCACTTATCGTCACCATTTACGGCAACGCATCTCTCTGGGGTATGCTTCTTGCTCCTCTTTCAATCAAGAAACTCGGCAAGAGAAACACCCTCATTCTTACCAACGCACTCAACATCGTGTTCATTGCCGCCGTTTATCCCGTTGTTAAATATGCCGGTATGGATATTATGATATGGCTTGTAATGATTTGTCTGTGGTTCAACGCGCTTGTAGGCTCATTTGCCCATATTCTCAATCCCGCTCTCAACGGCGATATCCGTGACTATCAGCAGTATGTTACGGGCGAAAGAATCGACGGTATGTTTGCCGCAGTCGGTCTTATCGGCAGCGTTATCACAATGGCAACAAGCTCAGTTCTTCCCGCAATTTATGAAAAAGTCGGCTTCAATGAAACAAAGCTCAATGAGCTTCTTCCCGTTATCATTGCTCAGGAAGGCGAGCTTATAGACCCGACCAACGTTTATAATGTTCTATACCACAAGGAAACATTCGTCGGCATCCTCGGTACTCTGATTGCGGTTTCCGTTCTTGGTGCGGTTATGAATGTTTTACCCTATTTCTTCTACGACCTTTCCGAAATCAAGCAGCAGGGTATGATCAAGGTTCTTAAAATCCGTGCTCTTTTTGAAGACTACGGCAACGGCATTCTTAAGGATAAAGACCTTGTTGAAACAATTGAAAATATCCGCGAGGCCAACTGTTATGCGGGTCTTCAACCCAAGAATCTTAAGGAATACAAAGCGGCAAGAAGAAGTGCTTCCGGCAAGGAAGAAAAGAAAGCAGCAAAGGCTGCTTATAAAGAGGCTGTCGAGTTCAACAAGAACCTTGAAATTTCAAAGTTTGTTCTTGCTGAAATGAACAGATTCAACACTCCCTTCGGAAAGATGCAGCTTGAAGAGGCTCGCAAGACCGTCAGCGCGGGCTACGAAGCGATTTACAGCTTTGATAAATCGGAGATTGCGGTTGCTAAAGCTCTTCCCAAGTCAACCCCGGAAGAAGCAGCCTACCGAAAAGAAGCAATTTCAATAGCAAGAGATTTTGTTTTTGCAAAGAAAGCTGCCGCAAAGTATTATTCAAACAACATCGTTGAGTTTGATGCGGGCGTATTTGAAAAGCTTTTTGCAAAGGAAGACGAGCTTGCAGAGCTTCTTGAAGCAACTTATCAGAAGCTTTACAAGGCAAGAGATAATAAGGATAAGTCGGCTGTTGATGCTTATATGAGCGAAGTCAAGTCAATAAAGGCTCAGCAGAAGGCTGTTGAAAAAGAAATCAAGAAAGCAACAAACGATAATTCAATCTATAACAGAGCCGCAAAGCCCTACATAAACGCAAAGAAGCTTCTCGCTCAGAGCGAAAACTACGCAAGATTCGATGAGATTGCCGCAATGTACGAAGAAGCAAAGGTCAGAAACGAAAAGGCTATGGCAGAAGCTGTTGCCGAAAAGGAACGCCTTGAAGCGGAAGAAAAGGCATATGCCGAAAAAATCAAGGCGGAAAAAGCTGCGAAAAAAGCTGAAAAGAAAGGTAAATAATTAAACAAACGAAAGCCACGGTTCACACTGAACCGTGGCTTTTTTACATCTTATTATTCTTCTTTTTCTTCTTCAAATGTTTCAACAGTTTCAGAAGCGGGTTCTTCGGCTTCAACGGTTGCTTCGTTTTCAACGAAGTTGATTTCTTCTTCGATGAGTGAAATTTCTTCGTCTTCGCATTCCGTTTCTTCAATGATTTCACCGTCTTCGGTGATGTTCATTTCAACGGGTTCCGTATTTTCTTCGGGTTCAACCTCAACAACAACGGGAACGAACGGAGCGTTAACATTGCTCTTTCTGCGCTTTCTGAAGATGATTGCCGCTGCAATAAGAGCGATAACGGTGAGAGTCGAAACGCCTGCACCGATGAGCAGACCCTGAGGCATAAAGCTGAATTCGATTTCGTGATCGCCTGCGGGGAGATTGAAGCAAAGATATGAATCTTGCAGAGCGATAATTTCATCTGCCGCAAGCTCCTTGCCGTCAATTTTAACTGTCCACCCCTTATCGTAAGGAATTGAGGTGAAGAACATCATATCTTTATCGGTCGAAACAGTACCCTTGATTTCTGTTTCTTCGAATGATTCGATGTTCATAGCGTTTGCTTTGAGAATTTCGTAACCCTCGTTGAGTTTTTCGTCATCAATATAGTAGGGGAAAAAGTCGATATATCCGTAATCGTGTTCTTCGCTGATGTTGATAACAACAGAAACTTCTTCTTCGGGAGTAACGATGCCGAGGTCGTAGATATAAGGCTCGTCGGTATACTGAGTGACGCTTTCGCCCTTTCTGTTGATGATAATGCTGTCGAAGTCATATGAATCAACAAAGAGGTAGCAATGTCTTGTTTCGTCAACCTTGAGAATGAATGTGAATTCGCCCGCTTCGCCTGCGGTCTTTGTGTAGTAAATATCTCCGGTTTCAAGGCCCGAGGTGATTTCGTCTGTGTTGTAATACTGAATTTCGTCGATGTTCATCATACCGAAAACATCCGAAACACCCGTTGCATATTCAAACCAATCGCCCTGAACGGTGAAGGGGTTTGTGATATCCGTCTGCCAGTTTTCAACTTCCTGATTAACCGCAAAACCGATGGGGAGATAATAGTTGTTTTCGTATGCGGTGAACTTGCCCGAGCTCATAAGCTGGGTGTAGTAGTCTTTTTCAACAATAACGCTTTCGTCGTTATCCGCAATATATTTCATTGCGTGCATCATATTGTAAACCGGGGTTTGCAGATGATAGGTGTAGCTGTTGATATAGTTGCCGTAAATACCGAGGTCGCTCTGAACATTGGACATTCTTTCGTAAGCCATTGAGGAGAAGGTTGAAACGCCGTTATAACCGAACCAGGCGGGATCCATTCTCGCTCTGTTGTAGGTGAGATCCATTCTGTAGAATCCACCGTCTTCTCTGTCGTCGAGATCGTTTTTGAGCGCTCTGAAATCCGCATAGTCGCCAACGAAATTGGATTTCAACTGATCCATACTGTATCTGTCTGTGTTTGCACAGGAAACCTCACCGATAACACAGCAAAGCAGAAGCACCGCAACTGCAGACTGCTGATACTTCGGGTCTTTCATCAGAACAAAAACAAGGCAGTAGGTAACAACAAAAATAATGCTGATAAGAACGGTGATATCCTCAACGTTCTTGGAGCCGATTTCCTGAACGAGGATTATGAATCCGAGCGTTGCAACACCCGTGCCGAGTATCTGCCTGCCCGTGAATTCGCTTAGTCTTGTGAATGCCTTGTATGCCATCATAAGAAGAATGAAGGAATACATGAATGACCAGCGGTATGGGAGGTCGTTGGGGTAATGGAAGCCGTGCCAGATATAGTTGAGAATGTTGATGTTGAAGCTGAAGTAGAGAAGACCCAGCAGAGCAACATTCGCAACCTTTTCCTTAATGGAAATTGACCTTGTGAAAAGGTAAAGAGGAACAAGAAGCACGGTTGCAATGCCGCAGTAAACATTTGGAAGAACATCTTCGCCGCTGCTTCTGATAGTGGGCTTTACGCTTGCAAGGTGGTTTGCAAGGAAGTCAAAAATCGAATAATAGGAATCATAATTCTGAGGGAAGGTGCCAGAGGTTGCCGAGCAGTTGCGCAGAATCATAAACGTGGGGATAAGAGAAATGGCAACGAGACCTGCGGCGGCAATGCTTGCGAACGCAAATGTGAAGCCGCTGCGAAGGAACAGACTCCCCTTGATTTTATCCTTGAACTTATATTTTTTATCGCCGTTTTCGTTGAGGGTATAGGGCGTTGATTCATGAAGCGAACCGGTCTCAAGCTTGCTGAAATAGTAAACGAGGAAATAAATAACCGAGAAAATGCAGGTCATATATCCCATATAGTAGCTCGAAAGGAGGGTGAGTGCAAGGAATGCAATGTAAACTCTGGGGTTGCGCTTGTTGATGATGTTTTCGATGCCGAGAATAACAAGCGGAAAATACACCATCGAGTCAATCCACATAACATTCCAATAGTATGCGATGAAATAGCCGCTCATTGCATAAAGAACACCGAAAGCAGCGGTTGTGTAGTCATGCCTGCCCTGGGATTTCTTAAGGAAATAAGTGAATGCGGCGGCAGCAAGTGCGGCTTTGGTGATAATCATGCCTGCGATTGCCTCGGGCATATTCTCGTGACCGAGAAGAAGCATGATGATTGAAGTCGGGCTTGAGAGATAGTTGAAATAGTTTCCGAGGAACGGAGAACCGAGTCCCGTCTGCCAGGAATAAAGGAAGCTTTGCAGGTTGGTTACTCTGTCGTAGAATTCGGCGAACAGAGGGCCGTACTGATGATAAAGGTCCATTCTCAGTATGGTTGTTTCGCCGAAGGGGAAAAGGTCGTAGCAATAGTAAACAAGCATCATAACGCCTATTGTGCAAAGGCAAGAAATCCAGCAATAGGAGTTGTTGGAGAAAAGACGCTTGAATACCGACTGCTTATCGCCGAGTCGAGTCATAAAGATTTCCTCCATAACAAAATTTTACATTAAACACAGATAATATACCATATTATGTGCTGTATTTCAAGTGAACAATCTGTAAAAATACTGTGTTCTATTTGCGGACAAGAAGCCATATATATTACAAAAAGCAAAAGGCAGGAATGTGAATGACAAATACGGAGCGTTTTGACCTTGCGGCATCCGTGCTTGAAAGAAATATTGCAAGTGTGTTTATATCTATGGACAGCCGCACAAAGGAAGGTATCCGGGAGATAAGACTGCGCACAGGCAAACCCATAACGGTTATAACCGAAAACGGTGCGGGATTTTTTCTGCCATCGGGCAGGCTTACTCAAATGTATTCTGAGCGGGTTCTGAAAGCAGACGCACGGGAAATAGAGGAAACATTCAGGAGAGTCTGCGGATATTCGGTTCACAGCTTCAAAGATGCCATAAACAAAGGCTACATAACCGTTTCGGGCGGTCACAGAGTGGGAGTGGCAGGTACGGCGGTAACCGAAAACGGTGCGGTAACATCCGTTCGGGATATCTGTTCTCTCAACCTGAGAATTGCCCGTGAAATAAAGGGTGCGGCAGACGAAATAATCAGAAGTGAATTTTCGCAAGGGCTAAAGTCTATTATTATTGCAGGTCCGCCCGCAAGCGGAAAGACAACCGTTCTGCGTGATCTTGCCCGTCAGATTTCAGACTCCCGGTTCGGATATGCAAAAGTTTTTGTCTGCGACGAAAGAGGAGAAATCGGCGCATCGTTTTCGGGTATTCCGCAGAATGATATCGGTATCAATACCGACCTTGTAACAGCTTACCCGAAGGACGAGGGGATAATGATAGGCTTGCGTTCTTTTTCTCCCGATATTATTATCTGCGACGAAATCGCAACAAGCCGTGAGCTTGAAGCGGTTGAATCGGGCATAAACAGCGGCGTGTGCTTTGCGTTGAGTGTTCACGCTAAAAACGAAACGGAGCTTAAAACAAAGCCGATAATCAGAAGGCTTCTTGCAACCAAAGGTTTTGACAGAGTGGCTTTGCTTTCTGCCGTCAATGTCGGAAAAACAGAAAGGGTTTACGGGGCAGGTGAACTGAATGCTTAAAATTTTTGCTTTTATATTTATTATAACCGGTTGCACTGCGGCAGGTGTTTTCGCTTCATCTTATTGCACAAAAAGAGCGGAAATTCTTTCAGCGGTTATTCTTATGATAAACACCATTGAAACCCAGCTGCGCTATGCGTGTCTGCCCGTTCCCGATTTGCTCAGGGTGCTCGGAGAAAATCCCGCCCTTTCACAGCTCGGATTCATAAAATGCACCCGTGAAAAAATATGCTTCGGCGAACCCTTCCCCGATGCGTGGAAAGAAAGCGTTGAATCGGAAACAGAGGTGTGCAGAGTGCTTTCGGGCTCGGCGCGGCATCTTTCCGCTCTCGGCTCCGAAATAGGCTCAACCGATCTTGACGGTCAGCTTTCGTGCTGCGAGTATTACAAAGATATTTTTGCCAAAGAACTTGAAATTCAGCAGGAGAAAAACCGCAGATATTCAAGGCTTTTTCCGCCGCTCGGTCTGTTTGCGGGAATCTCGGCGGCAATTCTTATGATTTGAGGTGATTTTACGGATATAAGCATTGTTATAAAAATTGCCGCAGTCGGTATCATAGTTGCCATTCTGAATTCCATTCTTGTGCGTTCGGGCAGGGATGACTATGCACTTATAACCATTCTTGCGGGCATCGTTGCCGTGCTGATGATGCTTGTGCCTCAGTTTGCGGATTTGCTTGACACCGTGAAATCCATAGTGGATTTCTGATATGGATACCGTAAAAATTTCTTTTGTCGGAATAATCACGGTTCTTCTGTATGCTCTTTTAAGGCAGATAAAACCTGAAATTGCTCCGCTCATCGTGATTGCGGGAACGGGTTTTATATTTATCTCGCTCAGCGGAAATCTTATTGACGTTACGGACAGCGTTGACAGTATGATGACTCTTGCGGGACTTGATAAAGAAAATGTTTCTCTTTTGATGAAGGCACTCGGCATCTGCGTTGTAACTCAGTTTGCTGCGGATATATGCTACGATAATTCCTGTTCATCGCTTGCGGCGGCGGTTGAGCTTGCAGGAAGAATCGGTGCACTGTCGCTTGCAATGCCGATGATAAAAACGGTTGCCCGAATGGCAATAGGTTTAATAAACGGATGAATATGAAAAAAGTACTGTCTGTTATCACCGCAATATTAATTATATTTTTCTTCAGCGTGTCGGCTTTTTCGTTTACGGACGAAGAGCTTGAACTCAGCGGTGCAAATGAATTGTCCGAGTATTTGTCGGAAGAAACTCTGGATTATATGAAAAGAATCGGATGCGAAGATATAGAATTTGAAAAAATGCTCGGTGTTTCACCTGCTGAGATTTTCGAACTCTTTTCGGAGCTTATCAAGAAAGGAACTTCCGCACCGATTCGGGGAATGATGAAAGCGGCGGGTGCCGCGCTGATGATAAGCGTAATTTCGGGGTTCTTTCCCGATGACGAAAAAAGCAAGAGTATTCTCAATATTGCGTGCGGCTGTTTTGTTGTTGTGGGAGTGCTGTCCGATGCGGCTCAATCCGTAGGTGCGGCTGTTGCGGCAATCGAATCGTGTGCAGCGTTTGAAAAAGCGTTGATACCCGTTCTTGCGGCGATTCTGACTGTGGGCGGCAATCCTGCAGCGGCATTATCAGTCAGGGGCACTGCCTTTGCGGCGGCACAGGTTACGGAATCTCTTGCGAAAAATATTGTTTTGCCTTTGTTAGGATTGTCATCGTCGCTTAACATATGCGGAGCCGTTCTGCCGACCCTCAGGCTTTCCGCTGTGGGTGATATCATCAGAAAGACTGCAACAACGGTTCTTGCAACCTCTGCAGGTCTTTTTTCGGGACTTCTCGGGCTTAAGGCTGTAATTGCCGTTGGTGCGGACAGTCTTGCTGTCAAAGGAGTGAAGATGGCATCGGGAACATTTATTCCTGTTATAGGCAGTGCACTCGGTGAAATCTACACCTCTTTTTCCGCAAGTATATCTCTGCTTAAAACAACGGTGGGAGTTTATGCGATAGTTGCGTTTATCGCAATAGGGCTGCCGATTGTCATAAATCTCGCTTTATGGGCACTTTCAATGAAAGCGGCATCGGCGATAAGCGATTTGCTTGACTGCCGCCAATGCTCGGAACTGCTGAAAAATATGGGCTTTATATTTTCGGGAATCAACACGGTTCTGATTCTTTGTATGTCTGTTTTTATTGTAACGGCGGGAGTAACGGTGCTTATAAAAAATGGAGGATAGTGTATGGATGCTCTCAGGCAATGGGCGATCTGTCTTATCGTTGCTGCTTTTGCGGGTGCTTTCGTGACGGTTATTTCCCCGAGAGGGTCAATGGATAAAACGGTAAGAGCCGTTGCGGGAGTGTTTGTTGTTGCCGCCCTGTGTTCACCTCTTGCGGAGATTAAAAATTTTGACTTTTCATTTGCTGAGGATGAGATATCTTATGATGAAGAATCTTTTTTACCAAAAGCTGAAGATAAGCTTGCGGAAATTTATGCAGATGCGGTTGCTCAGCGGGTGAAAGAGCTTACCGCAGAAACCGGAACTCAGACAGAATCGGTTGATGCAGAGGTTTCGGTTGATGAAAACGGATGTATAATTATACATAAAATCTCGGTCGGAATTTCGGAGCACGGCTCAGCAGCAGAGCTTGAAAAAAAGCTCTCAGAAAAACTCGGAGTGCCTGTTACGGTTGAAGTGAAGTAAGGAACGGTATATCAATGTGAACAAAGCTGCCGAAACAATCAAAAAGTTAATCGAAAGGCTTTCTGCAAAAACAAAGCTGAGCAAGAAGCTGATGCTTGCCGTCACCCTGCTTGTTTCAGGTGTAGTTTTTCTTTTACTCAGCGAAATCGGAACTGATGATAAAAAGGCTGATGCACAGTCTGCTTCAGTTAACCTGACGCAAAGTGTGCAGAGCTATGCTGAAAGCCTTGAAAACCGTTTGATATCAATAATCTCAAGTATTGACGGTGCGGGCGCAACAAAGGTTATGGTCACCCTTGAAAGCGGCAGCGAGGATGTGTATCTTCATAATTATGACTACGGCGAGAATGTTGACCCCGAAGGTAAAAACAGTATGGAAAGAAAAGACGATTATGTTATTGTTGACGGGCAGTCGGGGGAGCAGGGGATTATCGTGAGAGTGGCGGAGCCCAGAGTCAGAGGAGTTGCCGTGGTGTGTGAAGGCGGCGGTTCAGATGTTGTGCGTGAGCAGATAATAAGTGCGGTAACGGCACTGCTTGATATCAGCTCCGCAAGAGTAAGTGTGGCAAAAATGAATTGATTTCTTTGCATAAAAATATGTATATACAGGAGGATTATTCAGATGGTTATCAAAAAAAGGCAGCTTTTGCTTGCAACCCTTATCGTTGCGCTCGGTGCGGCGGTGTTTGTGAATTGGTACTACACAAAACCCGATATTGCCGCAACGGCAAACACGGCGGCAACAACCTCGCCCGTGGTGCAGGAAGGTGCAAATCTCGGCGATGCACGGTATGTTATTTCGGGTGAAGCAAAATTCGAAGAAGACGCGCTTGTTCAGGCGCAGGCAACAGAGTATTTTGCGAGCGCAAAGCTCCGAAGAAAAACAGCTCACGACGAAGCTGCAGAGGCTCTCAACGATATTATAAAAGACCCTTCGTCACCCTCCGCATCCGTTTCCGAAGCAACAAAGGTGCTTGGTGAATTATCGGCGGCAATGACCCTTGAAAGTGACATTGAGAATCTCATAACCGCCAAGGTCGGATGCGAAAATCTTGTTATCCTCAATGGCGGAAATGCGGAGATAATTGTTGAAAACGGATCGCTTGACGATGTTGCCGTTGTCAAAATCAAGGAAATTGCTCTCAAGCATACGGGCTATCCCGTGGATAATATTACGATAATCGAAATGGAATATTAAATATTTAATAAAATAATAGTTGTATATTTCAAAGAATAATGGTATAATCATTCATATCATTATCTCGGAGGGATATTATGCTTACACGACGTGAAGAGAGAGAGCAGGCTTTTATTTTACTTTTTGAAAAATCTTTCAACCCCGAAACTGAAATAAATGAGCTTTACGAAACAGCGGTTGAAAACGAAATTATTTCCGAAAGTGCTTTCTCCAAAACGCTTGCAGATAAAGTAACAGAAAACATTGCCGATATTGATGCGGTTATCGAAAAATATTCGGTCAAGTGGAAGATGAGCAGAATTTCAAAGGTTGCTCTTGCCGTTATGCGTCTTGCAATCTGCGAAATGAAATATTTTGACGATATTCCCGTGGGCGTCTCAATCAACGAAGCCGTTGAGCTTTGCAAGAAGTATGCCGCAAAAGACGATTATTCATTCGTCAACGGCATTCTCAGCTCTGTTGCAAAGGAAGAAAACTGATGCTCACTCTCGGAATAGATACAAGCAACTACACCACTTCCGTTTGTCTTTATGACAGCGAAAGAGATGTAATGCATCAGAAAAAGCTTCTTTTGCCCGTAAAAGAAGGCGAAAAGGGTCTTCGCCAAAGCGATGCCGTTTTTCATCACACCGCAAGGCTTTATCCGCTTGTGTATAAGCTTTTCTCAGAGGTTGACGGTGAGATATCCGCCGTTGGTGTTTCCGAAAAACCGAGGGATGCCGACGGTTCATATATGCCGTGTTTTCTTGTGGGTGTCAATGCCGCAACCTGCATTGCATCCGCAATGAGAAAACCGCTTCACGGCTTTTCTCATCAGGCTGGTCATATCGCGGCAGCTCTTTATTCCTGCGGCAAAACAGAGTTCATTAATGAAAAATTTATTGCCTTTCACGTTTCGGGAGGCACGAGCGAAATGCTGCTCGTTACGCCCGATGAAGAAAGAGGCTTTTCAATAGAGATTATCGGATGCACGGATGACCTCAACTGCGGTCAGGCAGTCGACAGAGCGGGGGTTATGATGGGTCTTTCCTTCCCGTGCGGCAAAGAGCTTGAGGCTCTGGCACTCAGGAGTGAAAAGACTTTCAATCCCAAGGTCTGTGTAAAGGGCGGCAGATGCAGTTTGTCGGGTCTCGAAAACCAATGCAAAAAGATGCTTGACGGCGGCGAAAGCCGTGAAGATGTTGCAAGATACTGCATTGATTTTATTGCAAAAACAGTCGAAAAAATGACAGAGTTCGCCGTTTCGGAATACGGCGGACTTCCGCTTGTTTATGCGGGCGGAGTTATGTCAAACACTATTATAAAAAACAGAATTCAGAGAAAATTTGATGCAAGCTTTGCGGCACCGGAATTTTCGTGCGACAATGCTGCAGGAATTGCATATTTAACAGCTCTGAAAGGAGCGGCACGCAATGAGTAACGGCGTTGTGCTGAGTGTCAGCCAGCTCAACAGATATGTGAAATCGATTATTGAGCAGGACAGAAATCTCCAGACGGTTTTTGTTCAGGGCGAGATATCGAATTTTACCAATCACTATAAAACGGGTCATTACTATATGACCATAAAAGACGAGTCGTCGGCGATAAAGGCGGTTATGTTCAAGACTGCGAATATGCGCCTTAGGTTTATGCCCGAAAACTCAATGAATGTTATAATCAGAGGCAGGGTTGCCGTTTTCGAGAGAGACGGTCAGTATCAGCTTTATATCGATGATATGCAGCCCGACGGCACGGGTGCACTCAGCCTTGCATTCGAACAGCTCAAAGAGAAACTTTCGAAAGAGGGTTTGTTTGATGCAGAGCGTAAAAAGCCGATTCCCGCATACCCCGAAAAAGTCGGTGTCGTAACCTCTCCTACGGGTGCGGCAGTGAGGGATATAATCAATGTTATCTCCCGCAGATTCCCTCTTGCTCAGATTGTTCTCTGCCCCGTTGCGGTGCAGGGTGATTATGCCGCTCCGCAGATAAAGGCGGCAATTGAGCTTTTCAACAAAGAAAAAGCCGCTGATGTGCTGATAGTCGGCAGAGGCGGCGGCTCAGTTGAGGAGTTATGGGCATTCAACGAAGAAATCGATGCAAGAGCGGTAGCTGCAAGCGAGATACCCGTTATCTCTGCGGTCGGTCACGAAACGGATTTCACCATCTGCGATTTTGCGGCGGATTTAAGAGCGCCTACCCCTTCGGCGGCGGCAGAGCTTGCTGTGCCCGATATGTATCAGCAGAAAGAAATGTTGATTAATTATTACCGACGTATTCTTTCGTCGGCGGCAGACAGAATAGGATACGAAAAATCAAGGCTTGAGCTGAACAAGGCAAAAATCCTCAGGCTCAGCCCTCAGAATTATATTGATAATCTTCGTGTCAGGTGCGACAGAGCCGTGATGACAATGGATTCCGCAGTCAGAAATGAAATGGCTGAAAAATCCAAGGAGCTGTCGTCACTCTGTGCAAAGCTTGATGCGATGAGCCCGCTCAAAATTCTTGCAAGAGGCTACAGCGTTGCAAGTAAGCAGGGCAAAATAATATCGGATATCGGCGGCGTTGAAAAGGGCGATATGATAAATGTCAGAGTCAGCGACGGCGATATCGAATGCGAAGTAACTCAGGTGAAAGGCAGTTAAAGATGGAAAAAATGAACTATGAAAAATCAGTCCTCAGGCTTGAGCAGATTGTGGACAAGCTTGAAAACGGCAATCTTTCCCTTGAAGAAATGATGAAGCTTTATGAGGAGGGCACTTCTCTTGCCGGCGAATGCGCAAAGAAGCTTGATGCCGCTCAGCTTAAAATAACAGAGCTTTCTGCGGGAAAGGCGAATGAAAATGACTGATTTCAACAACAGATTTGATGAATATGTCCGCATCATAAACAATGCTGCGGATGAATATATGAATGCCGCAAAGTTCGGCGGCAGGGAGTCTTCGGGTCTTGATGAAATGCTTAAGGCTATGGCGTATTCGCTCAGAAACGGCGGCAAGCGCATCAGACCCATGCTTACTCTCGAATTCTGCAGAGTGTGCGGCGGCGATCCCGAGGCGGCTGTTCCGTTCGCTCTCGGCGTTGAAATGATACACACATATTCGCTCATCCACGACGATTTGCCTTGTATGGATGATGACGATATGAGAAGAGGCAAGCCGTCGAGCCACAAGGTTTTCGGCGAAGCGAACGCTCTTCTTGCAGGCGACGGACTGCTTACTCTTGCGTTTGAAACCGTGCTTTCAGCTGAAGGTGTTTCGTTTGAAGCAAAGGCAAAGGCAGGTCTCGAGCTTGCAAAGGCGGCAGGCTGTTCGGGTATGATTGCGGGTCAGGTTATGGACCTTGCCAACGAAGGCAGGGTTGTCGGAATTGACGACATAAGAAACACGGACAGGCTCAAAACAGGCGAGCTTATCAGAGTTGCAGCTTTGCTCGGATGCATAGCCGCGGATGCGGATGAAGAGAAAATAAAAGCAGCAGAAAAATACTGCAGCAATATAGGTCTGGCGTTCCAGATTGTGGATGATATTCTTGATGTGACAAGTGATGCCGAAACTCTCGGCAAGCCGATAGGAAGCGACAGCGAAAACGAAAAATCAACCTATGTTTCGCTCCTCGGTCTTGAAGAGTCCGCTTCTTTTGCCGACAGTCTGACTGCCGAGGCAAAAGCGGCTCTGGATATTTTTGGCGGTGAAGGAGAATTTCTTTCACAGCTTGCGGACAAGCTGCTCGGAAGAAAAAACTGATATATGAATTCAAAAATTCTTGAAAATCTGAATAAGCCTTCGGATGTCAAAGCCCTTGACGAGAACGGTCTTGAGAGCCTTTGTACGGAAATAAGAGAAGTTCTCGTTGATACAGTTGCATCAAACGGCGGTCACCTTGCCTCAAATCTCGGCACGGTTGAGCTTACCGTTGCTCTCCATAAGTGTTTTGATTCTCCCGAAGATAAAATAATATGGGACGTCGGTCATCAGGCATATGCCCATAAGCTTCTCACGGGCAGATATTCCTCGTTTGCGACTCTCCGAAAAGAGGGCGGCGTTTCGGGGTTTGTCAGACCCGACGAAAGCGAGCATGACAGTTTTTATGAAGGCCACGCAGGTGTGTCCGTGTCCCAGGCGGCAGGCATTGCCGCCGCAAATGCTGTCAAAGGCTCAAAGAATTATGCTGTTGCCGTTATCGGTGACGGTTCGTTCGGCAACGGTATGGTGTATGAGGCTCTCAATCATGCAGGCTCAACCAAGTCAAGGCTTATAGTCATTCTCAACGACAACGAAATGTCTATTTCGGAGAATGTCGGTGCCATGGCAAGATATTTTGCAACAGTGCGTGCAAAACCCGAATACTACAGATTCAAAGCGGGTACGGAGAAAACCCTCAATCGCATCCCCGTTGTCGGAAAGTCTCTTGCAAGGCATCTTGTGAAACTCAAATCTACCCTCAAGAGTATGATTTACTCAAGCTCTTTCTTTGAGGATCTCGGCTTTAAATATATCGGACCTATTGACGGTCATAACATTTCTCGCCTTTGTGAAGCTATGGACAGCGCAAAGCTTGTTTCCGCACCTGTAGTCATTCACGTCAACACCGTGAAGGGCAGGGGATATGACTTCGCGGAAACGGCTCCCGAAAAGTTCCACGGTATTTCAAAATTTGACGTTATAACCGGCGAGGCAATCGGCTCGGGAGATAATTTTTCTTCCCGATTCGGCAAGGCACTCTGCGATTTTGCCGCTAAGGACAAGCGCATCTGCGCCATAACTGCCGCAATGGCTCTCGGCACGGGTCTTGAGGATTTTTCAAAGCAGTTCCCGGAAAGATTCTTCGATGTCGGTATTGCCGAAGAACACGCAGTTACTTTTGCGAGCGGCCTTTCTTCGGGCGGAATGATACCCGTTTTTGCGGTTTATTCAACCTTCCTGCAAAGATGTGCAGACCAGCTTATCCACGATGGTGCACTCCAGCGTCAGAAAATGATTATTGCTGTTGACAGAGCGGGGTTTGTGGGTGAAGACGGCGAAACGCATCAGGGACTTTTCGATGTTTCCTTGCTTCAGAGCTTGCCCAATACAACCGTTTATTGCCCTGCAACCTATGCGGAGCTTAACAAGGCACTTTATAATGCTTTTTATAAAGACGAAAATCTCATTGTTATCAGATATCCGAGGGGCAGTGCACCCGATATTCATACCGAGGCTTCCGATGCGGATTTTGAGGTTATCGGCAATGCTGATTCCGAAACAGCTGTCGTGACCTACGGCAGGGTGAGTTTTAATGCACTCACCGCCGCCAAAGAGCTGTTTGACAAGGGGATCAATGTCAAAGTTATAAAACTCAATAAGATAAAGCCCTTCCCGAAGGGTGTTGTCGAAGCCGTGTTTGACTGTAAAAATGTTTTCTTCTTCGAGGAAGGAATGCGTTCGGGCGGTATAGGTGAAAGGTTCGCTGCAGAGCTTCTTGAAATGGGGTATAAGGGTAAATATTCAATAACTGCGGTTGACGGCGAATTTGTTTCTCACGCAAGCGTTCAGAGACTTATGGAGAAATATTCTCTTGATGCGGCAGGTATTGTCCGTAAAATCGGAAACGAGGTATCGTTATGAGTGAAAAATTGCGGCTTGATGTTGCCGTTTTTGAAAGAGGATATGCCGAAACAAGAGAAAAAGCCAAGGCTATGATTATGGCGGGAAGCGTTTATCTCAACGGTCAGAAGGCTCTCAAGGGCGGAGTTACAATAAAAGAAACAGATGTTATCGAGGTCAGGGGAGCGGTTAATCCTTTTGTCAGTCGAGGCGGTCTCAAGCTCGATAAAGCGATGAAGAGCTTCGGTCTTGACCTTACAGACTGCATCTGTATGGATATCGGTGCATCAACAGGCGGTTTTACCGACTGTATGCTGACCAACGGAGCAAAAAAGGTTTACGCAATCGATGTCGGCTACGGTCAGCTTGCGTGGAAGCTTCGCTGTGACGAAAGAGTTGTCAACCTTGAAAGAACCAATTTCAGATATGTAACGCACGAGCAGGTGCCCGACGAGTGCGATTTTGCATCGGTTGACGTATCTTTTATATCATTGAAACTTATTCTTCCCGTTATGTACACCCTTCTCAAAGACGGCGGCCGTTCGGTGTGTCTTATCAAACCCCAGTTTGAAGCGGGCAAGGAAAACATAGGCAAAAAGGGCGTTGTGCGTGACAAAAAGGTTCACGAAGACGTTGTTTCAATGATAACCGATTTTGCCGCAGCCAACGGTTTCAAGGTGCTCGGAGTTGACTTTTCACCCATCAAAGGGCCTGAAGGCAATATTGAGTATCTGATGTACATAGAAAAATGTGAAGTCGGCGAAATGCTCTGGGAGGGTTCCGTTAATGAACTTGTTGAGCGTTCGCACGAAAATTTAGATAAATAAGAGGCAGTTCAGATGAAGATTACTCTTATACCAAACCTCACCCGAAAAGAATCGTTTGAGGTGACTGCGGGGATATGCGAAAGGCTCAGAGAGCTTGGTGCGGAATATTATTTCTTTCCCGAAAACAAAAAAGATTTTGATTTTACGGGGGCAAAGTTTATTTCTCCCGATGAAGCGTTGTCAAACTGTGATGCGGTTATAGCGGTCGGCGGTGACGGCTCGATTATCCACGCCGCAAAGCTTGCAATACTCAAACATAAGCCTATTCTCGGCATCAATGCAGGCAGGCTTGCGTTTATGGCAGGGCTTGAAAGTAACGAGCTTAATCTGCTTTCACGCCTGATTGAGGGTGATTATACCGTAGATAAAAGACTGCTGCTGAAAACCTCGGTAATCAAGGACGGCAAGGTTATTTTCAGCGACTATTGCGTTAATGACTGCCTTGTTACCAATGAAGAAAAGCAGCGCATGTCCGCAATCAACGTTGCGCTTGACGGTAAAGAGTTCAACAGCTATCTGTGTGACGGTATTCTCGTTTCAACTCCCACAGGCTCAACCGCATATTCGCTTTCGGCAGGCGGTCCCGTTGTTGACCCCGAACTTGAAAGTATTCTTTTAACTCCGCTCTGCCCCCATTCGCTGTTTGACCGCTCTCTGATTTTCAGACCCGATGCGGTTCTGACCGTAACTTCGGCGGAAAACAGTACATTATGCATTTCAAATGACGGCTCACAGCCCATAGTCATCGAACCCGGCTGCCGTGCGGAAATCTCGAGAGCGGAATTCACCGCAAACTTCATCAGAATCAAGTCCGATAACTTTATCGACATACTTTATACAAAACTTGCGCAAAGAAGGTAAAGGTGAATAGAATAATCCTAACCGTGATTTTCACGGGATGATTTTCGTTCACCCATTGTTAAAATACTCGCAAATCCACAAAGAATTTGCTGCGTTTTGTGCCTCGATTGACCAAAAATTCTCTCCGTGAAAATTCTTCGACCCAAAAGCGAAGGATTTTCAGGCGATTTTTGGTTGTTGAGGTTGCAGGAAGGCTGACGCCTTTCAATACCGAAACTCCGAAAAGCGGCGAAAAGACTCGCTTTCAGGCAGGTTCGGATTATTATATTCACCTTAAGGAGTGTAAACCGTGAAAAAGAAAAGACATGAAGCGATAATCAGACTTATCGAGGAGAACTGCCTTTCAACCCAGACGGACCTTCTTGAAATGCTCAAAAAAGAAGGCTTTGACACAACCCAGGCAACTATTTCAAGAGATATAAAGGATCTCCGCCTTATAAAAAAAGTGGATGAGCTCGGCAGAAGCCGCTATGCGGTTGATACGGGCGATTCGGGTGAGCTTCTCGGCAAATACAGAAGCATTTTCAGCCATTCCGTAATTTCTGCGGATTATGCGGGTAACACCGTTGTTATCCGCTGCTACACAGGCATGGCTCAGGCTGCCTGCGCCGCTCTTGATTCAATGCATTGGGAAGGTCTTGTAGGCACCCTTGCAGGTGATGACACAATTTTTGCGCTTTGCAGAACAACTGAAAACGCAAATCAGATGAAGGATGCCATTGCCGAGCTTATCGGCTGATTCCCCCGGAAGGAAGATTTAACTTATGTTGGTCGGTTTAAAAATCGAGAATATTGCCGTTATCGAAAGTGCGGAGCTTGAGTTTGACTGCGGACTTAATGTTATGACGGGTGAAACGGGTGCGGGTAAGTCCATTGTTATCGATTCAATCAATGCCGTGCTCGGCGAACGTACTTCAAGAGAGCTTATACGCTCGGGTGCGGAGAGTGCAAGAGTTTATGCAACATTCGATAATATAAGTGCCCAAACCGAAAGGCTGCTTGACGAAATGGGCATTGAAAAAATGCCTGATAAAACTCTTGTGCTCAGCCGTTCTCTCAATAGTTCGGGCAGGAATGTATGCCGCATCAACGGCTGTCCGTCAACTGTTGCCGCTCTCAAAGAGATAGGTGCGGAGCTTATCAATATCCACGGTCAGCACGACAGTCAGGCGCTTCTTTCACCCGAAAAGCATTGCGGATTCATTGATTCGCTCGCTGAAAACGAAGCTCTCAGAAATGAATACAGAGGCGTTTTTACAAACCTTGTTGCGGTTAAAAAAGAGCTTGAAAAGCTCTATGATACAAGGGATGAAAAGGCGGCAAGGCTCGATTATCTCAATTTTCAGATTAACGAAATAACCGAAGCGGATGTGCGTATCGGCGAGCGTGAAGAACTTGCAAAAGAAAAAGAACTTCTGCAGCACAGCGGCAGGGTTATCAAATCGCTTGAGAAGGCATATGCCGCATTGAGCGATGATAACGGAATTCTTGCGGGTGTTGAGGATTGCGCCCACGAGCTCGAAACCGCTTCGAAATATTATGAAGTCGCAGAAAAAACCGCAAAAGGAATGCGTGGCATTTCCTATGAGCTTGCGGAGATATCGGCTCAGGTCAGAGACCTCGCCGAGAGCTTTGACTACAGCCCTGAAAGGCTCAGTGAAGTCAACGAAAGGCTTGATTTCCTTTATCGTCTTTCAATGAAATACGGTGCAACGGAAGAAGAAATCATCTCAACTCTCGAAAAAGCCGTTGCAGAGCGGAACGAAATTGAAGTTTCCGACGAAAGGATATCGGAGCTTGAAGAGAAGCTCTATGCCCTTTCGGATAAAATAAAAATCCTTTCAGCCAATCTTACGGAAAGCCGCATGACTGCGGCAAAAGAATTCGAAAAAAAGGTTATGGCAGAGCTTGAATTCCTTGATATGCCGAAGGTTACTTTTGTTGTTGACCGCAAGGCAACCGCCCTCACATCAAAGGGTGCCGATGCAATCGAATTCTTAATCAGTGCAAACCCCGGTCAGGAACCCAAGGCGATATCAAAAATCGCGTCGGGCGGTGAGCTTTCAAGAATAATGCTTGCAATCAAGAATGTTCTTTCCGATAAGGATGATATTGCAACGCTGATTTTTGACGAAATCGATACGGGTGTCAGTGGCTCGGCGGCGGAAAAGATTGCGCTTAAACTTTATCAGGTTTCGAAGGGCAGGCAGGTTATCTGTGTAACCCACCTTGCAAGAATCGCCGCTCAGGCTGATAAACATATGAAGATAAGCAAATCCGTAAACGAAGAAAAAACTTTTACCAAAATAGATTTCCTCGATTTTGACGGCAGAGCCGAAGAAATAGCAAGGATAACCGCAGGAGGAGCGATAACCTCGCTTCAGCTTGAAAGTGCAAAAGAAATGCTGAAAAACGCAAAGGAGAATGCGATATGAAATTCGGCGTATGTGTCGGCACGGATATAGAAAGAATGAAAATGATGAAGGCTGTCGGCTATGACTATGCCGAAGGTCATTGCCAGGAAATTGCAAAAAAAGACAGAGTTTATCTTGATGAAATGCTTGCAACGGGTCTTCCGATGATTGCCGCAAACTGCTTTATCGGTTTGCGCATTGTGGGCGAAGAAAAAGATGGAGCGGCAGTCAGGGAATATCTTGTAAAGCTTTTTGAGAATGCTTCTTATCTCGGACTTAAGTATCTTGTTTTCGGCTCATCGGGTGCGCGCAGAATTCCCGAAGGAATGAGCCTTGAAGAGGGCAGAGCGCAGATTGTTGACTTCCTTAAGAACGATGTTCTTCCGCTTGCCGAAAAACATAACATAATAATTGCCATCGAGCCTCTTCGCCCCGAGGAGTGCAACGCAATCAACACCGTTGCAGACGGAGTTGAAATTGCAAAGAAAATCGGTTCACATTATATCAAAGTGCTTGCCGATGTTGCTCACATGTATGTTCAGAATGAAAGTACGGACAGCCTTCTTGAATATAAAGGATGGCTTGTTCATGCGCACACCTCAAATCCCGCTCCCGCCTCTTCACTCGGACGTAAACGAATTTATCCGAAAAAGGGTGATGAATTCGGTCAGGCGAGTTTTGTCAATGCACTGAAAGAAATCGGTGTTGAACATTGCTCCATTGAAGCGGAAGTTATTGATTTTGAGAGCGATATCGAAAATGCATATGAGATTCTCAAAGAGTTGAAATGAAATGAAGCTTGATAAAAACGATGTTGTTCTTTTTTCGGGTGACTCAATAACGGACGGCAACCGCGGAAAGAGTATGGATTGCAACCATATTATGGGTCACGGCTATCAGTTCATAGTTGCCTCGAGGCTTGCTCTTGACAATGCCGAGAATATGCCGAAGTTTATCAATAAAGGCTATTCGGGTGATGTTTCCGAGGGACTTCTTGAAAAGTGGCATGAGGATGTTATTGATAACAAACCGACTGTTCTGAGCATTCTTGTCGGTGTAAATGACGGCGGCAGAGGTTATTTTGATAAAATTTCTCCCGATGAAGCGGCACAGCGCCACGAAAACAGTTTGCGTGCGATACTTGAGTTAACAAGAAAAGAGCTCGGGGATATAAAGATAATTGTATGTGAGCCGTTTTATTTTCCGCTCGATAAATCAGATTACTCTTATAAAAATTCGCCTCATCCCGACGGAGTTGAAGGACCTTTCAATCGTCCGGACAGCAACGACTCGGAGGATTCGGTTGCATACCGTGAGGCGGCAAATATAAGAATCAGAGCAGCAACAAAGAGAGTTGCTGAAGATTTTGATTGCATCTTTGTTCCTCTTTACGATAAAATCAAAGAGAATGCCGAAAGGTCAAGGATCGAATATTTTGTATGGGATGGTACTCATCCTTCAATCGCAGGTCATATGATAATTGCCGAAGAATGGCTGAAAGCGGTCTGCAATTCGTAATTCGCAATTCGTAATGCGTAATTATATGTAGGGTGGGTGACCCGTATGCCTGAATATCAAACCAACAGGAGGTGGTTTTGGTGAAAAAGAAAAACACTGTTGTTTCGCTTTTTGTTGTCGCAGCTGTTATTCTTGAGGCTTTGCCTTACGGTGCAAAGCTGACATTCGGGCTTGAAAACGGTGAAACAAAAGAAGAACTGTTCAGCTATTTCAGCCTTACTCCTTATGGCTACGCCAATTTTTTGCCGCTGATAACATCAATTCTCACGTGCGTTTTGCTTGTAATATCAATTGCTATTTTGTTTAAGGATTCCGAAAAGCTGAAAAACGCTTTCAAAATTCTTGCGATAATAACATTTGCTGTTGCTAGTATATCGCTTGTGTTTATGAATTTAACGGTAACAGCCGCACTTATTTCTCTTATGCTGGCTTTTGGTTGGTTGAGTGCACAACTTATATATAGAGCTTGACAAAACCCGATTTTATAATGTATATTTTTATAGTTTAATAATGTAAATAATACCGAAAGGATGTTTTAATATGCAGATTTATGAAGAACTTGTTGCAAGAGGACTTATTGCGCAGGTAACGGACGAAAAAGAAATCAGAGAGCTTATCAATAACGGCAAGGCTGTTTTTTATATCGGCTTTGACCCCACCGCGGACAGCCTCCACGTTGGTCACTTTATGGCTCTTTGTCTTATGAAAAGACTCCAGATGGCAGGCAACAAGCCCATCGCTCTTCTTGGCGGCGGTACAGGTATGATTGGTGATCCCTCTGGCAGAAGTGATCTCCGTCAGGTTCTTACCAAGGAAACAATCCAGCATAATGTTGACTGCTTCAAGAAGCAGATGAGCCGTTTCATCGATTTCAGCGAAGGCAAGGCTATGCTTATCAACAATGCGGACTGGCTTCTTGACCTCAACTATGTTGACGTTCTCCGTGAAGTAGGTGCCTGCTTCTCGGTTAACAATATGCTCCGTGCAGAATGCTACAAGCAGAGAATGGAAAAGGGTCTTTCATTCCTCGAGTTCAACTATATGATTATGCAGAGCTATGACTTCTATCATCTCTATAAGGAATACGGCTGCAATATGCAGTTCGGCGGCGACGACCAGTGGTCAAATATGCTCGGCGGTACTGAGCTTATCCGTAAGAAGCTCGGTAAGGATGCTTATGCAATGACAATCACTCTTCTTCTTAACTCCGAGGGCAAGAAGATGGGTAAAACAGCTTCGGGCGCAGTATGGCTTGACCCCGAAAAGACCTCTCCCTATGAGTTCTATCAGTACTGGAGAAATGTTGGCGACGATGATGTTCTCAAGTGCATCCGTATGCTCACCTTCCTTCCTCTTGAAGAAATCGATGCAATGGATTCGTGGGAAGGCAGCCAGCTCAATCAGGCAAAGGAAATCCTTGCATTCGAACTCACAAAACTTGTTCACGGCGAAGAGGAAGCTGCAAAGGCTCAGGCTGCGGCAAAGGCTATCTTCAGCGGTGCTGCAGACCTTGACAATATGCCCGCAACAGCTCTTGCAGACGAAGATTTCAATGATGGCGTAATCGATATCCTCGATATCCTTATGAAGGCTGAAATCACAAAGTCAAGAGGCGAAGGCAGAAGACTCGTTCAGCAGGGCGGCATCTCTGTTGACGATGCAAAGGTAACCGATTTTGCAATGAGCTTTGCGCAGGCAGACCTCAAGGAAAAGCCCATCGTTGTCAAGAAGGGCAAGAAGATTTTCCATAAGATTGAGGCATAATTATGTTGAATCCCAAAGAAAAATGCGCAGTTTTTCTTGATATAGACGGCACCCTTCTTGCGGATACCTTTATCATTCCGCAGGCAAATCTCGATGCAATTGAAGCCGCAAGAGAAAAGGGTCATCTTGTGTTTATCAACACGGGTCGTTCGCTTGGCAATATTCCCGATGTTCTTATGAAACAGCTTGACTTCGATGGAATAATTGCGGGCAGCGGTGCAATGATAATAATGAACGGCGAGGTCAAGGCGGATTGTTCAATGCCACGTGACCTTGTCCGCAGAGTGCTTGAATATATTTTTAATCATAAGGAATATTGGGCGCTTTTTGAGGGCAAAAAGAATGTCTATGCCGTCTCAAACGATATCCGTGAACGCAGGGATTATCAGATTCCGCTGAAAAAGCCCGAGGATTATATCGGGATGTGTTCGGAAGATGTTATTCAGGTTATCGCAATGGGTAAGATTGTACCCGATGATTTCAAGGAGCTTTTCAAAGATGAGCTGACGGTTTTTCAGTTTGAAACCTATGCCGACATTGTTGTCAAAGGAATCAACAAGGCAACAGGTATTGAAAAGGTGCTTGAGCTGACGGGCATAAAGCGTGAAAACACCATCGCAATCGGCGACAGCAACAACGATTACGATATGCTCACCTATGCGGGAGTCGGGGTTGCAATGGCGAATTCTCAGCAGAGCATTCTTGACATTGCCGATTATGTTACCGACAGCAATCTGAATTGCGGAGTCGGTAAAGCAATAAGAAAGTTTTTGTTTTGATTGCATAAAATAATATTTCGTAGGGGTCGATGCCTACATCGACCCTTTTGCTTTTTATGGGGGTAAATTTATGAAAGTTTCCGAGATGCCGTATCAGCGAATTACCGTTGAGGAATTCAAAGAGCAGGCAGAGAAGACAATTGCAAAAATCAAGGCGGCTGAATCTGCAGAGGATTTGAAGGCTGCAAGAGATGAATTCAACAAAACAAGCGAAAATGTTGAAACTGCTTGTTCACTTGCAAACTGCCGTTTCACCCTCAACACAAGGGATGAATTTTACAATGCGGAGATGGATTATTACGATAACGCAATGCCGCTTTTCTCCGAGATTGAGAATGAATACAAAAAGGCAATGCTTGATTCACCCTACAGAGCGGAAGCCGAAAAGCTCATAAATCCCAGAGTTTTCAAGGGTTTTGAGATGTCACTCAAAACCTTCTCACCCGAAGTTATCGAGGATTTGCAGGCTGAAAACGCACTCGTCACACGCTACTCAAAGTTTATGGGTGAGCTTGCATTTGAGTTTGAGGGCGAAAAAATGCCACTCTCCGTATTGAGGGGTAAATTTGAAGATGACAGCCGTGATGTCCGCAGAAAAGCCGCAGAGGCAATCGGCAAAACAATGGAAGAAAACGCTGAAACCTTTGATGAAATTTTCGACGGTCTTGTTAAAATCAGAACGCAAATTGCCCGTAAACTCGGCTACAAAAACTTCGTTGAGCTCGGCTATTACAGAATGGGCAGGGTAGACTACGATGAAAAAATGGTTGCCGCATTCAGAAAGAGTGTTGAAACTGATATTGTGCCTGCCGTTGCAGAATTGAAAGAGAGAATCCGCAACCGTCTTGGTCTTGATAAGATAATGTACTATGACGATGCGATAAGCGTGACGGGCGAAATGCCGAGACCCGTTATCGGAACGGAAAAAATCTTTGAAAACGCACTCAGAATGTATTACGATATGAAGCCCGAAATCGGTGACTTTATGCAGAGAATGCTCGATGCCGAAGCCTTTGATGTTGAAG
>JAZNRG010000082.1:0-24529 GCA_045590575.1 Acutalibacteraceae bacterium | reverse complement strand
ACAATTATCGTTGATGGTGCAGGTAATCCTGATGATATTAAAGCAGATCTTAAAATGAATAAAACTGTTGAGTTTGTTGTTAAGCATGCAATTGTTGAAGAAGCAGTCGAAGCTGAAGAAAAAGCCGAAAAGAAGCCGGCTGCAAAAAAGACTGCAACAAAAAAAGCAACAACTAAAAAATCAGAAGGCGAAAGTGAGCCGAAAAAGACAACTGCTAAAAAATCCACTGCTAAAAAGGCAGAAGAAAAATAGAAGTTTTTATTTGAGGTTTAAAACCGTAGTTTTAAACCTCATCTTATATATTAAACGGAGGTGTTGTTATTATGGCATTAGTACCATATGTAATTGAACAAACAAATAACGGCGAACGCTCATACGATATTTATTCCCGTCTTTTAAAGGATCGAATTATCGTTCTTTCCGACGAGGTGAATGATACTACGGCAAGCATCGTTGTGGCTCAGCTTCTTTTCCTTGAGGGTCAGGATCCCGATAAGGATATCAGCCTCTATATCAACAGTCCCGGCGGCTCGGTAACCGCAGGTATGGCGATTTACGACACAATGCAGTACATCAAGTGCGATGTTTCAACCATCTGTATGGGTATGGCGGCATCGATGGGTGCATTCCTGCTTTCATCCGGTGCAAAGGGCAAGAGATTTGCTCTTCCTAACAGTGAAATTATGATTCATCAGCCTCTCGGCGGTGCAAGAGGTCAGGCAACCGAAATCAAGATTGTTGCGGACCATATCCTCAAGACCAGAGAAAAGCTCAACAGAATCCTTGCCGAAAACACAGGCAGAAGCATCGAAGAAATCGCAAGAGATACCGAAAGAGACAACTACCTCACAGCTCAGGAAGCTATGGAGTACGGTCTTGTTGATAAGGTAATCGCACACAGATAAGGCTTGACTGCCGATAAATGCGACGAAACGCAACAGTCAATTTCTTAAATTGAACTATCCACAGGAGGCAAATTATGCCCAGAGATGACGAAAAGAGGGTTTCCTGCTCGTTCTGCTATAAAACGCAGGACCAGGTTGAAAAACTGATTGCAGGCCCCAATGTATATATATGTAATGAATGCATAGACCTTTGCTGCTCGATTATCGAGTCCGAGCCGGGTCACAGAAAGCATACCGACACGGATATTTCCGATTTGCCCAAGCCACAGGAAATCAAGGCTAAGCTTGACGAATATGTTATCGGTCAGGATGCGGCAAAGATTGCGCTCAGCGTTGCGGTTTATAACCATTATAAGAGAATCGAAAGCAAGGGTGATACCGATGTTGAGATTCAGAAGAGCAACATTCTTCTTCTCGGTCCCACGGGTGTCGGCAAGACTATGCTTGCACAGACTCTTGCAAAGGTACTTGTCGTACCTTTTGCGATTGCCGACGCAACCACTCTTACAGAAGCAGGATATGTCGGTGAAGACGTCGAAAATATTCTTCTCAGAATCATTCAGGCGGCAGACTTTGATATTGAGCGTGCGGAACGCGGCATCATCTATGTTGACGAAATCGATAAAATCGCCCGCAAAAGCGAGAATCCTTCGATAACACGTGATGTCAGCGGCGAAGGCGTTCAGCAGGCGCTTCTCAAGATAATCGAAGGCACTGTTGCCAATGTTCCTCCTCAGGGCGGCAGAAAGCATCCTCAGCAGGAGTTCATTCAGATTGATACTTCAAATATCCTTTTTATCTGCGGCGGTGCGTTTGACGGAATCGAAAAGATTATCGAGAAACGCTCAGAGGGTTCAACCCTCGGTTTTGGTGCTCAGATAAAGAGCAAATCCGAAGCGGCTAAAGAGAATCTTATGGATAAGGTTATTCAGCAGGACCTTGTCAAGTTCGGCATTATCCCCGAGCTTGTAGGCCGTCTGCCTGTTATAACAACCCTCAGAGAGCTTGACAAGGATGCGCTTGTAAAGATTCTTACAACTCCCAAGAATGCTGTTGTTAAGCAGTATAAGGAGCTTTTCAGGCTCGATGATGTTGAGCTTGAATTTGACGAAACCGCTCTTGAAGCAATTGCGGAGAAAGCACTCGAAAAGAAGACGGGTGCGAGAGGTCTGCGTTCGATTATCGAAAGCGTTCTTATGCCTGTTATGTATACCGTGCCCTCAGATGTATCGGTTGAAAGAGTGTGCATAACAGAAGCGTGCGTCAAGGAAGATGCACCTCCCATGATTGAACGTAATCCGAGCGGCAAGAGGGTAAGGGTTGCACCTTCACCCAAGGTAACAAAGCCGCGCAGTGCGGTCTGATAAATAAAAAAAGAGGCTGTCTCACATTGAGTGAGGCAGCCTTTACTGTTATATTCTTTTATTCTTCAACATAATCAGTAAAAACGATTTTTACGCAATCTCTGGGGAAGTCGATACGTCTGTCTTCAACGAGATCACCTTCCTTGACGCCCTTGAGGGGAACAAGCATATAGCTGTCCCTTACAACAGTGCCGTTTGCATCATATCCGATGTAGCCGATTTTCATATTGTCACGTCTTGAACCGATGCCGTTTACTCTGACATTAACAAAACCGTTTGCTCTTACTGAGAAGCCGTCGTCTTCAAGCTCAATGTTTTCGATTGTTGCAACGGTATTACCGTAAACATAGTAGCTACTGAGAACAAATTCAACATTGTTAACAGTTTCGATGTATTTAACAGGGAAGGTCTGACCCACGGTTGTTTCAACATTTGCGGGGGCAGGAGCGGTCTCGCCCATGGGATTAACATATGAATAATTTGCAACAGCGGTTGTGGCAGGCTCTTCGGGAATGTTTGAACATCCTGCAAAGCAGAGAGCCAAAATAATTGCCGCAAGAATTAAGCTGATAACTGATTTCATAAAAACAAGTCCTTTCCTAATGGATATTAATATAATATCATATGTTTTTGATTTTTTCAACTGTATTAATTATTTCTGCAACCGTGTCGGCAATTTTCTGTGCCGTTTCGGGTCCGAGAGAGTTTGTTTCCTCATAGTGTCTGCGGTTATGTTTATCTCTGCCGTTTTCAAAATAAGGAGCTTCAGCGTTCAGAATAAAGTCATTCGGCGGGAGCACATAGCCGAGTTCGTCGTTTGCAAGACCGATAACCATAATGTCATCGCCCACTATATCACGAAGAGGCACGGGATTGATTTCTCCGCCGCAGCCCGTTGCCGATTCCTCGGCGGGAAGATAACCGCCGTAAACAAGCTCAGGGAATATTTCGCAGGGAAGAAGCAGTATTTTAAGAGAATCAATCTCAATATAGCTGATTTCGGATTTCATCGCAAAACCCGAGCCGTCGGCCATTCTGAATTCTTTTGCATCGAGCAGACCGATTTTTGCGGCAAGCAGAAGAATCGTGTTTTCGGCTTTGAAATAAACTTCCTGCTTTATGAATCCGATTTGCGGCTTGAGAAGAGTTTCATCCTTGATTGAAAGAGCATAATCGGCGAGCTTTCTGCCGATATCCTTTGTTGACTGCGAAAAATCGTTACCGCTGTCACGGATTTCTTTTTCGTTAGTAATTTCCATACTAATCATTCCGCCGATTGCACCAACGCAATAGAGGGTTTCTGCGCCCGTTTCTTCAAGAATCTTCTCTCTGAAATAACAGGGAAAATCGCCGCTGACGAGCTTGTTGCAGCCCTGAAGTGATTCGGAATGCGAAGCAAAGTTCACGATGTAAATATTTTTGCTTCCGTCGGCAGGCTCAAAGCGGAGCCTTGTGAGCGTTTTTGAATAAACAATCGGAGTGCGGATATCTTCCTGCATATCGGGAACTTCGGTTCTGCCGAGCCATAGTTTGCCGATTTTTCTTGAAGCATATGCCTGCTCAACGGCTTTTACAGTCTGCGAGAAAACAAGCTCCATATATTTCGGGTCTTTTCCGCTGAAGGGGAGAGGACCCCAGATGCCCATTGTATCGATACCTGCGTGGTTATGGGTGCTCACGATATTTATGCTGCGGCAACCCGAAAGTTTTGCAAATTCACTCAGTCTGCGGCGAAGACGGTTAACATCGGAATTGAGCATACCGACTATATCGAGTGAAACAAGAACTATTCCGCCGTGACCCGAAAGGTCATCAATCCATACTGCGTGAGTGTGAGGCGCATCAAGCACGCCTTCTGCGGGTTTGTTTTCGCCGTAGCCGGCAATGTAGTATTTCTTTTTATCAACATCGTCGGGCAGAATGCTCATCTTTGAATATCCGAGTGAAAAATAATCGTTTTTTGCCCTCGGAGGAGCATCAAAAACAGCTTTTTTGAGGGGCTTTGTTGCTTTCTTTTCGGTAATATGCTTTGACTGTGCTGTGAGAACGGAATCAATAGCCTTGTAAATCAGGTTAATCGGTTTGATATAGATTCCTCCTTTTACCAATCAAATTTTGTGAGCTTGCCTTTCATCAGCATTTCGGGGAAATTCCACTGGCGGAGCACTTCGTATGCACCGATTGCCGCCGAATTCGAAAGATTTAGGCTTCTTGCATCGCTGTTGTTTATCATCGGCAGTCTTACGCAACGCTCGGGATTGCGATAAAGCAATTCTTCGGGAAGACCTGCGGTTTCTTTGCCGAAAACAAGATAACAGTTATCGGGATATTCAATTTCGGAGTATATTTTCTGAGCTTTTGTTGAAAAATAAAAGAACTCACCGTCTTTGTTTTTCTCAAAAAAGTCATCAAGATTTTCATAATATGTGATGTCAAGCAGATGCCAGTAGTCGAGACCCGCTCTTTTGAGTTTTGCATCGTCAACTCTGAACCCCATCGGCTCAACAAGATGAAGTCTTGCTCCCGTTGCGGCGCAGGTGCGGGCGATGTTGCCTGTGTTCTGCGGTATCTGCGGTTCAACGAGAACAATGTTAAGGCTTGGCATTATATAACTTCCTCATTAAATATTAATTTTCTCTCCCTCGGTTAAAATATGAACAATATTTCAGATTGGAGGGATAGCAATGTTTGCATCGTCAAAAACTATGGATACGGTCAAGAGCATCGGCATAGGTCTTGCTGTAGGCACAGCCGCTGCTTATGCGGGTTCAAAGATGATGACCCGAAGCGGCAGAAGAGCCTATAAAAAAACCGCCGCAAAGTGCATGAAGGGTATGGAAAGTGTTCTTGACACCATATCGGCAATGACAAAATAATCAGCTGTTGAAATTGCTCATGGCTCGGTCAATTTCGCCCTTAACCATAAGCTCAACGGCATCGCAGGCTTTTTCGGCAGCTTCACGGAGTGCATCAAGCTCAGGCTTTTTGAAGCTCGAAAGAACCCAGTCCGCAAGGTCATAATCGGGATGAGGCTTTTCGCCCACGCCCATTTTGACTCTCGGGAATTTATCGGAATTCAGAAGGTAAATGATGCTTTTGATTCCGTTGTGACCGCCGTCGCTTCCCTTGCGTCTGATTCTCAGCTTGCCGCAGGGGAGGGAGATATCATCAAAGATAACGATGATTTTTTCGGGCGGTATTTTATAGAAAGCAGCCGCCTGTTTAACAGCTTCACCGCTGTTATTCATAAAGGTCTGCGGTTTCATCAGCAGGCATCTGTGACCGCCGAGCTCAATGCAGGCGGTCACGGATTTGAACTGTATTTTACTTATTCTTTCGCCGTGCTTATCTGCCAGCAGATCTGCAAAGAGAAATCCTGCGTTGTGGCGGGTAAGCTCATATTTTTTACCGGGATTGCCGAGACCGACTATGAGATACTCAGGGGGTCCCGACGAAACTCTGTTTCTGGAAAAGAAATTCATTAAAAGTCACCTTGAATGTATTACTGTGCAAAAACCGGAGCAAGCTTTGTTTCTTCAACACTCTGTGTACCGTCGTCATATTCTACGGGAGTCTTTGTGTAAAGAACGCTGATATCCATCTTTTCAACGATTGCCTTTACTTCGTCAAGTGATTTGTCACTGTTACAAAGAACCGAGAAAGTAACGGTGCTTTTGCCGCCGACGGGAAGTCCAAGCTCGCCGCCGAGGTTTGTTGAAATGTAAACACCGTTTTTGCCGTTGTCTTTAACTTCGTAGCCGTAAACGGTAAAATCATTTTCGCCGATGTTGTGGAGCTCGATAATCTGCTCGTAAGAATACCATTCTTCTGTTGCTTCAAAGAATTTTGCAACTGCAGCATCGTCCATGCCGTATTCCTTACCGACTATCTGCTTGTATCTTTCGGGATTCTTGATAACGGCTTCGATATATCCGGTGCCTTCAACAAAATCGAAGGTAACAACTTCAATGTCGGGAGATGCTTTGTCTGTGTTGAAAAATGCGAAATAAACACCTGCTGCGCAAGCGGCAACAAGGGCAACCGCAACTATTGCAATGATAATCTTTTTCATAAATCTGTCCTCCGTATGTGTGAATATTGATAATGGGGATTTGCATATAAGCATTATGACAGAATATTATAAAAAATACAATACAATTAATATTAAAAATTATAAATAATTTACAAATTTTACAAATCCTTAACAAAGAATCCGCAGAACATCAGAACGATTTCTGCGGATTCTTCTGTGTTATTCGGTTTTTTGAAGGAATTTAAAATCGCCGTTTTCTGTTATGCAGATATATTTTTTGTCGGTTGAGAGTTTACCTTCAAGAATCTCTTCTGAGAGTTTATCTTCGATTTTCTGCTGAATCGCTCTTCTGAGCGGTCTTGCACCGTAAACGGGGTCAAATCCCGCATTTCCGATTTCTTCAACCGCTTCATCGGAAAATTCAAGCTCATAGCCGAGGCTTGCCGCTCTTTTTGAAAGAGAAGCGAGCATCCTGCGGGAGATTTCATTGATGTTTTCTTTGGTGAGTCTGTGGAAAACGATTATATCGTCAACTCGGTTGATAAATTCAGGTCTGAAGGTGTTTTTCAGCTCGCTCATAACAGCTTCACGGATTCTTATGTCGCTGACGGTTTCGTTTGTTTCAGCTGAAAATCCGAGAGTTGCGGAGCCGCTCTGAGAAATCTGCTTTGCACCGACATTTGATGTCATAATGATAATGCAGTTTTTGAAGTCAACTTTTCTTCCTTGCGAATCCGTGAGAATGCCGTCCTCAAGAATCTGCAGAAGCATATTGAAAACATCGGGATGAGCCTTCTCGATTTCATCAAACAGAACAACCGAATACGGTCTGCGGCGCACCTTTTCCGTGAGCTGACCACCTTCGTCGTAGCCGACATATCCGGGAGGGGAGCCGACAAGTCTTGAAACCGTGTGCTTTTCCATATATTCGGACATATCGAGCCTTATCATTGCATTTTCATCGCCAAAAACGCTTGCGGCAAGAGTTTTGCAAAGCTCTGTTTTGCCAACGCCCGTCGGACCGAGAAAGATGAATGAGCCTATGGGTCTTTTCGGGTCTTTGAGACCGGACCTGCCTCGGCGTATTGCCCTCGCAACAGCGGTTACCGCTTCATCCTGACCGACTATGCGGCGGTGAAGCTCCTCTTCCATATGAAGAAGTCGCTGGCTTTCTTCCTGGGTGAGCTGAACAACCGGTATTCCCGTCCACTGCGAAACGATGGCGGCTATTTCCTGCTCGGTCACTTCGCCTGTCACACGGCTGTTTTTTTCTTTCCACGCTTTTCGTTCATCATCAAGGCTCCGGGCAACCTTGTTCTTTTCGTCGCGGAGTGCTGCTGCCTGCTCAAAATCCTGAGAATTGACCGCAGACTGCATTTCTTCGCTGAGAGATTTGAGCTTATCTTCAAGCTCCTTGATATCGGGCGGTGCGGTAAAAGCACGGAGCCTTACCTTGGATGCGGCTTCGTCAACAAGGTCGATTGCCTTGTCGGGCAGGTATCTGTCACCAATATAGCGTGATGACATTTTCACCGCCGCAAGAATTGCGTTATCCGTGATTCTGACCTTGTGGTGAGCCTCATATTTGTCACGCAGACCCTTGAGGATTTCTATTGCCTCTTCTTCGGAAGGTTCGCCTACGGTTACGGGCTGGAATCTTCTTTCGAGAGCCGAATCTTTCTCAATGTGTTTTCTGTATTCTTCGAGAGTGGTGGCACCTATAACCTGAAGCTCACCTCGTGCAAGTGAGGGTTTCAGAATATTTGCGGCGTCAACCGCACCTTCCGCCGAGCCTGCGCCGATGAGAGTATGAACCTCGTCAATGAAAAGAATGATATCGCCCGCTTTTTTGACTTCTTCAATTGCGTTTCTGATTCTTTCCTCGAAGTCGCCTCTGTATTTTGTGCCTGCAACCATTCCCGTAAGGTCGAGCGTGATTATTCTTTTGTTACGCAGAAGGTCGGGCACTTCACCCGTTGCGATTTTGAGGGCAAGACCCTCGGCGATTGCTGTTTTGCCGACACCCGGTTCACCGATAAGACAAGGGTTGTTTTTGGTTCTTCTGCTGAGTATCTGAATAACTCTTTCAATCTCACTCTGCCTGCCGATAACAGGATCGATTCTGCCCTGAGTTGCAAGCACGGTAAGGTCTCTGCCAAACTGGCTGAGGGTCGGGGTGTCCGATTTTTCTTTGGATTCTTTTTTTGATGCCTGGGAAGAATTGTTATTACCGAGAGCATTGGTAAGATCTGTGAGCAGATCCTGAGGTTGAACGCCCATTCTGCTGAGAATTTCTGTTGCGGCACTGTTGCCTTCGCGGATTATTCCCATAAGAATATGCTCCGTTCCGATATATGAATGCCCCATGCTTCTTCCCTGAAGAATGGCGGTGTCAACAATATTTTTTGACCTCGGAGTGAAGTCGTTCGGCGAAAGAACGGTAGGGGAGCCGATACCCATACTGCTTTTGATTATCGACTCAACCTCCGCATAGGTCACCTTCTTTGCCGACAGAGCGGTATACGCCATTCCGCCGCTTTCCGCAAGCAGACCGAGCAGAAGATGCTCGCTGCCGACATAGGTGTGACCGAGATTTTCCGCAGCTGTGATTGCACTATTCAATGCATCGTTGGCTTTCTGAGTAAAGCCTGTAAACCTATACATAATTTTTATCCCCCTATAATCAGCCGCTCCAATTGAAACTTTCTTTTATGCGAGAGTTTCACGCACAATCTTTGCTCTGAACGCATCCCTTGCGGCAGGACCCGAAGCGTCTGCGTTGCCTGCACTGATTGTTGCCGGCTGCATATTAACTATCAGTTCATTGATTTTTTCAAGCGGTATATCAATAAGATTTCTTGCCGCACCCAGACGCACAACGGAAATAAGCTCCATAAATTCGTCTGTGCTGAGCAGTCTTGCGTTTTCAAGAACGCCGAGTGCACGGAAAATCTTGTCCTCCTCCGCAGGATTCTTTATCATTTCCGCAGCTGCCGCTCTTTCCTGGGCAACAAGCTGAAGCACGATTGATTTGAGATTTGCGATGGCTGTTTCTTCGGTAATGCCGAGAGTAATCTGGTTGCTTATCTGATACATATCGCCCCTCGGCTGTGAGCCTTCGCCGTTTGCTCCTCTTATGGTAAGACCGAGCTTTGAAACGGTGTTTGAAAGGCGGGTCATCTGACCGCATCTCGTAAGAGCGGGGAGATGAAGCATAACCGATGCCCTCATTGCCGTACCGAGATTAGTCGGGCACTGAGTAAGATAGCCGATTCTTTCGTCAAATGCGTATTTAACCTTGCCGTCAAGCATTCTGTCGAGCTTATCCGCAATGTCATATGCTTCTTCGAGAGCAAGACCGGACTTCATAACCTGAATTCGCAGATGGTCTTCTTCGCAGAACATAATGCTGACGCTTTCGTCAGACGAGAGTGCGAGTGCGCTTCCGTCTTTCTTTGATGCGAATTCGGGGCTGATAAGATGCCTTTCCGCAAGCGAAACAGCCTGAAGCCTTGAAAGGTCTTTCATTTCAATGTAGCTGAAATCTTTTCTGTCGTTTTCAAAAAGAATGCCTTTTATAAGCTCGTTAACCTTGTTTTTGCCTGCAATATCAAGCTTTGCGGGGAACGGAAATTCATCGAGGTTTCGGGCAAGGCGGATACGGGTACTGATAACTATATCGCCCTGGTCGCCTTTTTCAAAATACCATTTGTTCATTTTGCTTCGCCTCCTTCAAGAGCCTTGATTTCATCTCTGATTTTTGCCGCAGTTTCAAACTCCTGCTTTGCAACCGCATCGTTCATTGCGGCTCTGAGTTTTTCGATTTTTTCTTCCGTTGTTTCAACCTTGGGTTCTTCGGGCGCGGCGGTGCTGACCTTGCCGCTGTGCTTGATTTTGCCGTGGATTCTCTGAATCGAGGGGAGCAGGCGGTCATAGAAGGTTCTGTAGCAGTCTGCACAGCCTACTCTGCCGTCACGAACGATTTCTTCAAAAGAAGTGCCGCATTTGGGACATCTTTGTGTTTTGCCCGATGAAAGAGACGGCATCATATCGCCGAGGAATCCTCCGAAAAGCTCCGAAAGATTCAGACCGAAGCCCGAAAACATATCCGAATAGCCGAGATGTGCGGCACAGTCGGAGCAAAGATGGCTCTCAGCCATATCGCCGTTTATAATCTGTTTGATGTGGGTGGTTGCTTCATTCTTTCCGCAGTTCTGACATAACATAATTCTCATCCTCCTATTGTGATTAACATTTGTTTGATAATCGATGCTCTTACTCTGTCTCTTACGGGTGCGGGCAGAGCCTTGAGTGAATTGTCGCTTGTTGCGGCGAGCAAAAGTGCCGCACTCTGCTTGTCAACCGCACCGTTATGGTGAAGATTCATAATGTTTGCTCGGCAGGTTGCAAGGTCGATTGCATCGCCGATGTGATTAACCGTGTGCATAATCAGCGATGGTCTGTCGAGTTTTACTCTGGTTATCTTGATATAACCGCCGCCGCCGCGTCTGCTTTCAACAATATAGCCCTGCTCGGGAGTAAATCTCGACGAAATAACATAATTTATCTGGCTCGGCACACAGCCGACGGATTGCGCAAATTCATTTCTCTGAATTTCGGTTGTTCCGTCGTTATCGAGCATTTCGAGCAGAATTCTTGCGATATCATTGCTTAAACTCATAACATCATCTCACATTTATCTGAAGTTTGACTTTGACTTTCTTTGACCTTGATTTCATTATAGTCAGGAAAGGTCAAAAGGTCAAAAGTCAAAAAAGGTCAAATTTGTTTGTCTGGGTGCCGAAATCGGCGTTTATCTCTGAATATCTCACGATATCTTTGCTTATCTCATTTTTCTGAAATTTACAAACTGTTGTTTTTTATAGAATTATAGGCTTTTTCAGATTGACTTATACCGCATAAATATGATATTATCCATTAAGATTTTATCGTTTCGGAGATGTAAAAAAATGCAAAAGTCAAAAACCGCCGCAGGAATATCACTCTCTCTGCTTGGCGGAATTTTCTGGGGGCTTTCGGGTTCTTGCGGGCAGTATCTCTTTACTTATCATAATGTCAATTCAACCTGGCTTGTGCCGATAAGAATGTTGCTCACGGGCATTATATTGCTTTCGGTAAGCGGCATAAGGCATAAAGGCGTAATCTTCGGAGTGTGGCAGGGAAAAAGCAATTTCATAAGAATGGCGGCATTTACTCTTTTCGGTCTGATAATGTGTCAGTATTCTTATTTCAGAGCAATAGAGCTTTCCGATGCGGGCACGGCAACGGTTTTGCAGTATCTTTCTCCCGCAATGATACTTATATATACCTGTTTCAGCCGCAGAAAATTGCCTGCATTTGCAGAGGTGGTTGCCATAATCCTTGCAATCGGCGGTACCTTCGTTATCGCAACGGGCGGAAAAATCAGTTCACTTGCCGTTTCACCAGCTGCACTTTTCTGGGGAATTATTGCGGGAGTGTTTCTTGCGTGCTATTCGCTCATTCCCGTGCCACTGCTCAAGGATTCCGACACTCCGACCGTTCTCGGCTGGGGAATGCTTATCGGCGGAGTGGTGATGATGCCAGTTTTCAGACCGTGGGATAATATGCCTGAAATCACTTTTTCGCTCATAGCCGCACTTGCGGGCGTTGTTATTCTCGGCACGGTTATTGCCTACACCTTCTATCTTGAGGGCATTCATCTCATCGGTGCAACAAAGGCGAGCATCATTTCGAGCATTGAGCCCGTTTCTGCAACCGTTATTTCGGCTTTATGGCTCGGCACGGAATTTTCGTTTGCGGATATAATTGGATTCATAATGATTATTTCAACCATATTTATTATTTCGTTACATAAACAAAACTCGGCTGTGTGAAAGCACAGCCTTTTTTCTTTACTTTTTAATATGTTGATGATATAATACAAACATTATATAAATAAAAGGTGTTAATTATGAACGGATTCAGAAAGGAGCAGATAGGCTCAGGTATAACGGTTTTTGTGTCGGATTCACATTCGTTCGGCACCGATGCCGTGTTGCTTGCCGACTTTGCTTCGCCGTCAAAAAAATCGGTTTGCTGTGACCTCGGTTCGGGCTGCGGAATCATTCCTCTGCTTTGGTGCAAAAAAGAAACGGGTCACATAACCGCTGTTGAGATTCAGCCGCTCGGTGCTCAGCAGATTGAAGAAGCAATCGCATTCAACAATCTTTCCGAAAGACTGACGGCGTTCAATGCGGATCTCAAGAATCTGAAGGGTGTTGTGCCGTTCGGATGCTATGATGTTGTGACGATGAATCCACCCTATAAAGCAAGCGGTGCGGGTATCGAAAGCCGGAGCGGTGCAGATAAAATCGCAAGGCACGAAACGATGTGTTCGCTTAACGATATCTGTCAGACTGCAAGAAAACTCCTCAATTTCGGCGGCAGACTTTGTATGTGTATCCGCCCCGAAAGGCTTGCGGAGCTTATCTGCGAAATGCATTCCGCAGATATTGAGCCGAAAAGGCTCAGGCTTGTTTCCAAATGTCCGGGCAAATCCCCATGGCTTGTGCTGATTGAAGGCAGAAGGGGAGGCAAGGTCGGAATGACTGTTGAGCCCGAGCTTTTCGTTCACGGTGATGACGGCGGATATACCGAAGAAATGAAGCGTATTTACAGTGACTATCTTTTGGAAAACAGAGGTGAGAATGAATGAGCGGAACTCTCTATGTTGTGGGTACTCCCATAGGCAACCTCGGCGATATTTCGCCCCGTGCGCTCGAAACACTCGGTAACTGCGACTTTATTGCCGCTGAGGATACCAGGGTTACTCTCAAGCTTCTCAACCGTTTTGAGATAAAGAAACCGATGGTCAGCTATTTTGAACATAACCGTTTTGAAAGAGGACCGCTTATTGCCGAAAGGCTTCTTTCGGGCGAAAGCTGCGCTCTCGTGACCGATGCGGGTATGCCCGCAATATCGGACCCCGGTGAAGACCTTGTTAAACTTTGTATAGAAAAGGGGATTAAAGTTGAATCTGTTCCCGGTCCGTGTGCGTTTGCAACGGCTCTTGCCGTTTCGGGTATGCCGTCAAGGAGATTCAGCTTTGAAGGATTTCTTCCCGTTGAAAAATCTGCACGCCATGAACATATTTCCTGGCTTCTCGGCGAAACACGAACAATGATATTCTACGAAGCTCCCCACAAACTTTCGCAGACTCTCAAAGATTTGTATGCAGCTTTGGGCGACAGAGAAATTGCAATAGTGAGAGAGCTTACCAAAATTCACGAGCAGGTAATAAAAACAACTCTTTGCGATGCCGCAGAGAAATACTCAAAAGAGGAAATCAAAGGCGAAATTGTGCTTATAGTCGGCGGTGCACAGCCTGCCGCAAAAGAAGTTATGACCATTGAACAAGCGGTTGAATACGCAAAGGAGCTTATTGAAAAAGGCGAAAGTAAAACTCAGGCGGCAAAAACAGCTGCAAAAGAAAGCGGACTTAAAAAAGGCGATATATATAAAATGCTTACAGAGGAGTAAATTATGATTCAGTATTTTCTTGAAAGACCTTACCTTATAATTCTAATGGCTGCTTTGGTTGCTCTGACTGTTTTTGTTTGCATAAAAGCAGGTCAGGCAAGCTCACGCCACTCAAAAGAAGTTGAAAAATTAATGAAAAAACTTAAGGAAGAAAATCAGCTCCGCAATGAATATTCATCTCTTACCGATTCTCTTATTGACAGTTCCAATCCCGCAAGGCTCTCCAGGGGTGTTGCGCTCAATCTCCAGAAGAAAGTTTCGGATGCTTCGGATATGAATGCGGAGTTTGAAAAGCTCGGCAAAGAGCAGAAGTATGTCTATGCTCTCTCGTTCATTGCCGAAGACGGCGGTGAAAAGCTCAGCGAATTCTTCAGAGCAAACGGTCAGCCGCTTACGGGCATTGCTCTTGATGCTGTCAGAAATCTTTTTGATGGCAGAATCGCGGAAATTTTCGAGAAGGAATATAATATGTTTGATTCGGATAATGAAGAAGTGTCTTTCGTTGCAAGTGAAATCGACTCTCTGGATGCCGAATTTTCAAAGCTTGTTTCCGCTGAAGAAATCTCTGCGGCTTCAGGCAGATTCATTGCCGAAAACAAAGAATTATTTATGTGAAATTAACTCCCGTTTTGCTCTTGCAAAGCGGGTTTTTGTTTAGTTAAAATAACAATATTTTTTTCTTCTTTTTAGTCAATTCAACGAAATAACAGAAAATGCTTTTTTTCTGTTGACTTATGAAAAAAATAGAAATATAATGCACTCGAAATCTTAAATAAAAGGGGTGTGAGTATATGCTACCCAAAGATTTGCTTATCAATAAGCCTGCGAGCCACGCTATTGAAAAAATTGCTTCAAAACAGTTCAAAAAAGGCGATGAACCTCTTTTTGCGGTCATCGGTGACCTTGCCGTAAACAGTGATTACGGCGAGAGTGCGGTTTATGTTGCGAAAGACAGAATTGTTGCTGTCGGCAACGGTTTTGACGGCGGTTTTCTCAGTCTTGATTTTTCGGATATTGCCGAAATCAAGGTTAAAAGAATGTACGGTAATGCGGTGCTTAAAGCAAAAACCCGTGGCGGTTCAACCATTGATCTGATGAGATTTACCTTCGCAGTTGCGGATATCTGCGATGCGGCGGCGGACTTTGTTTCAAAGGTCAATGAAGGCGAAAGTGTTGAGGATCGTTTGGCGGCAGTTGAAGCAACCTTCAGAAATATGCGCTCATTTTGTCCGAAATGCGGCAGAAAGCTTCCGTCACCGAACGCTGAATGTCTTAACTGCAAGGGCAAAAAGAAGATAGTTTCAACCATGGCAAAGTATCTCAAGCCCCATATGGGTAAGCTTGCGGTGAGCGTTATTCTTTCGGTTGTAACAACGGTTGCGGCGCTTGTGCCTCCGTATGTTACAAGTATGATGGTAGACAATATCATCCCCAACAGAGATAAGCGTATGCTGATTCTTATAATCGTTTTTCTTCTTGCCGTTTATCTTGTGCAGTACGGTATCGGTGCCCTCCGATCATATATTCTGCGCGTTGCGGGTGACGGCATCATCGCCGACCTCAAGAAAGAGATATACGCAAAAGCGCAGTATCTGCCGATGAAGTTCTACGATAAAACCTCTACGGGCTCGGTTATCAACAGAGTCAATTCCGACACAACCGTGCTTCAGCAGTTTATGCTGCGTATCACTCAGGAAGCTGTTGTTCAGCTTTTCACGATGATAGGTATTATCGTTATTATGCTCAGCATGAACTGGCGACTGACTCTGCTTTCGCTTATTCCCGTTCCCGTTGTTGTTCTTTGCAGCCGTTATTTCGGCAGAAAAATCGGCCCTCTTTACCGCCGCATATGGCGAAGAGGTGTTGCAATTTCAACGATTCTTTCAGATACAATTCCTGCTGTAAGAATAGTCAAATCCTTCTCCAGCGAAGAAAAAGCAATCAAAAAGTTTTCAAATAACGTTGACGATTGGCTCTATGAGGATAAGAAGGTTGCAAAGATAGCTGCAATTTTTCCCGCTGCAATAACCTTCCTTATTACCTGCGGTTCGGTTATTATCTGGTTTGTCGGCGGCAATATGGTTATCAACACCCCTGAGAAGCTCTCTCTCGGTGTTCTTGTTTCGTTTATTTCTTATACAAGTATGTTCTATAACCCTGTCAACTTCTTCGCAAACCTCAGCGACTCTTATCAGAACGCTGTTGCGTCAACCGAAAAGGTTATGGATATCATCAACGCTGAGCCTGAGCACGATTTCGGCAAGGGCAAAGAGCTTGGTACAATGAAGGGCAAAATTGAATTCCGAAACGTCAACTTCTCGTTTGACCGTTCAAAGAAAGTTCTCAATGATGTCAACTTTGTTATTGAGCCCGGCGATGTTGTCGGCATCGTCGGCACAACGGGTTCAGGAAAGTCAACGCTTATTAATCTTCTTATGAGATTCTATGATGACTATGAGGGCGAGATTTTTGTTGATGATGTCAACATAAAGGATATCGACATGGGATATTACCGTTCACAGATAGGCTATGTTCAGCAGGAGCCTATGATGTTCCGCGACACGATTTTCAACAACATCGCCTATTCCGTGCCCGGTGCTCATCCCGAAATGGTTCTCAATGCGGCGGATATCGCCAATGCCCACGGCTTTATTTCCCGTCTTCCCGATGCTTACGATACAATGCTCGGCGAACGAGGTGTAGGTCTTTCGGGCGGTGAAAAGCAAAGGCTTTCAATCGCAAGAGCCGTGCTTAAGAATCCGGGAGTGCTTATCTTCGACGAGGCGACCTCTGCGGTTGACTCCGAAACCGAAAAGCTCATTCAGGATGCAATCAACCGCCTTATCAGAGGCAGAACAACTCTTATGATTGCCCACCGTCTTTCAACTCTCCGCAAGGCAAACAAGATTATCGTTGTTGATAAGGGCAATATCATTGAATTCGGTTCGCCCGAGGAGCTTATGGCTCTCAAGGGCAAGTATTATAAGCTCATTCAGATTCAGTCGATGAGTGAGCAGGTTGCGGCTGAAAAAGCTGCGGAAAACTTTGAATAAGGAGGTATATGTATGGCACGAACTTTTATTGACGGCAGCGAAATACGTTTAACTGTCAAAGACAAGATTTTCTGCGATGTTGAGTTCTATACGGGTGATAAATTCACCGACCTTGAGCCCCGCAGGCTCTTCCCCGTCAGCGGTCTTTCGGAATACATAACCTTCCTTGACAGTGAGGGCGAGGAGAAATTCATCATCCGCAAGCTCGATAATATGGAGCCTTCGCAGAAAGAGCTTCTTCTCGGCTGCCTTGAAGAATATTACAGAATTCCCAAGATAACAAGGCTCATTTCCCGCAGCGAAAAGCATAAAATCTGGATGTGGAACGTTGAAACGGACAGAGGTGAGTTCACCTTTGAAATCATCAACCACATACAGTCAATGAAGATGTTTTATGACCGCAGAATCCTTATCAAGGACGGCAACGATAACCGCTACGAAATTCCCGATATCTATGCTCTTGATAAGCGCAGCCAGAAACTGATATTACCCGATATGTAATGAAAGGACGATTTGATATATGAAGCTTATACTTGCAATTGTTAATAATGATGACAGTGCGGTTGTTTCCGCAACTCTTACCAAAGAAAACTACAGCGTAACAAAGCTTTCCACAACGGGCGGATTCCTTATGATAGGCAACACAACTCTTCTCATCGGTGCAGAGGACGACAGGGTTGCAAGAGCAAAGGAAATAATCCGCGAATACTCAATGACCAGAAGCAAGGTTGCAATGACCACGGGTTCACTCGGCAGAGGTCTTCAGAACAACAGCCTCGAAGAGGAAGTAACAGTCGGCGGTGCAACGGTATTTGTGCTTGATGTCGAGAGTATGGATAAATATTAATCTGAACGTGATAAATGCGCCGTATGACGCTTTTTCGTGCTCGCCGTATCGGTATACGCCTTCGCGCGAGAAAAACGCCATCCGCCATCATTTCTCATCGTTCATAAAATAAAAAAATGTAGGGCGGGGGCTTGCTCCCGCCGTATTTATACAAGGAGTAAACAATGAAAAAATTAATCAGCATTATTCTTGCGGTTTCGTTTTTGCTTTTATTCGGTTTGATTGCAAATGCGGAAACCGCAGAGCTTAAATTCAATTCCGACGGTAAGTTCATAATTCTTAACCTGAGTGACCCTCAGGATGACCATCATCCCGCTTATGACCTTGAAAATTTCATTAAACTTGCCATCGATGAAACTAATCCCGACCTTATTATTTACTCGGGTGATATCGTTGAAGACAGCCGTGCGGGCGATATCGGCACCGATAACGAACCGTTCAGAGAGGGCGTTGAGGTTGACGGCGATTATTATCAGACCGTTATGAATGTGACCGAAGCCTGCAAAGCTGTTTTCAGTTATGCAGAGGAAAAGGACATTCCGTTTGCCGTCAGTCAGGGTAACAACGACTACAACAGCGGTGTCACAAATGAGGACTGGCTCAAAATTTATAACAGCTATGAAAACAGCCTTACCGTTGACGAAAGTAACGACGAAAGCGGCAGAATCGATTTCAACCTTGAAATAAAATCAAGTGACGGCTCAAAAACTGCTTTCAACATCTGGCTTATGGATAACGGCGGCGGTGGTATCACCGAGGAACAGCTTGCGTGGTATAAGAGCGAAAGTGCGTCACTCAAAGCTGCAAACGGCGGAGAACCCGTTCCCTCATTCGTTTTCCAGCACGTACCCGTTGACGATATGGGCAATCTTTTTGAGGAATGCAATTTCTGGGACGAAGGTGCAAGCATCGGTGATGACGGCAAATGCTACCGTCTTAATCAGGATATTGCAAACGGATATCACGCAGGCGCAATGGCACCCGGTTTAACAAGCGAGCAGTTCAAGGCATGGAAGGAATGCGGCGATGTGCTCGGCGCATATTTCGGCCATTGGCACACCGAGGGTTATACAGGTGTATGGGACGGCATTGAGCTCGGCTTTACCTACGGCTGTGAATTCGCAAAACCCGGCCCCTACGGAATCAGAGTTTTCACTCTCCATGAGGATGATATAAAGAACTATGATAATGTTCTCTACACCTATGAAGGAAGCGTTAAAACAGGCGACGCAAGATTTGAACTCCAGGTTGACGAACCTTACACGGAGTATAACAACATCTTTGAAGAGATTTTTGCTGCAATCAAAAACACAATTGTTCTTGTTTACAGAGAATTTATGAGTCTGTTTGCTTGATTAAATACATAGTACGGCGGTGGCTTGCTCCCACCGAGAACAACCGCAATGGTTGTTCATACGATAAGATGAGTAGGGGTCTATGCCCTTATCGACCCTAAAAAAGCTCCGAAGTTCAGAACTTCGGAGCTTTTTCTTCATTATTTTGTTTTGATAATCGGTCTTGAAAGAATTCCGAGATCGCGGAGTGTATATTCATAGCTCCAGCATTCTTCGTCGCTTCTCCAGGCATCGGGACCGTGCCATGAACGTTTTACATCGGTCAGATGAACTGCACCGAATGAATTGAATCTGTGACCGAAGAGGGTAACATCAATTTTGTGATTTCCGTCTGAAAGACCGTTAATATCGAGTGCGTAGGGAGGATAAACAATCCTGCCCTTTGTTTCGCCGTCAACGGCAACCGAAATAAGACCGCCTCTGTAACGTGTTGCTTCAACACGAAGGTCTGTGCCTTTTGCTTCAAAATGATAGGTAACGTTACCGCCGTAGAAGGGGAAGCCCTGAGAAGTAATGTTGCCGAAGCCGAGCTTTTCGGGAAGCGGAGTGATAACCTTATCTCTGCCGGTAAGTCTTACTCCGAAATCACCGAGAAGGTAGCACCATTCTGTGTTTGTGCGTGTGCCGAAGGGGAGTGTTACTTCAATTATATTTGCGCCCTTCTTTATTTCGGGGAGTGTAACGGTCTTGATATCTTTGTCAACATACCAACCTGTAATATCGTTTGCAACCGAAACTCCGTTCATCTTGATGTCAGCATATTCTGCATCTTCGAGAGCAAGCTCTGCACCTACATAATCAATTTCGCTGTTAATTGTGAATCTGAGGGTAACGTGATGTTTGATTTCTTCTTTTTCAATTACCCACGGCTGGGCAACGTTGCCGCCTCTTTCAACGAATCCGAGCATATTTCTGCAAACATTATCAAGACGGAGAATTTCTTCTTCTGCCATGAATTCACCGCCGTCAAGCGAGAATTCGGCAGTATCAAGAAGCATAACGTTGCGTTCGGAAAGTGAATAGGGAACAAGAGCGGGCATTGCACGGCTTTCTGTAAGCTGAACGCCTTCGAGCTTGTTTCCGATAAGATCGGATTTGCCTTCGTCAAGTCTGAGAAGAAGGCTGTCATAATCGTAAAGAACCTTTGAAATAACAGTGCATCCGTTTTTATATTCGCAGGGAATCCGGCTGATATCACCACTGATTGTATCGTAAAGATAGGGGGCAAATTCGCCGGTTACGCTTATGCGGAGCTTATGTTCATTTGCGATATCCTTATTGTAAGGCTCACAGCAACGGCTGATAAAGAGCCAGCGGCTGTTGCCGTCGTGGCGCATCTGATAAATAAAGCCCTCGGAAAGTCTGCCGTTTGCCTGACGGATGGTAACCGTTCTGTTATTCTCAAGAGCATCGAGAAGCATGCCTTTGTCATAAGAAATAACGGTTGATTTTTCAAAGAGTGCCTTGCCTCTTTCGCTCGGAATGCCGTTTTCGTATTTTGGCGCGCTGCCCATAAATATGAGCTTGCCGCCGTCTGCGCGGAATCTTTCAAGACGTTCGAGGGTTGAACTTCTGAGTGTTTCACAGTCGGGCACAACTATTGCATCGTATTCCATCTTGCCGACCCTGAGAGGAGCTGAACCGTCTTCGCAAAGAGAGGGAAGAAGTGATTCGCTGATGAAGTTGAAGTCTATACTGCCCTTAAGAAGCCATTCGGTAACATTGCGGAATTTATAATCCATGTTTTCACGCATAAGAGCAGTTTTGTCGTTGGGTCCCCAATGGAGCCAGAAGCTCTCAACGGGGTGAATAACGCCGACCTTAACAACGGGTTTACCTCTTGTTATTGCCGCATTGACTCTTGCAAAATGGTTTTCAACATACGAATATTCTTCCCACCAGGGAGACTGATAATGGATTGATGCGGGGTAGTCACGCTTTGCTTCACCGCCCATTGCGTACCAGGAAAGGTGAGGAACTCTTATTGTAACACCGAGGCACGCCTGCCAGTCGCCCTGAAGCTTATGACCTCTGAAATCGTATTCCCAGCCGGTAACGCCGTAAAGCTCGGAGAGCATACCTTCTCTACCGTATTGATGAACTGCGGACTGAGCCTGCTTTGCGGTTGTGAATTCATAGCTTGCGCAGAGCATGTCGATACCGAGCAGGTCAAATCCTCTGTAGGAACGCATTGCATCGCCGAGAGCAGCAGTCTGGCTGTGGAGAGTGGGTTCTTCCATCATGTGGCCCGTGAGTGCAATTCCGTTTTCGCGGCACCAACCGCCGCAAACATCTGCAAAAGCCTGAGCAAAACGCTCTGAAATATGGTCGTGATAATGGTATCTTGTGATTGAAACATTGCCGTCGGGAAGTTCCCAAAAAAGCTCGGGAAGAGAATCAAGAATATCTTCTCCGTACTGCGCTTTGTATGTTTCGGGGATATCGTCGGTCCAGGGCATTGCAATATCGTCGGTATCGGTTGAATTATCAAGAACCTGCTTTCTTGTGAACTGCGGTTCATCGGTGAAAATTGCGGGCACAACTCCGCCGAAATGCTCGCCGATAACTTCTTTGTATCTTTCGTGAGTAACCTCAACAAATCGTTTTACTGCCTTGGGATTGAGTGTGTCGAGATAGGTCTGATTGTTATACCAGGGTGAGGGTGCGTGGATTTTGAGGTAAGCATACCATTTGGTGCCTTCGGCATCATCATTTTCGCCAATTTTTTTATAGCTCTTAAGATAGCCGTTATCGTCAAGAATAACGTCATAGCAGGCAATGAGCCAGCCCTTGCCGTTTCTGCCGCCTTCTGCTCTTGAATCGATAACGTCGGCGGAATCCGCTTCTTCATTGTCGCAGGGAACGGTTGTCAGAAGCAGGCAGCGTGCTCTGTATTCTTCATCTTTGGTAACGAGACCGCCTGCCGCACCCGAGGGCCATCTGTCCTCGTCATAAAGCCAGGCAAGCATATGCTCTTTGTCTGCCTTTTCGCAGCAGCACTTTATGAGAGCCATAAATTCATCGGAGAGGTAGTTTGTTGACATACCTGTTCTTACGTGCATATGGAAGCCGCCTAAGCCCATTTCCTTAAAAATATCTATCTGCCGGCAAAGCTCTTCCTTAGTAAGCATATTGTTCCAAGCCCAGAAGGGAGTTCCCCTGAATTCGCTTGTAGGATTTTTAAAAAGTTCTTTGCTTAATGTTTTACTGGAATTCTTTTTATAAAGCATTTTAGTCACCCACATTTTTCAAAAAAATAGAGTGCATATATTTTTATATGCACTCACATTATATCATATCTTATAAGCTTTTTCTACTGGTACAGCACATAAAATTCCACGAGCTTCACTTCTTAAGCCATATTTCTCGTTAACATCTTCTAAAATTCTTGCACTTACATCTGCAGGAGCTAATATTATGATACTTTCTCTTTCTTCCTGAAGCTCCATTTCTGTTATAGCATTAAGCTTTTCGCTTTCTGCAAGTCTGCCTTTAATAACAGTGCCACCAGTAGCACCTGCTTTTTTGGCAACTTCCATTACAGAATCTGTGTAACCACGATTAACTGTTATCATAACAAGGTAATGCTTGTGTTCATTTTTCATTACTGTTTCCTCCTGCAAAGATATTTCCTCTGGCAAATCATGATTAAGCACTTCAGCAACAAGTCTGTTCACCGCTAAAACGTTAAGCACAATTAAAAGTCCCCCATATTTTGTGTAGCTTGTAAAGCTATTTCCAAAATTCGCCATAAGCGAGCTTATCGCCTTTTTAGACGCCATACTGAGAATAATATCTTTATCGTTACTACCAAGACCAAAAATATCCATCATTTCAGTGGGAGCTGTACCGTAACCTACTATTTGCATATTCATTTTTATTTCTTGCTTCTCTAATAATTCAATAAGCTTGTGACCTTTTTCAGCTTCTACTATTGAAAGCATCATCATTACTTTTTTAGCTTCATCACTCATTGTCACTCACCTCATTGAAATAAATAATATCATCATCAATAGACTGGAATTCCTCATACACACGCTTCATTCTGATTTTACGGTGAACCTTACTGCTGAGACCTAAAACCTGAATTGTAATAAGTGGTGCAAGAGCTATCATAGCAACAATTCCAAATGCATCGGTCATAACATTACCACCAAGCATCTCACAGCTACCAACTGCAAATGGTAATATAAATGTAGTAGCCATAGGACCACTTGCAACTCCACCAGAGTCAAATGCAATAGCTGTATAAATAGGTGGAACAAAAAAAGAAATTATAAGTGCTACTGAGTAGCCAACAATTAAAAATGGCAAAATAGGAATTCCTGTTAAAACTCTCAAAAGTGCAATCGCAACCGATACACCTACACCAACAGAGAGTGCTAAACCAATTGCCTTTTGTGAAATGGCACCATTTGTTATTTCTGAAACCTGCTTTTTGAGTGAATGAACTGCAGGCTCTGCTGAAACAACGAAGTAGCCAATTATTAATCCAATTGGCACCAGCAAATATTTTAAACTGCTACCGGCAATTTCTGAACCCAACAATTTACCAGCAGGCATAAAGCCAACATTTGCACCTGTTAAGAACAAAACAAGACCGATATAGGTATAAATCAAGCCAACAGAAATTCTTAAAACCTCGTGCTTTAAGAAGCGCCTTGTGAAAATCTGAAAAAGAATAAACATTGCAACAATTGGTAAAAACGCCACAGCAACTTCTTCAGCATATTTCGGAATAAAGTGTACGAATTGGGAAAACGCATCTTTCGTTGTTTCTACTACTGGGATTATCGTTTCGCTTGTTTCTGACTCTGGTTTAAAGCAAATGCTTAAAATAAGCACAGAAAGAATTGGTCCAATACTACAAAGAGACACAAAGCCGAAGCTGTTTTCTATTGATTTTTTACTTTTACTCATTGATGACATACCTGCACCAAGCGCCATTATAAATGGCACGGTTATAGGCCCTGTTGTAACCCCACCGGAATCAAATGCAGTGGGAATAAAATCTTTTGGCACAAAGAATGACAGAACAATTACTATGAGATAAAAGAATATAAGAAGTCTTGGTAACTGAATACTTTTTCTTGCACGAAACAGTGCAATACACAAAAATAAACCTACACCCAGTGCAACACACATTATAAGCACCATATTAGGAATTGATGGCACTTGCTCTGCCAACACCTGTAAATCGGGTTCTGAAACAGTAATTAAAACACCTAATATGAAGCAGATAAATAATGGTGCCCAAATTTTTTTAGCTTTCCCTATTTTAATACCTATACTTTCACCCAATGGCTCCATTGAAATACCTGAACCAATTGTAAAAAAACTCATACCAAATATCAGAAGCAGTGTTCCAAATAAAAACAAAACTAATACACCAGCATTTATTGGTGCTAAGCTTACACTTAAAATAAGCACTATTGCCGCAATAGGTAAAAC
>JAZNRG010000081.1:0-16439 GCA_045590575.1 Acutalibacteraceae bacterium | reverse complement strand
CCCGTTCTCAAGGGCGAAATGCGTGACCCCTACACCAAGGGCAGCGTAAGCATCCTCAAGTCGGATCGTAGCCATGTCGTTCTGTGAGCCAAGGAGTTGTACAAAAGGATTGTCTTCCTAAGACCGCTTGGCCTCCGACTTCCCGTTCTCAAGGGCGAAATGCGTGACCCCTACACCAAGGGCAGCGTAAGCATCCTCTGCGGTTGGATTCTCTCCGCAAGAACCTATATCAAGCAGGAAAACTTTGATACAGAAAGAAGACTCATCAACTACGCTGAGCCCTTCGCTGTTTTCGCATCACTTGCAGGTGCACCCTATCCTCAGAACTTCATCGACCTTTCATATAACTATCTGCTTCAGAACCACGGTCACGACAGCATCGGTTCCTGCGGCAGAGACGTTGTTTACGAAGATGTTATGTCGCGCTACAGACAGTCGAGAGAGCTTTCAAGCTGCGTATTTGAGCGTGCATTCATGGATATCGCAGGCGATATCGACCTCAAGAGCTTCAGCCGTGACGATGCAGCGGTTGTAGTGTTCAACCCCGCACCCTTCAAGAGAAGCGAAACAGTCAGCCTCCGTGTTGAAATCCCCGCAGAGTGGAAGGCGGATTCCTTCGAGCTTCTTGACGAAGACGGCAACGCAATCAAGTATCAGATTATTTCTTCAAATAAAGCAAACGCACAGATTATTCAGAATCCCAACGATACCGCAAACGTGCTTCACACCGAGCAGTATCTCATTTCGGCTTATGTTTCGGATATCCCCGCAATGGGCTACAAGACATATAAACTTCGTCCTCTCTATAATGTAAGAGCAACAACTCCCGTTACTCTTCTTATGACAAACCAGGCTATGGAGAACGAATATCTCCGCGTTACCTTCAACAGCAACGGCACATACAATGTTGTTGACAAGGAGAACGGAAAGGTTTACGAAAACCTCGGCTTCTTCAAGGACGGCGGCGAAATCGGCAATCCCTGGGAACATTTTGTTCCCGAATTCAATGAGATTTTCACAACTCTCAATGAAAAAGCAACTATCACTCTTCTCCGTGACGGCGAATTCGAAACCGCATACAAGATTTCAATGCGTTGGATGCTTCCCGAAAAGCGTTCTGCAGACGAAAAGTCAAGAAGTGAGCACAAGCTTCCCGTTGATATCGACAGCGTTGTAACTCTCCGCAAGGGCGCAAGATTTGTTGAAATCGAAACAACAATCAACAACCGCTGCGAGGACCATTACCTTCAGGTAGGCTTCCCGACCAACATCAACTCCGAATTCTCATATGCTCAGGGTCAGTTCGACGTGCTCAAGCGTCCCATCGCAAAGCCCGATTACTCACTTTACGATGAAATTCCCATGACAGAGCATCCTATGAACTCATTCGTTGACCTCACAGACGGCAAGGTTGGCGCAGCTCTTCTTAACACAGGCCTTAAGGCATACGAAGCAGCAGACGATGAGTGCAACACTCTTTATCTTTCACTTATCCGTGCTTATCCTCTCCGCATTTGCGTAACCGCAGATATGCAGAACTACAGCGATTGGGATAAGGGTTCACAGTGCATCGGCGTGAACACCTTCCGTTATGCATTCATGCCTCATAAGGGCGACTGGGAAGAAGGCAACGTATGGCAGGAGAGCGAACGCTTCAACCTCTATCTCACAGCAGGTCAGCTTGCTCCCACAGCTCACGGCAAGAATCCTCTCACTCACTCATTCATTGAGCTTAAGGAGGAAAACCTCAACATCAGCGCAATCAAGAAGAGCGAAGACGGCGAAGGCTACGTTATCCGTCTCTTCAATCCCTCGGATAAGACAATCAGGAACTCAATCCGTCTTAACGGCGGCATCGCACCCATCGAAAAGGTGCAGTCACCCGTTGAAAGACAGATTGCCGAATTCGAGCTTCCCGCATATTCGGGCAAGAAGTGGAGCGAGGTTAAACTCGTAACTCTTGAAGAGCTTGATTCTGCACCTCTTACCATGAACACTGACGGCTTCGTTGATTTTGAAATCACAGGCAAGAAGATTCTTACAATCAAGTTTGTAGGCTAAAAAAATTAACCTGCCAAGGCAAAACGCTTTGGCAGGTTTTTTGTTTGATAATGCTATTAAATTTTGAGATTATTGAATATATCCTGACAAACACTCTCAAAGGAATTGTTCACTTCATCATTTGAATATCTTAAAACAGTCAGACCGATTGAAGATAAATAATCATCTCTTATTTTGTCCTTTGATTTTCCTTCATCAAGATAATGCTGTGTACCGTCAAGCTCAATCACCAATTTTGCACTTGCACAGTAAAAATCAACAATATAATTATTAATCACCTTCTGGCGGTGAAAGGTTACAGGCAATTCTTTAAGAAATTCATACCATAGTTTTCGTTCTTCCTTGGTCATATTTCTTCTTAATGCCTGAGAGTTATTTGTCAGCTTTTTGTTGTGCATTCTGTTCATATAAGCAACCCTTATGTTTCGCCTTCTCCTTGAGGAGAAGGTGTCGCATAGCGACGGATGAGGTGATTGCCGAAAGGCAATCATTTTTTCTTATATTGACGATGCTTCGCATCCACCTCATCACCGTCTATGACGGTGCTTCCCCTCAAGCGGAAGCCGTGATTTTAAAATTTAATTATGCAGTGTAGTTATAATGAATATTTGCATCGGTGAGGCGGGCGTTGTTTTCCTGAATTTTAATTGCTTGCCAATCCGACTCCGAACCTGCGTAGTAAACGTCGGTGAGGCTGCCGCATTTTGCAAACGCCATGCTACTAATTGATATTATATTTTTATTCATCTTTACTGTTTTGAGATTCGAACATCCTTCAAAGGCGGAACCAGCAATATTTTTTACGCCCGTACCGATTATTACTGTTTCAAGACTCGTACAGTTATAGAAAGATTTACTACCAACAACTGTGACTTTATCAGGAATAATAATGCTTGTGAGATTTGTGCAGTTAGAAAAAGCACCATTGCCTATGCTTGTAACACTGTCAGAAATTGAGATGCTTGTGAGGCTTGTGCAGTTATCGAAAGCAGAACCGCCTATACTTGTGACACTGTCGGGAATTGTGATGCGTGTAAGACTTGTACAGTAACCGAAAGCAGAACCGTCTATGCTTGTGACACTGTCGGGAATTGTGATGCGTGTAAGACTTGAACAGTAATCGAAAGCAGAACCGCCTATGCTTGTGACACCATCGGGAATTGTGATGTTTTTGAGGTTATGGCAGAAACGGAAAGCGTTATCGCCTATGCTTGTTATTCCGTCTTCAATTATAACTTTCTTTATGTTGGGGTAGTAACCGCTGTTATACCATTCGGGGTAGCCGTCATACATAGTGCCTTTACCGAAGATGGTGAGGGTGCCGTCCGAAGTAAGTTCCCACTGTGCGTAGTCGCCGCACCAGCCACTTGCGGTGGGACCTGCCTGGGTTGTGGTCACTGGTCTTGTGGTTGTTGTGGTGGGTCTTGTAGTTGTAGTGGGTGCTTCTGTTGTGGCGGGTTTTGTGGTATAAATGCGGGTTGTGGTTGTTGCTTTTGCGGTATAACCACGGGTTGTGGTAGGATACCATATTGTTGCATCATAGGGATATGTGGTTGTCGGGTACCTGTCGGTTGTGGTTTCATATTCGGGTCTTGTCGTAGTTTGAGGACGTGTGGTTCTTGATGGACGGGTTGATCTTTGCGTGGTTACGGGAGGTCTGACGGCTGCTGTTGGGTTTTCTCTCGCAGTTGTGCCGTGATATTCCGCAACCTGACTGCGAAGAGCTGAAACCTCGCTTTCAAGGTCTGAAACCCTTGTTTCAATGGCGGTGTCAACAATTGTGTAGCCAAAAAGACCGACTATTGCCGAAAGCATTGCGGCGATTATTTTTTTCATTGTTATACCTTCCTTTGATTTTTTAACCGCAGGTCGCCCCTACCATCGCCTTCTCCTTGAGGAGAAGGTGTCGCATAGCGACGGATGAGGTGATTGCCGCAAGGCAATAATATGCTGTAATCCTCACGGCTGATTTGGGGTGGTAATCCCTGCCCGATTATTTCTCAATCATCACCATAACGGGTTTTCTGCCTTCGAAATATGTTACATATTCAAAGCCGCATCTTTCGGCGATGGCGTAGCCTTCGTCGATGCCCGCGCCCGTGTGCTCGGTAAAATGAGCATCGGAGCCGAGGGTGAGGTATTCACCGCCGAGCTCTCTGAAGCGGCGCACATAATTTTCCGTGGGCATAGTTTTGCCGATGGGCTGGCGCAAGCCGCTTGTGTTGATTTCAAGAGCCTTGCCGTTTTTAATGAGAGTTCTGAAAATCTCATCGGTTATCTCATCGTATCTTGAAAGCTCAATATCATCTCTGCCCGCCTGAACAATATATCTCATCGGATATGTAAGGTGAGCGAGGGTATCAAATCCGTTCCATTTTGCGAGAAGCAGCATCTCCTCAAAATATTTATCGAGAAGAGCGTAGATTTCATCCTGCGAAAGCGCCTTATAATCAAGGTCGCCGAAGTCAGGCATATTGCGGAGATTATGGATTGAACCGATAACGAAATCATATTCATATCTCGCAAGCGACTTTTCGGTAAGCTCGGGTTCATAGGTCGGCTGACCCATTTCTATGCCTCGGAGCAAACGGATTTTATCCGCAAAAATCTCTTTGATGAGGCAGATATCCTCATAGCTTGTTTTCTGGCGCATTTCAAGGCGGTGTGCTTTATAGAAATCAACGTCAAAATGGTCGGTTATTGCTATAACCGAAAGCTCATTTTCTACCGATGCCTTGCACATCAGCGCAGCGGAATAGTTGCCGTCAAAAGAGCTTGCGGTATGCATATGCAAATCAATTCTGTTTTTATAAATAGCCATGGGTATCACCTCGGATTATTTTATCAGATCTGCAAAAAGCTTGATATTTGAAGCTTCAAGCTTAAGCTCGCCTGCCTGCTCTTTCTTGATAACCTCAACTATTCTGTCGTTAACGGGAGTGGGCACGCCGCACTTTCTGCCCCATTCGCAAACAACGCCGTTGATTGCATCGATTTCGCAGGGCTTGCCGTTGCGAAGGTCCTGAAGCATTGAGGGAATGATATCAACATGCTTCTTCATTGCGACAGGAATAAGAAGCTCGCCGATTGCTCTCTTAAAACCGTTCTTATAGTAGAAAAGCTTTGTGATGTCCTTGCCCTGAACTGGGGCGAATTCCGCACCCGCAGCGTGACCTACATCGATGCATTCCTTCATACAGCGGATTGCAACCTTGCGTGCGAATTTATCGCCCGTTACCGAACCGAAGGTGCCGCCCATAACGGTGCCGAGACCCGAGAAGGTGGCATTGATGAGGAGCTTTGACCATCTTGTTCCGATAAGGTTATCTTCAAAATGAACGGGACACATTTTTTCGAGAAGCTCGGTTACCATAGCAACCTGAGCGTCGGTGATACCGTCCATCTTACCCATATGATATGAAAGGCTGTCGGGTTCGCTTGTGAGAACGCATTCGCCGGGAGCGGCAAGGTTTGCGCCCCATTCAACAGCGCAGCCCATTGTGTGCTCTTTGCCTACGATTTCTGCAATACCGGGCTCGGGAATACCGTTCTGAAGAGTAACGATAACGCCGTCCTCTGCAAGGAAAGGCTTGAGGAAGGTGCATACTTCAGCATTGAAAAGCTGCTTTGTCATAAGGAAAATAACGCTGTAAACTCCGCTCATTTCATCGGGAGTTATCGCCTTGACGGGAACTGTCATTTCAACAGTGCCCGTGATATGCGCACCCTTTTCGTTAAGGGCGGCAACGTGTGCCTTGTTTCTGTTGACAAGCTCAACATCAACACCGTTTTTTGTCATATACGCACCGAGAACGGTACCGAGAGAACCTGCGCCGTAAATTGCAACCTTATTCATATGTTTCTCCTGTTCCGAACGCCCTGATAAGGCGGTCATTTAATACAACTTCAATTGCACCGATATATTAGCTTCATCGGCACATACATTAATATAATACCACTAAAGGTAAATTTTGTAAACCAAAAATACAAGAAAAAAGGCAGAGCGTGATGCTCTGCCTTTTTCAAATAATTTGAAAGAAATATTATGCAACCTGATGGGAGCTTTTCTTACCCTGAACAACAACGAATGCGGGCTTTTCTTCAACATAAAGTGCGCCTGCATCTCTGGGCTGGATTCTCGCAGCATTTTCTCTCTGCTTGCGAAGACGGCGGTTGCGAAGATGGATTCGGATTGCTCTTGCAAGCTTCACCTCGAATGCAACAACCTTCTTTTCATATATAAAGCCGACAATCAGCAGAACAACCGCTGCAAATTCAAATACTGTTCTTAATACTTCTGCAAAAGCCATTTCAAATCCTCCTTCGGCGAACAAGTTATAAACATTTGTTCTGTGGTTTTATTATATCAGACGAACATTCGTTTGTCAATACAAATGTTCGATAAATTTCAAACTTTCTTTGTTTGATGTTATTATACCACAATATATATTGTTTGTCAAATGTTTTCACCGCAATATATGCGATTTTTCTTGTTCATTTTGCCTTTCTTCAATTAATAATATGTTTCGGATGTTCGGTTTATTCCGTTCATCTTGGTTTTATTATAGCTTATGTTGTGTCCAAAAAACCGTACTTTTGCAGAAAAAGTTTTAATTTTGTTGACTTTGGCAAAGAGCAACAATATAATAGTTTTTAATGAGGTGATATTATGATTTTATATAATGTATGGGGCTTCGTAAGGCAGACTGCGGTAAGAATTCATCTTGCGGCGGCAAAAGCGATTTTTAAAATCAGCGGCGGCAAGCTCCCCAAGTCGCTCTATTGCAAAAGAGCAAATCCCGCAAAAATGCCGACAGACGTTAAAATCATTTCCGAAAACGATTATTCAACAACAATCGCAAAGGTTGATAAAAACGGCAACATCAAAAGCGACGATTTTGTTATCGTTTCAACAACCGACTTCCATTTTGATGTTGACCACGAAATAAACACAAAGGCAGTAAGAAATTTCGTTAACCATATCAAAGAAGTAAAGCCTGACCTTGTTGTTCTCACGGGCGACAACATTCTTTCCAAATTCCAGCAGATTGATGCAATTCAGTTTGCTCAGATGATGGAAGAAATCGGCATCTACTGGACGGCAACTTTCGGCAACCACGAAACAAGAGAGGACAGAGGCTTCTATAAATGGCTTCTCTGGAAGAGCTTCTGCGACTATGACCATTGCCTTTGCAAGTTCGGTCCCGAAGAACTTTTCGGCTACGGCAACTACACCGTAAACATTCTCGGCGAGGGCGGCAAGCTCCTCAAATCGCTCTTCTTCTTTGACTCGGGCAGAGATATTCTTGACCGTGACAAAGAAAAATACGGTCTGCCCGCCGATTTCAACGGCTATGACTTCCTCAAGAAAGAACAGATTGATTTCTACAAAAACGAAACCGCAAAGCTCAAGAAAGAATACGGCTCGGCAGATTCATTTATGTATATGCACATTCCCCTGCCTGAATATGTGCACGCTTTCAAGGAGGATGAAAACGGAAAATTCGTTCCCTCTGGTGAATGCGAAATTCTCTACGGCGAGCAGTATGAGAGCGTAGGCTGTTCAACCTACAACAGCGGAATGTTTGATGCAATCCTTGAAACGGGCAGCACTCAGGCTGTTTTCTGCGGTCACGACCATGTCAACGACTGGTGCGCAATCTACAAGGGCGTTTATCTTGTGTACAGCCTTCCCGGCGGATATGCGGTTTATAACCTCGGCGACAAAACCGATAAACCTGAAAGCGAATGGCTTGAAGGAGTTACGGTTACAACCCTTCACGGCGACGGAACAATCAATATTGAGCCCCGATATAACAGAATATATCTGTAAAAAATAAGAGCTGTCTGCCGACAGCTCTTTTCTTATTCTTTATATGCCTTTATGCATTCTTTGTAGTGATTGCCTTTATGTTCAAAATCCTTATAAACATTGTAGCTTGATGCGGCGGGCGACATAATGCAGCTCTTGCCCTTGCGGGTGAATCTGAATGCGGCATCAACAGCTTCTTCCATTGTGTTTGCAATAATGATATTCTTGGGGCATCCCTTTTCGAGAAGAGAGTTGCAGATGTTAACTCCGGTTTCGGGCATACCGATAAGATTTCTCACCTTGCATTTTTCAAGGTATTTCTCAAATTCGCCGTATTCGATTCCTCTGTCCATACCGCCGAAAATTAGGGTATCAACATCCTCAAGAGCTTCGATTGCGCATTCAACAGCGTGGGGAATGGTTGCGATTGAGTCGTTATAGAATTTAATACCGTAAAATTCGCCGATGGGCTCCATTCTGTTTTCGATACCGCAGAAATTCTTAACCGCTTCGAGAATATCAGAATCACTTATGCCGAGGCATCTTGCAACGGTTGCCGCAACGCAGACATTCTGTCTGTTATGAATGCCCTTGAGCCTTTCATTTTCCGCAGCTGCAGCGATGATTTCTTCATCCCCTCTGCCGCCGTTTTTGCTGACTTTGATAACATTTGTGTTTGCCTTTGAGAAGTTATAGTATTCATCAAAATCCTGCTCGGCGTTGCAAACGAAATAATCGCAGCCCGTCTGATGGCGGATAATATTCAGCTTTGCGGAAACGTAACCCGAAAAACCGTTATAGTGGTCAAGATGCTCGGGATAAATATTGGTCATAACCGCAATATGGGGCGATGCTGTTGTGTATTCAAGCTGATGAGATGACATCTCGATAACGGCGATATCCGCTTCGCCGTTTTCAAGAGTATCGAGCACGGGCACACCCATATTGCCTATAAGGCAAGCCTTTTTGCCTGCCTGCTTCACCATTTCGTAAATAAGGGTTGAGGTCGAGGTTTTGCCCTTCGTGCCCGTTATGCCTATGCAGGTGCACTTTGAAAAACGAAGAAACAAATCCGTCTGGCAGGTTACTTCAACCTCGGTCGGCACCATAACATCCCTGAACGAAATACCGGGAGTTTTGATAACCGTGTCGTACTGCTCAATGGCATCAAGATAATTATCTCCGCAATGCAGGGTAACATTCGGGTCATCAATCTCAACCTGACGCATATCGGCAATGCCAATCTGCTTATCGGGCAGACTGCGTCTTATAACATTATAAGTTGACTTACCCTCTCTGCCGAAGCCGAGGATAAGCACCTTGCGTTCTCTGAAATATTCAATCAACTGCTGAAACATAAGCATACATCCCTTCGCCGCACCGTGCGGTAAAATAGAAATATATTATATCAAACATTACTTATATATTCAAGAATAAGTATATATGTTTTTCAAAAGAAAAACGGTCTGCACCGAAATGCAGACCGAATGAATTTCTTGATTAAAGACCGATGAATGCACCAAGCCACTCGTTGATAGCTGCCCAGATGGGATTCCAGATGGGAGCAAAAACAGTGAGAAGCTCACCAAGATAGTCGAGGTTCATTTCTTTGAGGTTGAGCGAAAGAATACCTTCAAGGAATGTGTAGATAAGTTCTTCCATACCGCCTGTGCTTACTTCAAGATCAAACAAATTCATTTCATAGTCCCCCTTTTTAAGTATTTACAAATCTTGATTGCTTAAACATTATATAACATTACACAAATATTGTCAACATCGAAATATTTAACATTGTGTTAAGCAAATGTTAAACATTGCATCACACACAGTATTTCTGATAGCGGTCTATCATCGTAACATCGGCGATAAGCTCAAAATAAAGTCCGTCTGCTCTGTATTCCTCAAAGTTTATGATGCTGTCCTTACGCAGGGCTGCAGCCGCGGCACCGTCGGAATACGGAATAAGCATCTTCGCCTTTGCTCTCGTGGGCGGAAGTGCCTTTGATATTGCATCAAGCAGTTTATCAAATCCCTTTTCTTCAAGAGCAGATATCATAACCGAATTCGGCTCAAAAAGAATATTATCCTTTGCTTCGGGTAAATCGCATTTGTTATAAACGGGAATAACAGGCTTGCCCGAACAGCCGAGCTCTTCGAGAAGGTCGTTCGTGACCTTGATATGCTCTGCGCATTCGGGGTCGGAAGCATCGCAGACATTGAGAATTACCTTTGCGCAAGCCGCCTCTTCAAGGGTTGACTTGAACGCTTCGACAAGGTGGTGCGGAAGCCTGCGGATAAATCCTACCGTATCAATGAGCATAACCTTTCTGCCGTCGGGCAGAGTCAATGCTCTTGAGGTTGGGTCAAGAGTTGCAAAGAGCTTATCCTGAGCGAGCACGCCCGCTTCTGTAAGCGCATTCATAAGAGTTGATTTGCCTGCGTTGGTATAGCCGACGATAACAACGGTTTCAACACCGTCTTTTTCTCGCCTTGCTCTTGCAAGGCCTCTTCTTTTTTCAAGAGCCTCGAATTCCTCTTCAAGAGATTTTATTCTGCGCCTGATATGGCGTTTGTCGGACTCAAGCTTTGTTTCACCGGGACCTCTTGTGCCGATGCCGCCGCCGAGCCTTGAAAGTTTTGTTCCCTGACCCGTAAGACGGGGCAGAGAATAGCGCAGCTGAGCAAGCTCAACCTGAAGTTTGCCCTCATTGCTCCTTGCTCTCTCGGCAAAGATATCAAGGATAAGGGTTGTTCTGTCGATAACCCTCACCTTGGTCGCCTTTTCAATATTTCGCAGCTGTGCGGGAGAAAGCTCGCTGTCCGCAATAACAAGGTCGATTTCGTTGTTTTCGCAGAATTCGGCAAGCTCCTCGAGTCTGCCCGAACCGAGATACGCGGCAGAATCGGGCTTATCCCTTTTCTGCCACATTCTGCCTACAACCTCTGCGCCTGCGGTTTTTGCAAGCTCCTCGAGTTCGTCAAGCGAAAGTTCACAGTCATAATCGCCCGTGTCAACGGCAATGAGCACCGCCTTTTCGGGTTCTTGCTTGTTTTCGTAAAAATCCATGGGAGCACCTTCAATAATTTAATAAAACGGGACGGCACAGAGGCCGTCCCCTACATAAGTTAATTGAGTTTGATTGATTCAGCTTCGATGATTGCGCCTTCGCCTTCGTAAGCAACGGTCACGCTGTCACCCTTGTTGAGGATAACAACGGCTTCATCGTCTGCTGCAGCGATTGAGAAATAAGCTGCGTTTGAATCGAGCTTGATATAATAGTAGCTGTCGCCGCCTATAACAGCGGTTCTGATATCGGAAACTGTGCCTGACGCAGTCTTTGTTTCCTTTGCGGGAGCATCTTCGGGGGTTGTCTGTGTTGAGGGATCAATAACAGCGTCTGTGTCGATATCAACCTTGATGCCGCTATCCTGAAGAGCATCAACATACTTTTTGAGGCATTCTCCGAGGTCTGTGCCTGTTGCACCCATCTTGTTGTTGTTATACTGAGCAACATTGATAAGAGCATACTGCTGAACGATGTTGCTGTCATCCTTGAGTGAAAGGAAATAGGTGGGTTCGCCGCCGATGTTAAGAAGAAGCGGGAAGGTTGCGGTGTAGCCAAGGTCCTTGACTCGGCCTTCTGCTGCCTGCTGAGCGGAATACTCGGTACCACCCGTAACTCGGTAGTAGCTTGCTTCCTTTGTTCTCTGGTTAACAAGCACGAAGCCTGTAATTGACTGGTCGGTTGTTACGGAAGTAACACCTGTATACATCCAAACATCGTCGTCTTTTGCGATGTAGTTGTAGTTAGCGGTTGTTGTGATAACATCTCTCTGGCCGAGGATTGAGTTCCAGAAGCCGTTCTGATATTTACCGTAGAAGTTGAACTGCTGAACAAGAAGGTCTGAATCATAGATTCTGTCAAGCCACTGAAGCTCAGCATTGTTTTTGATTTCGTCAACGGAATAATATGCGCTTTCGCCTGTTTCGCTGTCTGCCTTAACAACAACGGCACCGATTACGTCTGTTCCGCCGAAAAGACCGATTGTTTTGTCGAGGCGTGCGCAAATCCAATAGGGATTGCCTTCATCGTCGATTTCGAATGTTGCATCCGCAAACATATAGGTGGGATATTCAAAGCGAAGATGACGCTTGAGAAGTTTGCCGAAATGCTCTGCAGGTGAATATCTGATGCTGTTTTCGGTTTCGATAAATTCGGTTGATTCGTTAGCCATATCGATTATAACATAGCCGGGGAAACCGTCTTTTGTATTGGTGAACCACTTGATGATATTTGCATACTGAAGAGGAGCAACTCTTACGGGAGTTTCCTTGTAGTTAATCTGAGTGTATTCGGGATAAACAGTGAACTGAGAAACATAGCCCTTTTCTTCAAGAACACCGAGAGCTCTTGTTGCAAGCTGAGCGGCAGCTTCTTCGTCGAGCTTGGGGATAGCACTGAAGCTCTCTGCATCCTGCTCCGCAATTTCTTCGGAAAACTTTGCGTCTGTTCTTACACCGATGATATTGCTGTAGCTTTCAGCTCTGAAGAATTCACTTGAAACAACATAGCCGATTGCAACAGTAACAACAAGCAAACCGATAATAATACCCGGCACTATCGCCTGTTTCTTTACATAGGGAGTGTATTCGGGTTTTGCCATAACATTTGCAAAAAGACCGTTGAACACAACATATGAAGCAGCAACCATACCGATGTAAATATAAAATTCATATGCCTTGAAGTTAACAGCGGGCAGCATCACATAGAATGCAACCGCCGCAAAAATAACTGTGCATAAAATGCTGAGAATAATTTTAAGAGGGGCTTTTTCGGGAGGAATAACTATATCCTTTTTTCTGCCGCCGTCTTTTTTTGAAAAATCAACCTTGATAGGATCCATCTGTCCGTCTCCTTTATAAGTTAGTATCATACAGTATAACCTATTTATTAAAATAATACAAGTCTTTTTTGTTAAGAATGCGATTTGACATTTTGTCGCATAATATGGTATCATAAACTAAAATGGAAAGATATGCGGTTTGACCTAAAACAACCGATGAAAAATGATTGAAAGAGGTGCGTTCAAAATGTTCCCCGATTATATCGACACAATATCCCCCATCATCGGATGGGACGAAGAAGTTGGCCTTGCAATGCAGGCTGAGCTCGGAAGACAGAGAAGAAATCTTGAACTTATTGCATCGGAAAACATTGTTTCTCCTGCAGTTATGGCGGCAATGGGCAGCGTTCTCACAAACAAATATGCCGAAGGATACCCCGGCAAGAGATATTACGGCGGTTGCGAATGCGTTGACGTTGTTGAAACAATCGCTATCGAAAGAGCAAAGAAGCTCTTCGGTGCAGAAGCAGCAAACGTTCAGGCTCATTCAGGTGCTCAGGCAAATATGGCTGCTTATGCGGCTATCCTTCAGCCCGGCGATGTTGTTATGGGCATGAATCTTGCTCACGGCGGACACCTCACCCACGGCTCACCTGTTAACGCAAGCGGTAAGCTCTATAAATTCGTTCCCTACGGTGTTGGCGACAACGGTTTCATCGACTATGATGAATTCGAAAAAACTGCGGCTGAAGTTCAGCCCAAGCTCATCGTTGCAGGCGCATCGGCATACGCAAGAACAATTGATTTTGAGCGCATCGGCAAAATTGCAAAGTCGGTAGGCGCATACTTTATGGTTGATATGGCTCACATTGCGGGTCTTGTTGCCGCAGGTCTTCATCCTTCACCAGTTCCCTATGCCGATATAGTAACAACCACAACCCACAAAACTCTCAGAGGTCCCCGAGGCGGTCTTATCCTTTGCAAGGAAGAGCTTGCTCCCGCAATCAACAAGGCTATCTTCCCCGGCAACCAGGGCGGTCCTCTTATGCATGTTATCGCCGCAAAGGCAGTGTGCTTCGGCGAAGCTCTCAAACCCTCATTCAAAGAATATCAGCAGCAGATTATAAGGAACGCAAAAGCTCTTGCAGACGGTCTTATGTCCAGAGGCATCAACCTTGTTTCGGGCGGCACGGATAACCACCTTATGCTCGTTGACCTCCGCTCACTCGGCATCACCGGTAAAGAGCTTGAGCACAGACTCGACGAAGTTTATATCACAGCAAACAAGAACGCAATCCCCAATGACCCCGAAAAACCTTTCGTAACAAGCGGTGTCAGACTCGGTACAGCCGCAGTTACATCAAGAGGTCTTAAGGAAGCCGATATGGATAAAATCGCAGAGTTCATTTATCTCTGCGCAACCGATTTTGAAAACAGCGCAGAAAAAATCAGAGAAGGCGTCACCGAAATCTGTCAGCGTTATCCCATCTACGAATAAATAATTAAGCGGTTTGCATTTCGCAAACCGCTTTTGTTTATATCCGAACCATATGAAAAGGCTTGCATTTCTCACTGCAAGCCTTTGTTTATTATTAACCAACTAATCCGCCGAGAAGTCCGCCGAGGTCGATATCGCCGAGACCGCCACCGAGACCGAACCAGAAATCAAAGAAACCTTTGATAATGTCGCTCTTGAGGAAGCCTGCAAGAGCACCGGGTGCAGTATCGAAAAGGAAGTTGAATATGCCTACGAAAGCTTCTGAAATCTTGTTGAAGAAGTTGTTTTCGGGGCCGATATCAATCTTGTGTACCGAGCTTGTTTCTTCGCCGATATCAATCCACTGCTCGCCGCCTACATACTTCATCTTCGTGAAGTTGATGGTAAGCTTGATTTTCTTGTTTGCATTCTCAGTACCGGGAGCAACAGCTGCTTCGTACTTTACGCCCTGGATTTTCTTAACGCTAATCTTTGCTCCGTCATCAATCTGGTAGGTTGTGGGAATATAAACTGTATCGCCGTATTCTGCCTTATGGGTAACATATGTCTGCTTAACTTCAACAGTAACATCGAAGGTTTCGTTTGCATAATATGTTTCTTTGTTTTCGATTGTAATCTTGCAGTCGTTGAGACTTGCGGGAATTGCCGCTCTTGTGTTCGTCTTTACAACAAGAGCCGCACTTGTTGCGCCTGCTTCCTGCTCGCCCGCATCAAATGCATATCTTGCATAGATGCTGTAGGTTTCGCCAGCCTTAAGACCGGTGAACTTATTGCTGTCCTGCCAGTTAACAAGGTCGATTGAGAACTGAACACCTGATGTTTCCTGAACGGTGATTGAGTTCATATTCTTGTCCTTAAGAACAGGAGCAGCAGGCTTACCGGGTTTTGCTTCCATAAGAGTTCTTACCGTAACCTTGGTTTCGGCACTCGCATACTTGCTTTCTGTTTCCTTGAATCTGATATAGATTGTGTAGAGAGTGTCGGGAGTAAGGTCTGTGAACTTGGTTGCTGAACCCCAAGCGGTATTTTCAACGCCTTCGCCTTCAATTCTGTATTCACCACCTGCTACCGAGGGGATTTCGATTGAAGTTGAGGTAACGTTGCTTGCAGCCTTAACATCGGGTGCGTTCTGGGAATTCTTGAGAGTTATGTCGTTGCTGCTTGAAATTGCGTTTCCGTCAACTGTGATAGTTGCGGTAACTGTGTACTTCTTGCCCATCTGAAGGTTGTAGAAAAGAGTATCCACGCCATTTTCGGCAAGACCTTTGCCGGCAGTGACTGCTTTTCTGCTGTAAAAAAAGATGATGATGAGCTTGAGGTGATACAGTATTCAAACTCTTCACTTGCAGAAATGCTGCTGATGGCTTACAGTGTAAATATCGGATTATGGGCTGACCATTTCATATACCGTGAGGGAAGAGCAGCTTTTATTGAACAGAAAATTACGGATTTGAACAGCGAATGTTTTGAAAAAATGCGTAAATATGCCGCACAATTAAAATTGTTTGCAGAAAAAAATAACGGGAAATATCCGCAGGGAATAAATGGAGCAGGCTTGAAAAAATTTGCAGATTTTGCCAAAATTCCTTATGGAGATTTTTCCGTCACGAACAGAGAAAAAAAAGAAATCCCGTTCAAACGTTTCTATTACTGGGGGGAAAACTTTGACTGCAATAATGCAAACATCCCGCTTATGTCGGACAGGGGCGGCATCCACAGTGATAAAATCCATATAATTTTTTGTGATGGTTCTGTAAGGGAATTTGAGCTTGAAAACGTTCGTTCCGCACGCAGGATAATCGGTTTTTTGCATACTGTTTTCAACTATGATTCAAAAACGTTCAGCAAACTTATGAAGCAGGCGGAAAAGCTGGATAATGAAAAACTTTGAAAAAAATTCAATATTGCAGTACAAAAAATTAAAAAATATGCTATATTACTGTGATTGCATTTTTTGAAATGAAAAGTAACCATTTTTTAACATAGAAAGAATAAAAATTATGAGTATTTACAGAACTCACACTTGCGGTGAACTCCGCAAAAGCGATGTCGGCAAGGATGTAACTATTGCCGGTTGGATCCACAGTGTCCGCGACCATGGCGGAGTTATTTTTATCGACTTGCGTGACAACTACGGTCTGACCCAGATCGTCATTGACCCGGAGCGCGACTTCTATCAGGCGTTGGATAAATGGCGCGTGGAAAGCGTCGTCCAGTTCGACG